>NZ_CAJMZE010000022.1:0-97709 GCF_905220235.1 Paraburkholderia sp. J41 | reverse complement strand
GTGGGCCGAGGGCACCAACCGGCAGCAGTGCCGGCTGACGTATTCGCTACCGGCGACGATGAACGCGAAGTCGTCCACGTGGACGACCATCGATGCGGCCTGTGAGAAGTAAGCGGGCAGGCGCGGCGTTCCGCACAACCGGTACGGATGGCCGTGCCACACGCTGGCAGCCGCGAATGTCGCCGGCCAGCAGGGACTGAGCATGGATTTCGTGAAGATCTTGGACTTTTTTTCGATGACAGTTATGCGCAGGCGGTGGCCGCGCGCCCGGGTGCTCCGGCATCGGCTGTGTGCGGCAAACTCCAGCGCTGGCGAAGCGAACGGACAATCGACAACTGTCCCTTCCATCCCTTCCGGGCTGGTGGTTCCCCAGGGTGGCAATTCGATGGCTTCCCCGGGTATCGCCGGGCAATCGAAGCGTGGCACGCGCCGCGCGATGAATATCGCATCGCAGGTTCTCGCGGTCTGCCGGAAAAAGGCGCTGCCGGTGCTAGCGCTGCTGACACTTGGCCTCGCTCCGGGGCTTGCCAACGCGACTTGCACTTTCGCCGTCGGGGCCTTTCAGATCGACGCCATTGACCTGGGCAATGTCACGATGCCGCTGAATCCGGCCATCGGAACGATCCTCGCGACCAAATCGGGTTCATACGACAATCTGTTCCAGCATCAGGGCGTTGACTGCGGGGCCAACGTATCGACCACGGCGACCTGGAACATGACAGGGGCTGGATCGGCAGGCATCTATCCGACCAACATTCCGGGCATCGGCATCCGCGTTTCGATCTGGTCCAGTACAAGCTACTGGAATACGCCGCAGGCGCCGACGCCCGCGCCGCTGTCGTACACCTATTCCTATCCCTGTTGCAGCGGAAATTACGGATCGGGCTATCTCCAGGTGAAGGTGGAACTCATCGTAACCGACACTATCACGAACTTCGGGACCAATGCGCTCTCCTACAGCGTGGGCTCGTGGCTTCAGTTTTCGGGAGGAGGCTATTCGCTGAATGCCGCGAATCTGGCAGTCACCGCAACCCTGAACCACCCCGCATGCAGCGTGACCACGACCTCGGTTCACGTCGCCCTGCCGAGCGTATCGTTCGGCACGGCGCCCGCCGGAACAACCAAAGGCGCGACACCCTTTGACCTCGTGTTCGACTGCGCGGCCGGTGCCTACATTGCCATCACCCTGAGCGACGCATCTAATAGCGCGAATACGTCGAACGTCCTGAGTCTCGCGTCGGGGTCCGGCGCATCGGGCGTTGGCCTCCAGATTCCCGATGGTGCAACGGTCGTTTCGTACGGCGCCGATTCGTCGTCGTGGGGAAACCCGAACCAGCTTTCGCTCGGTACCGCGACGGGTGGCCCGATGGATCTTCACCTGACGGCCCAGTACACCCGCACGGCAGGTCCACTGGTTCCTGGCCCCGTGAATGCGCTCGCCACGTTCACGATGTCGTATCAATAGCGCGGCGCGCGGGCACTATGATATGAAGCGTGCGCGGGCGCCTTGCCGATCATCCGGGTGCGGACGGGGCCGAGGGCACCAACCGGCAGCAGTGCGGCGTTAGATACGCGTTACGCGACGCGGTCGGCGCGAAGTCAACGACGTGGGCCACGATTGATTCGGTGTGCGGGGTCGGCGGATAAGCAGGATCTACGCGAAAGCGCCAGCAGCGCGAATCGTACAGAGAGAGTGATGGCAAAGAGTATGCAGTGGTTTAAGTCTGGGCGTCATGCAGGTTTCCGGCGCATTTACGACGTTCTGGCGAACAGGGTCGGGTTTCTGCGCGATGCGCGCAGGCAGTCCGCAATATGCGCACAGACGGATGGCGATGGACCCCGTTCGGGGGCGGCGAGCCGTTGCCGCCAGACGGCGCGCGTTGCTGCCTTGCTGGTGCTCGGATTCTGCCTTCACAATTCGGCATTTGCGGTATCAACGTGCGCGGCGACCTCCGGATTGCCACAGACGCTCACGTTTCCCGGGACCATCAAGGTGGGAAGCAACCTCCAGCCCGGTGACACGATTCCAGGGACAACGGTGCCCTTCACGATCACAGGGTCCTGCGTGCTAGGCATTGGCAGCCCGAACACCATTCAGGTAGGCAGCGCCATCGTCGCGTGTACCGAAAACGGCGGCTCGACCGAAGTCATGTCGGGTGTGTATTCCACGAGCATCGCCGGTATCGGCATGCGTATCAGAAACGGCGCCGGGACGGCGATCACCAATGCGGCCGGTTCAACCTGCGCCTCGGTCATTGCAACGATCGGCGCAGGTGGCGTGTTCAACTTTTCCGGCACGCTCGAGCTTGTCAGGCTATCCGGCGCCATACCGGCCAATGCGTCCCTGACGCCGGGCAATTTCGCCTTCATATTCGGCGTGTACAACACGGGCTATGTGCTGAACTCGGACGTCAGCAGAACGCCTGCCGTCTCATCCTACATCGCGCCGTCCGGCAACATCGTCCTGAACAACCTGACCTGCACCGTCAGCAATCCCGCGAGCGTGACGTTGCCGACGGTCTCGAGCGGCGGCATGCCCGCTGTCGGTTCGGTGACGGGAACGACGCCGTTCACGATCGGCCTGAACTGCACGGGTAGCGCCGTGGTCGGCATTACCCTGGATGCAGCGCCGATAGTGCATGTGGACAATCCCGCAGCCGGCTTGCTTTCCGTGGTGAGCGGCGGCGCGACCGGTTACGACATTCAGGTGCTTCAGGCAAATCATAATCCGATGCCCCTGCAAACCCGCGTTCCGCAAGGCTCGATTGCAGCGAATCAGCAGTACAACTATTCGTTCTTCGCCCAATACCAGCGTGTTGCCGCTTCCACAACGCCGGGTGCGGTGACGAGCGCGCTGATCTTCACTTTCGACTATCAGTAGAAGGCTGGAACGGCGCTGGTAAAGGCGTTGTCAGGTTGGCGCGCGCAGCGTTGACGAGACGATGAAGAAGCCCGCCACCGCATGACGGCGCAGTCCCCTCGCACCTGACTCAAGGCGCGCCGTGCAGCGCGGAATCGTTGGACCGTGAGTGATGCTGCCACGTGCATGCATTGATAAGGACACCGATTCGTCGGCTGCCGCCGGGTTGACTGCGCCCCCCGCAGATAACCATTCGTATTCTCAGGAAGGTGCGCGTTGCCGGAATCGCTCCCTGGCAACGCGTTTACTGGCGTGCCGCGCATAGCCACCCGTCAGGCTGATGGGGTTCCAGCCGGGCGGCGCGGCGTGCGAGACCAGCCTCTCGACGATCTCACGCAGGGGGAGGGTCGCCGGGCGCGAGCCAGCCTTCGGCGATGCCGCGCGCCTTCCAGTTCGCGATCCCGACCGCACGAGACGCCTTCCCCGGCCCACCCGATATGTCGACAGTTGCCGGCGCGGCCTTCGCCGACGCATGCAATCCACACCCAAAGTGTCGACACTTAAATCAAAATAACTTGGTTTCGCGCAAACCGGCAGCGTACAATGCGGCAAAGTGTCGACGTTACGCTGTCGGCAACGGATTTTCGTGGTGTCCGCACCGCTGCCGCGATGCCGGGGAGCGTTCCCGGCGCGGCGGTCACTGTCTGGAGGAATCGACCCAATGAGTTCCATCGCCGCCGCGTTCGCGCACGGCCTGCATCAACTGGCGCGGCAACCGCTGCCGCCGGATGTCGCCGACGAGGCCCGGCGCTCTCTCATCAACGTCATCGGCACGTCGATCGGCGCGTCGCATCATCCGGGCGTCGAGGCGATCCTCGCTGCCGCGCGCGATCTGGGCGTGCCGCACGAGGCGCCCGTGCCGGGCCGCCGCGAGCGCGCCGACGTCCATTTCTCGGCGCTCGCCACCGGCTTCGCGGGCCATCTCGACGATTTCGACGACACGCATCTCGCCACCGTGATTCATCCGGCCGCTTCGGTGTGGGCGGTGCTCACGGCGCTCGCGCCGTCCACGCGGCCCACCGGCGAGCAGGCGCTCACGGCGTTCGCGCTCGGCTGCGAGGCGCAATTGCGCGTGGGCGTGTCGATCTCGCCCGAGCACTACGACCGCGGCTGGCACATCACCGGCACCTGCGGCGTGATCGGCTGCGCGGTGGCGGCGGCGCTGCTGCTGGGTCTGGACGCGCAAGGCATCGCGCGCGCGAGCGAAATCGCGGCGTCGATGTTCGTCGGGCAGCGCGAAGCGTTCGGCACCATGACCAAGCCGTATCACCCCGGCAAGGCCGCCGCCAACGGCATCGCGGCGGCGCGGCTCGCGCAGGGCGGTCAATCGGCCGAAGCGGAGATTTTCGAGGCGGCGGGCGGCTACTCGCATTCGCTTTCGACCAAGGTCGATTTCGACTTGATGAACGGCCAGATGGGCGAGCGCTGGGAACTGCTCTCGAACACCTACAAGCCGTATCCGTGCGGGATCGTCGCGCATCCGGCCATCGACGCGGGGCTTGCGCTCTCCGCGCGGATCGCCGACGCGAGCCAGATCGAAACGATCACGCTGCGCTGCCATCCGCTCGTGCCGGAACTGATGGGCAACCCGCAGCCCAAGGACGGCTTGCAGGCGCGTTTTTCGGCGATTCACGGCGTGGCGGCGGCGCTTTGCGACAAACGCGTGGGCCTCGCGCAATACGACGATGCGCGCGTCGTGCAGCCCGATGTCACGGCCGTGCGCGCAAAGACGAAGCTCGCGCCGGACGCGGGCGTGAACCGCGACGAAGCGTTCATCGAGGCGCGGCTGCGCGACGGCAGCACGGTCGCGCATCACGTCGAGCACGCGCGCGGCAGTCTCGCGCGCCCGCTCACGAACGAGGAACTGCGCGAGAAGATCGAACTGCTGATCGATCCGGTGCTGGGCGCGGGCGCGACCGCGCGCATTGCCGAGGCGGTGCGCGACATCGTTTTGCTGCCCGCGCTCGGCCCGTTCTTCGAACTGTGCTTTCCCAAGGAACCGAATCATGCATGAGGCCGCTTCCCATTCCGCCGTATCCGAAGCGCTGGTGACGCTGGCGCTCGCGCCGTTGCCGAAGCAGGGCGAGGCCGCCGTCGAGCAGGCGCGGCGCGCGCTGAACGAAACGCGCGCGGGCGCGCAGGCGGGCGAGGCCGCCGCGCCGCGCGTGGCGTCGACGCAAAGCCCGACGCAAACCTCGCTCGACGCGCGCGTGCGGGCGTGGACGCTCGGCGCGCAACTCGCCGCGCGCGCGGTGCCCTCGCTCGCCACGCCCGTGCTCGCGGCGGCGCTCGCGGCCGGCGAGCGCTTCGGCGCTTCCGAGGACGATCTCGCCGAAGCGGTCGCGGTGGGCGTGGAAGCGGGCACGCGCGTGCTCGCCGCGCTCGATAGCGACGAATATCGCGCGCGCTGGAACGTGGCGTCGTCGATCGGCGTGCTGGGCGCGACGCTCGCCGTGGCGCGGCTCATCAAGCTCGACGCGGCGCGCACGCAGCACGCGCTGGGCGTGGCGGCCACCCAGGCGGCGGGGCTGGCGCGCAACGCGGGCAAGGCCATGGAGGCGATCGAGATCGGCAAGGCGGCGGCGGACGCGATCGAGTCGGCGCTGATCGCGAAGCACGGCTTCACGAGCGCGGTGGCGTCGATCGACGGCCGGCGCGGGCTCGCGGCGCTGATGGCGTATCGCTTCGACGCCGCCCGCATCGTCGGCCACGCGGGCGAGCCGTGGATCACGGCGGCGTGAAATCCGCGCGCCGCACGAGCAGGCTGTCGATCAGGCGACGTTAAACGCGAGGGGCGCGATGAACGCGAGGAGCGTGAGAAACGCGCGGCGTCAATCCTGCAAGCCGCGCGTGTTGCGGTACACGCACTGGCTCGACTCGACGTAACGCACGCGAAACTCCACCGGCTTGTCCTTGAACGTGTAGGCGGTGCGCTCGATGCGCAGCACGGGCGTGCCCGCCCGCACGCCCAGCGCCTCGGCCATCGCGGCGTCGGCGATCGCGCCGCCCAGGTCCTCCACCACGCGCACGACCGAAATGCCGAAGCGCTCCTGATAAAAGCCGTAGATCGAGCCGCGCCGTGCCGCGAAGGTGTCGGCGTCGAGTTCGGGGAACACGTCGAGCGGCATCCACAGATGATCGAGCATGAGCGGCACACCGTCGCGCAGCCGCAGGTTTTCGACGCTCGCCACGCGCGCGCCGCGTTCGAGCTTGAGCGTGGCGGCGAGCGCGGGCGTCGCGCGCTCCTTGCCGAAGCGCAGCAGTTTCGCGCTCACCTGCACGGCGGCGCCGTTGCGGTCGACGAAATTGAAATACTGGTCGAACGCGTGCTCGTCGGCGAACTTCGCCACGATGGTGCCGCGTCCCGCGCGCCGGATCAGCAGGCGCTCCGCGACCAGTTCCTCCACCGCGCGCCGGATCGTGCCGATCCCCACGCCGAACGCCTCGGCCAGTTGCGGCTCGGTCGGGATCTTTTCCCCCGCGGCCCAGACGCCCGTGCGCAGGCGTTCGAGAATGCCTGCGCGAACGATTTCATAAAGCGGCTGGTCGCCGGAATTGCGGATGCCTGGCATGGGTTGAAGCGCAAGAGTGCGTGAGTCGAAAGGCGCGGCGCACGGCGCGCGCAAATGACCGAAGGATACAGGAAGGCGTTTTCGTTGCGTTTCCGTTGCGGCTTCCCGCGTTGCGCGCCGCGCCTGCCGCTTGCGGCGTCGCCCTCGCTGCCGGGCGCACGATCGCGCGCGTTTATGTCGATTTGTTGACGGATCCGCGCCCGTTCGCGCACATGACTGTTGCGCCGATGACGATAAAGCTTTGCGCTCCGCTGCCGATATGCAATGAGCATGGTTTATCCGCAGACAATTGCCGTATTGCGAACACCGCCGGCAGCGACCGCCTTTCCTGTGAGCGTCTATGTCTTTGATCAAGCTTCAACCGGGCGATATCGAATCCGATAGTCCCATCCCGTTTCCGATCTATGCCGCCGACGGAAAGTTGTTGCTTCAGGAAGGGCAAGTGGTGGCCACCGAGAGCCTGCTCGGCCGCCTCTACGATCTCGGGCACCGGCGCATCATGGACACGCTCGACGCCAACGGTCACGCGCTGACCGGAACCGCGCTCGCGCCGCAACCGTCGCCCATGAGCATCGAAGCCGGCCCGAACGGCGCGGCCATTTCCTTGCCGGATCTCGCGCGGCGCGTGGACTTCTTTCATCTGACGCCGGCCGGCGGCTCCGGCACGATTCCGGTCGAGCTGGTGGGCGTGGTGCGCGAAAAGGCGATCATCGTGAAGGGCATCAATCAGGATGCCGAACTATGTCTGGACCCGTTCAACGACTACGATGCGAAGCTGCTCGCGGGATGCCATCTGTCGTCGTTCCAGACGCGCCTGACCGACGGCGGCGTGGCGCCGTTCGGTTGCTTCTTCCTGACTTACCCCGAGAATCTCGCGCATTCGACGGTGCGCCGCTACCGCCGCGTGATGACCTCGGTGCCCGCGAAAGTGCAATCGGGCGACTATCTGCGCGCCGCCGTGGACGTGACGGTCTCGAACATGAGCCTCGTGGGCGCGGGCCTCGCGTCCGACATCGACTGTCTCGCCGTGGGGCAAACGGCGCGGCTCGCGATGAATCTCGCGATCGGCAGCCAGTTGCGGCCGGTGCTGGTCTCGGTCGAGGTGCGCAATCGGCGCGAGCGCGACGTGGGCTTTTTTTACGGCATCGAATTCGTGCGCATGAGCGAAGACGTGCGGCACGACATCAAGGATTTCGTGTTCGAACGGCTTTCGATGCTGTAGCCCGAGGCTTTGGCGCGCCGTAGCGCGGCTCACTCGGCCTGTACCCGCACGCCCACTTCCACCTGATGCGCGCCGCCGCCCAGAATCACGCCGCGCAGCAGCGAAACGTCGCTGTAATCGCGGCCGATCGCGAGCGTGACGTGCCCCTGGTCGGCGAGCACGTCGTTGGTCGGATCGAGGTCGACCCAGCCCGCGTGGCGTTTGCCGGGAACGTAGAGCGAAGCCCACGCGTGCGAGGCGTCCGCGCCGATCATGGGCGCCGCGCCGGCGGGCGGGTCGTTGCGCAGATAGCCGCTCACATAGCGGGCCGCGAGCCCGAGCGTGCGCAGGCAGCCGATCATCACCTGCGCGAAGTCCTGGCACACGCCGTGACGCAAGTCGAAGGCGCGCGCCGCGGGCGTGTCGAACGCCGTGGTCGCGGGCCGATACGCGAAATCGGCGTGAATGCGGTGCATGAGGCCGATGGCGCCCGCGAGCACGGGCGTGCCCGGCGCGAAGCTTTCGAGCGCATACGCGCGCAACGCGGGCGAAAGCGCGATGTTCGGCGAGGCGAAACAAAATTCGGATTCCGAATGAAATGCGCCGCCCGCCTCGAAGCGCAGCGCATGCGCGACGCTTTCCCATGCGGGCGTGGCGTCGGCGTCGAGCGCGGCGTAGCGCGGCGCGAGCAGTACGCTCGTTTCGCTCGTCATGCGCAGATGATCGTGCGGCGCGTCGAAAGCGAAGTAGGACACTTCGTTGCCGAACGCGTCGGTCCGGCTCGTGCGATACGAGGGCGCGGGCTCGATGCTCGCGCGATAGTCGAGCACGCGTTGCCACGGCAGTTCGAGCGGCCGCATGGTCGCGAGATGCTGCGCGGTTTCCACGGGCGTGGAGTAACGGTAATCGGTGCGATGCACGACCGTCAGCCGGATATCGCTCATGACCACACCTGCGCGGCGGTGGGCGTGGCGTGGCTGAACCAGCGCGCGCTGATTTCGTTGGACGCCGCCGCCATGTTCGCGGCGAGGCTTTCGCACAGCGCGCCGAGCGCGGGATAGCGGCCGTCCTCGCCGGGGTCGCACAGCGCTTCGAGCGAAGGCAATGCGTCGACGGCGGCGAGCTGCGAGGCGAACGGCTCGCGCTTCGGGCCGCCGGCCGCGTGGGCGATCTCGTCGAGCCGCGTGCGCAGGCGTCCGTACACGCCGTAGAGGCCGCGCGGATTGGCGGGGTCGGTCACGATCATGTCGAGCAAGGCGGGCACTTCGAGCCGTCCTGGATAGAGCGCGCGATAGGTGAGCGTGCTGTCGAAGAGTTGCAGCAGCAGGTCGAAGCCGGCGGGCGTGGCGAGCATGCGTTGCTGCGCGACGATGCGCAGCACCGTGGCCATGGCCGCGATGCGCTCGATGTGGCGTCCCGCGAACAGCAGGCGCCAGGCTTCGTCGCGCGTCATGCGGTCGCCCTGGCAGCCGCTGATCGCGCTCAGTTGCGTGGCGAGCGTGTCGAGCGCGCGCATCAGCGTCACGCGGTCGTAGGGCGCGGGGCGGCGGAATTCGATGGCCGCGCCCCGGCGCGCGGGAGCGGGCGCGAGCGAAAGCGCCTCGAGCGCGTCGCGGAAGTCGTTGCGCGAGGCGAGCACGGTGCGCCAGTGGTCGCTGGAAAGCCGCCCGCGAATTTCGCCGCACGCGTGCGCCTGGCTCGCGAGCGTCTGGCCGATGCCGGCGGCGCCCGTGTTTTCGTGCAGATTGGCGGCCAGCACGCGCTCGAATGCGTCGAGGCCGCGCTGCGCTTCGCCATCGGCCAAAGGCACGAGACCGCTCGCGGCCGCGAGTTCGACGAAGGTGCCGAACAATTGATCGGCGTCGCTGCCTTCGAGCGAGCCGAGCATGAGGCGCGCGAGGCGCACGCCGTTTTCGGCGCGTTCGCCGTAGCGCCCGGCCCAGAACAGGTTTTCGGCGGCGCGGCTCGGCACGCGGCGCGGTTTGCGGCGCACGTCGGCGGGCTTCATCGGCGTGGGCAGGAGCGAGAACGTGGAGCCGGGCTGGCTCGACAGCACCCAGGTGTCGACGCTGCTGCCGCCCGCCTGCATCGACACGGACTCCTGGTGGTCGGCCGCGAGGCGCGTGAAGCCGCCGGGCAGCACGCGCCAGCCGTTTTGCGCGGCCGGGTCGGCGATGGCATAGACGCGCAGCACCGCCGGGCGCGCGCCCAGCACGCCCGCGCCGCGCTCGAAACGCGGCGCGTAGCTATAGCTGAGCGGCTGCTGGATCGTGAAGGCGTCGGGCATGGACTCGATGCGCGCGCGCCAGTCGTCGAGCGGCTGCGGCCCGGCGGCGAGGCCGGGCGGCGCGGCGTTTTCGAGCGGCTTCGCGGCGCGCTTTGCTTCGTGCCCGGTTTCGTGCCTCGTTTCGTGCTTTGCTTCGTGCCTGATTTCGTGCCTGATTTCGTGCCCGGTTTCGTATTTCGCGGCGTCGCCGTCGTGCGGGCGGCGGCGCGGCGCCATCTCGGGCCACGTCGGCACGAGCCAGCCTTCGTCGAGATGCGCGAGCGCGTCGCGCCACGCGGCGGCCTCGCCGCACCACCACGTCGGCACGCCCGGCAGCGCGAGCGGCTCGCCCAGCAGCGCCTGCGCGATGGCGGGCAAAAAGCCGTGCAGCGCGGGCGATTCGGCAAAACCCGCGCCCGGCACGTTCGAGACGATCACGTTGCCCGCCCGCATCACCTGCAACAAGCCCGGCACGCCGATGGTCGAATCGGCGCGCAGTTCCACCGGGTCGCAGAACGTGTCGTCCAGCCGGCGCAGCACCGCGTGAACGCGTTCGAGGCCGCCGAGCGTCTTGAGATACAGCATGTCGTCGCGCACCGTGAGGTCCTTGCCTTCCACGAGCGTGAGGCCCAGATAGCGCGCGAGAAACGCGTGCTCGAAATAGGTTTCGCTGAACGGCCCCGGCGTGAGCAGCACGATATGCGGCGAGCCGCCTTCGCTTTCGCGCTCGCCCGCGCCTTTGCCGGACTCCGCGCGCAGGAGCGCGCGCGCGGCGCTCGCCAGCGTGCCGACCAGTTGCGAGTAGGTGGGCGCGAGGCGGTGTACGCGCATCGCGCGAAACGGCTCGGCGAAGAGGCCCGAGACGATCAGGCGGTTTTCGAGCAGATAGCCGAGCCCGGAAGGCGCTTCCGTGCGATGCGACACCACGGTCCACTCGCCGTCCGGCGCGCGCGCGAGGTCGAGCGCGACGGTTTGCAGATACTGGCCGTCCGGCGGCGCGAAGCCTTTCACGGCGCGCAAATAGCCCGGATGGCCGAATACCAGCGCAGGCGGCACGAGACCGCGCGCGAGCAGCGTTTGCGGCCCGTAAATATCGGCGACGATCTCGTTGAGCAGGCGCGCGCGCTGCGCGACGCCGCGCTCGATCCGCGCCCATTCGTCCTCGCCGATGATGAGCGGCAGCAGGTCGAGCGCCCACGGGCGCGGGCCGCCGCCGTCGGCATAGACGTTGTAGGTGATGTCGTTCTCGCGCACCTGGCGCGCGACCGAATCCGCCGCGCCTTCCAGCCCGGCCACGCCCGGCTTGCCGAGCAGCGCGAAAAACTGCCGCCACGGCTCGCGCAGCGCGCCCTGCGGCGTGTGCAGTTCGTCCCAGTGGCCGCCGCGCACGGGAAGCGTGCGCAGCGGCGCGGCCGGCTCGTCGTCGTGGGCCGCGGCATCGAACGGCAGGGTGGATTGAGTCGGCAAGATCGTGAATGGTGGCGGCGCGCCCGGGCGGGGCGCGCCTTCGGTGAGTTCTAACCGGTTATCGGCAAACGCGCGGCGCGAATTCAGCGGCGCCGCAGGTCCAGCGTGAACGGAAATTCGAGGCTGCGCGCGGGCGGCGCGACCTCGACCGTGCCCGGCGTGTGCCCGCTCGTGAAAAAGCGCGCGCGCCGGCGAGCTTCGGCTTCGTAGGCGTTGACGGGAAACGTCTGATAATTGCGACCGCCCGGATGCGCAACATGATACTGGCATCCGCCGATCGCGCGCGAACTCCACGTATCGACGATATCTATCGTGAGCGGCGCATGCACGCCGATGGTCGGATGCAGCGAGGCGGCCTGCTGCCACGCGCGAAAGCGCACGCCCGCCACGTGCTCGCTCGCGCGGCCCGTGGGTTGCAGCGGCAGCGCGTGCCCGTTCACCGCGACCAGATGGCGGTTCCCGTTCAGGCCGAGCGCGCGCACTTCGAGCCGCTCGACCGAGGAATCGACATAACGCACCGTGCCGCCGGTCGCGCCTTCCTCCCCCATGACGTGCCACGGTTCGAGCGCGTTGCGCACCGTGAGCGCGATGCCGCCCGTGTTCAGTTCGCCGATCAGCGGGAAGCGGAATTCGAAATGCGGCGCGAACCACGCCGCATCGAGCGCGAAGCCGGCGGCGGCCGTTTCGGCGAGCACGTCGTCGAAATCCATCTGCACGAAGGTCGACAGCATGAAGCGGTCGTGCAGTTCCGTGCCCCAGCGCGTGAGGCGCTGCGCGTACGGCGTGTGCCAGAACCGCGCCACGAGCGCGCGCAGCAGCAGTTGCTGCGCGAGGCTCATGCGCGCGTGCGGCGGCATTTCGAAACCGCGCAGTTCGAGCAGGCCGAGCCGGCCGGTCGGGCCGTCGGGCGAATAGAGTTTGTCGATGCAGAATTCGGCGCGATGCGTGTTGCCCGTCACGTCGATGAGGATATTGCGCAGCGCGCGGTCGATGAGCCACGGCGGCACGCTCCGCCCGCCGCTCGCGGCTTCGCCGTAGCCGCGCAGCAGATCGACCTGGCGCTGGATTTCCGCGAAGGCGATTTCGAGTTCGTAGACCTGATCGTTGCGCGCTTCGTCCACGCGCGGCGCCTGGCTCGTCGGGCCGATGAAGAGGCCCGAAAACAGGTACGAGAGCGACGGATGGTTGTGCCAGTACGCGACGAGACTCGCGAGCAGGTCGGGGCGGCGCAGGAACGGGCTGTCGGCGGGCGTGGCGCCGCCTAGCACGAGGTGATTGCCGCCGCCCGTGCCCGTGTGGCGGCCGTCGAGCATGAATTTTTCGGTGGAGAGCGCGGTTTCGTGCGCGGCGCGGTAGAGAAATTCGGTGCGCTCGACGAGATCGTTCCAGTTCGCCGACGGGTGGATGTTCACTTCGATCACGCCGGGGTCGGGCGTGACCTGGAGCATCTTCAGGCGCGCGTCGCGCGGCGGCGGGTAGCCTTCGACGACGACGGGCAGCGCGAGATCGGCGGCCGTGGCTTCGACGGCGGCGAGCAGGTCGAGATAGTCGTCGAGTTCCGCGAGCGGCGGCATGAATACGTGCAACTGGCCTTGCGCGCGGCCGAGCGCGGCGGCTTCCGCTTTCGGCCCGGCCGCGCGCGACGGATCGCGCGCTTCCACGCACAGCGCCGTGCGGCGAATCCAGGCGGCCGATTCGCCGCGCCCGGGGTAGCGTTCGGCCGAGGCGCGGCCGGCGGTGGCGGCGGTGGCATTGCGGTCATTGGCATTGCGGGCGGCATGGCCGTGCGGCGACGTCGCGCGATCGTCCGCGCTTTCGTACTGCATGCGCAATTCGGCGGCGCGGCGCAGCGGCGCTTGCGCGGCGAACGGATCGCGCGCGTGCTGCCACGGATAATCGCCGGCGGCCACCCACGGCAGCGAATCGAGCGGCAGGCGATAGCCCATCGGCGAATCGCCGGGAATCAGATACATGCGCTCGTCGCGGAAGAACCAGGGGCCGCTCATCCAGCGCGCGCCGTCCAGCGCGGGCTGGTTCGCGGATCGGGCCGCGCTTTCGCGCGCGAGCGGCAGCACGTAGCCGGTCACGGTGTCGAGACCGGCGTCGAACACGCGGCGCAGGCGCAGGCGTTCGAGTTCGTCGTCGAGGCGCGAGTCGAACGGATCGACGTTCACGGGCAGGCGGCGCTCGCGCCACAGGTAGTACCAGGTGTCCTCGTAGCCGGGCTGCACATGTTGCGCGTCGACGCGCAGCTTGCCCGCGAGATGCGTGATGAAGCGCTGCGCGTCGGCGGCCGTGTGATGCGCGGGCGTGCGCTCGTCGGCGAAGAGTGCGGGGTCGCGCCAGCACGGCTCGCCGTCCGCGCGCCAGAAAAGCGAGAGCGCCCAGCGCGGCAACTGCTCGCCCGGATACCACTTGCCCTGGCCGATATGCAGAAAGCCGCGCGCGCCGTATTGCGCGCGCAGCTTGTCCATCAGCGAAATGGCGTAGCGGCGCTTGGTGGGGCCGAGCGCGTCCGTGTTCCATTCCGGTGCATCGCGGTCGGCGGCGGCCACGAAGGTCGGCTCGCCGCCCATGGTGAGGCGCACGTCCTGCGCGTCGAGCGCGGCGTCCACCCGCGCGCCCATCGCGTGCATGTCCGCCCATTGCGCTTCGGTGTAGGGCTTGGTCACGCGCGGCGTTTCGAGCGCGCGCGAGATCGACATCGAATGCGAGAACGTCACTTCGCAGTCGTCGAGCGCGCCGGAAATGGGCGCGGCGCTGCCCGGCTCCGGCGTGCAGGCGACGGGAATGTGGCCCTCGCCCGCCAGCAGTCCCGAAGTGGGGTCGAGGCCGATCCAGCCCGCGCCCGGCAAATAGACTTCGCACCACGCGTGCAGGTCGGTGAAATCGGCTTCGGCGCCTTGCGGCCCGTCGATCGCCTTCACGTCCGGCGTGAGTTGCAGCAGATAACCGGAAACGAAGCGCGCGGCGAGCCCCAACTGGCGCAGCGTCTGCACCATCAGCCAGCCCGAGTCGCGGCACGAGCCCGAGCGCTTTTCGAGCGTTTCCTCGGGCGTCTGCACGCCCGGCTCCATGCGGATCAAATAGCCGATCTCGCGTTGCAGGCGCTGGTTCAGATCGACGAGAAAATCGACCGTGCCGCGCGCGCTCCTGTCGATCGACTCCACGAACGCGGCGAATTGCGGCGTGGGTTCGCCGCGCACGAGGTAGGGCGCAAGCTCGGCGGCGAGCTCGGGCGCGTAGGCGAATGGAAACTGCTCGGCGCTCGGCTCCAGAAAGAAGTCGAACGGGTTGTAGACGGCCATTTCCGCCACGAGGTCGATGGTGACGCGGAACTCGCGCATCGGCTCGGGAAAGGCGAGCCGCGCCTGATAGTTCGAAAACGGGTCCTGCTGCCAGTTGACGAAGTGATCGGCGGGCTCCACGCGCATCGAATACGAAACGATGGGCGTGCGGCAATGCGGGGCGGGGCGCAGCCGCACGACGTGGGGCGCGAGATGCACGAGCCGGTCGTAGCGATACTGCGTGACATGGTTTAACGCGACACGGATGGACACACCCGACTCCTCGTTCGACGTGAAGGAAAAAGTGACGATGATGCCGACGCCGACGCCGACGCCGACGCCGACGCCGACGCCGATGCCGATGCCGATGCCGGCCGCGCCGGCGGCGTCCGGCGCGCGGCCATGATGCAAGGCGCGCGAGTGCTGGATATGACAGCGGCGCGCGGGGCGGCCCCGCCGCCGGTTCGCGGCGCTCGCGGCACGCCGCGTGCTGCCGCAGCGTGCGCACTCAACCGGGAAAAGCGGCGATGAAGACGTTCCACTGCGACCACTGCAATCAACTCGTATTTTTCGAGAACGCGCGCTGCGAGCGCTGCGACTCCCTGCTCGGCTACGAGCCGCTCACCGGCGCGATGCACGCGTTCGAGGACGCCGGAGAAGGCCGCTGGCGCAGCCTCGCCGCCGACGCGCAAGGTGCGCTTTACCGGCAATGCCACAACTACGCGGTGGAGAACGTCTGCAACGGCATGATTCCCGCCGGCAGCGAGGACACGCTGTGCCGCGCCTGCCAGTTCACGGGGACGATCCCCAACCTCGAACGCCCCGAGAACCGCTTGTACTGGTATCGGCTGGAAACGGCGAAGCGCCGCCTGCTCTACACGCTGGGCACGCTCGACTTGCCGCTCGTCACGCGCGCGGAGGACGCCGAGCACGGCCTGCAATTCGAATTTCTCGCTGATACGCCCGGCGGCCCGCGCGTGCTGACGGGTCACGATCACGGCCTCATCACGATGAACGTCGCCGAAGCCGACGACGCCCATCGCGAAAGCACGCGCGTTTCGCTGCACGAGCCGTATCGCACCTTGCTGGGGCATTTCCGTCACGAGATCGGCCACTACTATTTCGATCAACTGGTGGTGAACACGCGCCGCCTCGAACCGTTTCGCACGCTGTTCGGCGACGAGCGCGCCGACTACGCGGCCGCGCTGGCCGCGCATTACGAGCAGGGCGCGCCGCCCGACTGGGCCGAGCATTATGTGAGCGCATATGCCTCGGTGCATCCGTGGGAGGATTGGGCCGAAACGTGGGCGCACTATCTGCACATGGTCGATACGCTCGACACGGCCACGGCGTGCGGGCTCGCGCTGCTGCCCGACGCGCCCGACGAACCCGTGCTGCTCGACCAGACGCCCGTTGACGAAGCGAGTTTCGACAGCCTGATGGCGCGCTGGTTCGCGCTCACCTACGCGCTCAACAGCCTGAATCGCAGCCTCGGCATGCCCGACGGCTATCCGTTCGCCCTCGCGCCGCCCGTGGTCGACAAGTTGCGGTTCGTTCATCGCGTGATCTCGGCGGCGGCGCTGCGCGCGTGAAAACCGCGCGGCTTACGCCGCGGCGGCCACGGCCTCGGGCAAGGCGGGGCGCACGAGGTCGCGGCCCAGCCGGCGCGCGAGTTCGTTGATGCGGGCAATGAGCGCGAGCAGCCAGCCGCGCAGCGCTTGCGGGCGCTCGTTCGCAAGCGGCGCATGACGCATTTCCTCGCACAATTGCAGCGCCAGCCGCTCGATGGGCGCCGATTGCGGATTGCGCAGGCGCACGACGATGCGGCGCACTTCGTCGAGGCTGGCGGCGAGCGAGCCGGGCCATTCGGCGCACTGGAGCAGCAGCGCCGCCGCGCGCGCGGGATCGAGCGCGTCGCGATGAATGCGCCGCCACGCGTCGCCGGCGTTGGCCGCGTTCAGCAGCGCGTTGAGCCGATGCCAGTCGAATGCCTGCGCGCGCGCTTCAAACGGCTCCGCATGCGCTACAAACGATTCCGCGCGCGCTTCAAATAACTCCGCATGCGCTACAAATAACTCCGCATGCGCTTCGGCGAGGCGCGCCATGTGGTCGGCGCGCTCGATCGCGCTGCCCAGCCGCAGGAAATCGAACGCCTCGTCCTGCACGGGCGCCGCGAACTGCACGCCGCGCACGAGATGCGAACGCGCCTTGATCCACTCGAAAAACGCCTGCGTATCGTGCTCGAACGCGCGTTCGGCGATCAGGCGCCGCAAGTCGAGCCATGTTGCGTTGAGCGTCTCCCACAGTTCCGCCGAAGCCCAGCCGCGCACCGCGCGCGCGTTTTCACGCGCGAAACCGAGGCTGCTCGCGATCGACGACGGATTCGCGGCGTCGGCGCTCATGAACGCGATCACTTCGCGCGCCGTCACGTCGTGATGCGCGAGCCGCCAGGCGTCCGTGATCCCGGCGATCGAAAGAACCGCGAGCCAGCCGTCGTTCGCCTCGGGCCGCAGCATCGAAAGCTGCCAGTTCGCTTCGAGCAGGCGCGCGAGATGTTCGGCGCGCGCGGTGTGGCGGGCCATCCAGAACAGATGTTCGGCGGTGCGGCTCAGCATGAAACCTCCCTCGTTGCGAATCGTTCGGAATCCTGATGGAAAGGCGATCAGCGTTCGAGCACCCAGGTGTCCTTCGTGCCGCCGCCTTGCGAGGAATTGACCACGAGCGAGCCTTCGCGCAGCGCGACGCGCGTGAGGCCGCCAGGCACCATGCGCACGTCCTTGCCCGAAAGCACGAACGGCCGCAAGTCGATATGGCGCGGCGCGATGCCCGCTTCCACCCACGTGGGGCAGGTCGAAAGCGAGAGCGTGGGCTGCGCGATATAGCGCGCGGGATCGGCCAGCAGCGCCGCGCGAAACGCCTCGATCTCGGCGCGCGTGGCCGCCGGCCCGATCAGCATGCCGTAGCCGCCCGCGCCGTGCGTTTCCTTCACCACGAGTTCGCTCAAATGATCGAGCGTGTATTGCAGATCGTCGGGCTTGCGGCAGAGCCACGTCGGCACGTTGTTGAGGATCGGCTCCTCGCCCAGATAGAAGCGCACCATGTCGGGCACATAGGGGTAGATCGACTTATCGTCGGCGACGCCGGTGCCCGCCGCGTTGCACAGCGTGACGTTGCCCTTGCGATATACGCTCATCAAACCGGCAACGCCGAGCGTCGAGTCCTGGCGGAACACCTGCGGGTCGAGAAAGTCGTCGTCCACGCGCCGATAGACCACGTCCACGCGCTGCGGGCCTTGCGTCGTGCGCATGTAGAGATGGTCGTTGTCGACGAACAGGTCCTGGCCTTCGACGAGTTCGATGCCCATTTGCTGCGCGAGAAACGCATGCTCGAAATACGCCGAGTTGTACATGCCCGGCGTGAGCACGACCACGGTGGGATTGTCGGTGCCCGCGGGCGCGGCGGCGCGCAGCGTGTCGAGCAGCAGGTCGGGATAATGCGCGACGGGCGCGATGCGGTTGCGCACGAACAGATCGGGGAAAAGCCGCATCATCATCTTGCGGTTTTCGAGCATGTACGACACGCCCGAAGGCACGCGCAAGTTGTCCTCGAGCACGTAGAACTCGCCTTCGCCCGCGCGCACGATGTCGATGCCCGCAATGTGCGCGTAGATATCGCGCGCCACGTTCACGCCCTGCATTTCCGGGCGATATTGCGCATTGCGCAGGATCTGCTCGGCGGGCACGATGCCGCGCTTCACGATGTCCTGCTCGTGATAGATGTCGTGGATAAAGCGGTTGAGCGCGTTCACGCGCTGGCGCAAGCCGCGTTCGAGCCGGTTCCATTCCTCGCGCTGGAAGATGCGCGGAATCACGTCGAAGGGAATGGTGCGCTCGGTGCCCGCGCCGGTCACGTCCTTCTCGCCGTACACGGCGAACGTGATGCCCACGCGCCGGAAGATGGTGTCGGCCTCGGCGCGCTTCTTGTGCATCTGCTGCTCGCTCTGGCTGCGCAGCCATGCGAAGAAGTCGCGGTAGTGAGGGCGCGGCTCGCCGGCCTGCGTGAACGTGGCGGCCGCCATGCCGCGCACGTCGAATTCCCCTTGCTCGAACATCTCGTTGAAGAATGGTTGCGTCATAGTCGTTCTTCCGTCCGCTGCTTCTTTCGACTGGGTTGGCCCCGACTTCCCCGGCGGCCTTGCGTATGATGAGCAGGCTGCGCGCAACGATCAGCGGATGTCGCCTGATCGAAAGCGCACTGGCGCATGCCGGTGATCGGGCTGGAAAAGGGCAATGCAACTTCCATGCCGATGCGAAAAGCGCCGCGCAGGCGCGCGTTCGCGGTGCAAAAGCGCGGCGCGGCCGCCGACGCGGGACGAACAGACCGCGCTTCGTGCCCGATGATGGTGCGCGCCGCGCGGGCTTGAACCGGCGTTGCCGAACGTTGAGGATTTCGAGGAAAGACGCATGGCGCACGAGACCACCGCCGACCATTGGCTGCGCGCGTGCCGCGACCCGGAAACGGGCATCGAAGGCGTGCGCGCGCATTTCAGCGGCCACGCCTTCGACCTGCACGATCACGACGACATGCTGATCGGCTACACCGAGCAAGGCGTGCAGCGCTTTCGCTGCCATCGCGCGCTGCACACGAGCGTGCCGGGCCGCGCGATCCTGATCGAGCCGCACGCGCTCCACGACGGCCATGCCCCCGAGGCCGGCGGCTTCACTTACGCCATGCTGTATCTGCCGCAACGCTGGGTCGAGCGCGCCGCGCGCCGCCTGGGCATTGCGGGGCTTTCGGGCGTGGAGGCCGCGTTCGGCCGCACGCTGGTGGACGACGCCGCGCTCGCGGCGACGATTCGCGCGGCGTTCCTGGCGCTGGAAGGCCGCGAAGGGCGGCTCGCGCGCGACCAGGCGCTCGATCGCATGCTCGCGTATCTGGGCGCGCAGGTGCGCGCCGCGCCGCCCGCGCAAGGCGCGCCCGCGTTGGCGCTCGCGCCGGAAATCGCCCGCGTGCGCGACTATCTGCACGCGCGCATGGACACCGACATCGGCCTCGACGAACTCGCGGCCGTGGCGGGCGTGGACCGCTTTCGCCTCACGCGGCGCTTCGCGCGCGCGTTCGGCATGTCGCCGCATGCGTATCTCGTGCGCCTGCGTTTGCGCGTCGCGCGCCGGCTGCTCGCGGCCGGGCGCAGCCCCGCGCAGGTGGCCGCGGAAACCGGTTTCGCCGATCAAAGCCACCTGGGCCGCTGGTTCCGGCGCGCCTATCGCATGACGCCCGCCGCCTACCGGCGGCTATGCACAAACGTTCCAGACTGAACGCGCGCGTTCGCGCACCATGAGCGGCTCGACTCACTCGCTGCAAGCCGGAGCCCTCCATGTTCGATACCAAGGTCGCGCTGATCGTGCGCGACGATCTCGCCGTCTGGCAAAAACTCAACGTGGCGGCCTTTCTCGCCACCGGCGTCGCGGCCGCGCGACCCGAGGCGCTGGGCGAGCCTTACGAAGACGCCGCGGGGCGCCGCTACGGCCGCATGCTCGGCCAGCCGATGATGGTGTTCGCCGCCGATCTCGCGGGCCTGCAAGGCGCGCATCGGCAAGCCGTTGCGCGCGAGCTGGCCATCGTGCCCTACGTGTACGCGATGTTTTCCACGGGCCACGACGCCGCGAACCGCGAGGCGTTTCGCGCGGGCGACGCCGAAAACCTCGACTTCGTGGGCCTCGCGCTGCACGGGCCGAAGAAGGCCGTCGACAAGGCCGTCAAGGGGCTGAAGCTGCACACGTAAGCCACGCAGGCCGGCGCCGCGCCTTAAGCGGCGCGCGCCGGTTCACAACATCGGCGAATGCAGATGATCGGGATGATCGAGCATGTCGGCGACGAGATGCAGCGACTCTTCCATCGCAAGCGCGTCGCCGGGGCCGCCCAGACAAATGCGCACGGCGTTGGGCGGATTGCCGTCGGTGCTGAAGGCCGCGCCGGAAACCACGCCGATCTGCTTCGTGCGCAAGTGCGAGGCGAGTTCGGACGCGCTCCAGCCCGTTTCGGCGGGCACCGTGAGCCACAAATGGAAGCAGTCCTTCGACGTTTCGAACGCGCGCGAAGCGAACACTTGCGCGGCGATGTGCTGGCGCACCGCGCATTCGCCGCGAATGGCCGCGAGCATGCGCTGCGCGACGCCGTTTTCGATCCAGCGCGCCGCGAGATGCGACATGTACGGGCTCGCCATCACCGTGGTCGCCCGCAGCGCGCCCGAAAGGCGCTCGGCGTGGCGCGCGCCGGGCGCGACCACGAACGCCACGCGCAAGCCCGCGCCAAAGCACTTCGACATGCCCGTGACGTAATACGTGAGTTCGGGCGCGAGCGTGGCGAGCGCGACGGGCGGCGTTTCGCAGAGCATGCCGTAGGCGTCGTCCTCGATGATGGGCACGTCGTAGCGCAACGCAATGTCGGCGATATGCTCGCGGCGGTTCTGCGAGAGCGTGCGCGTGGTCGGATTCTGGATGGTGGGATTGCAGTAGAGCACGCCGGGCTTGCGCGTCTTGCAGAGCGCCTCGAACGCGGTGGCGTCGAGCCCTTCGTCGTCGCGCGGCAGCGGCGCGAGCGTCATGCCCAGTTGATTGGCGATCACCTTCAGGCCCGGATACGCGAGGCAATCCACGCAAATCGTCTCGCCCGGCTTCACGAGCCGCAACAGCAGCGCGACCAGCGCGTTGTGGATGCCGGGGCACACGAGCACGGCGTCGGCGCGATGCTCGGGCACGGTATGGCGCAGCCACTGGCTCGCCATGTTGCGCTCGAACTGCGTGCCGCCGAAATCCTGATAGCGCAGCAGCGACCACGCGTCGGCCCCGCCGATGATCTGCGCCGCCGATTCCGCGAGCAGCGCCGTCATTTCCGGCGGCTCGGGCGGCATGTTCATCGTCATTTCGAGCGCGGTGCCCGCGCGCAGCGGCACGGCCGGCGGGCGCCCGCGCACGTAGGAGCCGCTGCCCGCGCGCGAATCGATCAGGCCGCGCTTGCGCGCTTCCGCATAACCGCGCGCGAGCGTCGTATAGTTGATCTTTAAGGCATCCGAAAGATCGCGCAGCGCGGGCAGGCGGTCGCGCGGACGCAGGCGCCCGCTCGCGACATCTTCTTCGATCAGATCGGGAATGGTCTGGTAAACGGGCTTCTCGCTTTCCACGAGCCGTTTGAGCCAGTGAGCGGCGACGTTCGACATGGGACTCACGCGTGACAGGAATGGGCGAAATCATTCTAGTCAGAATGCGCGCGAAAAAATAAATCAATTGATCGCACGCGATCGCATCGAATGATCCGATTTGATGCATGCGCGCACCGAAGCGAGAAGCGCATTCCCCACGGCGGGGCGAAGCGCGGTTTCGCCGGCATGGCGAGTCGTGCGCGCGGTGCGCGCCGGGCCTGCATCGCGCAAAAAAATTCGCCTCGATCATTCCCGTCATGCGGCATTGATTGGAAATTGATTGCATGACGCGTGCCGCTTGATGGCATAGCCGTTGCAAAAAGAAGGGCGCCGGCTGCGAAAGCGCAGACCGCGACAAGCCCTCAACCATCGAACGGAGTCACGCAATGCCCGCCATCACCACGCCCGCCCACAAAACCGGTGATTTCCTCGTCGACTATGAAGAGAAAGTGTTCGAGGACGTCAAGGCAGAACCCGGCGAGAAAGCGCTCGTCACGTTCCACACCGTTGCATTCGAAGGGTCGATCGGCTTCGTCAACATGCTGCAAGCCACGCGGCTGCAACGCAAGGGCTTCGAAACCTCCATTCTGCTCTACGGCCCCGGCGTGATGCTGGGCGTGCAGCGCGGCTTTCCCACGCTCGGCGCCGAAGCTTTTCCCGGCCACCTGAACTTCAACAATCAACTGATGAAATTCATGGCCGAAGGCGGCAAGGTCTACGCGTGCCGCTTCGCGCTGCAAGCGCTTTACGGTCACGGCGAAGCCTCGCTGATCGAAGGCGTGCGGCCCATCAATCCGCTGGACGTGCTCGATCTGAAGCTTCTGCATCGCAAGTCGAACGCGCTCGTGATCGACACCTGGACCGTTTGAGCGCACACGGGTATCGCCATGCCGATCACAACTTCGAAACGCATCGTGCGCGCCGCCGCCGTGCAGATCGCGCCGGATCTCGCATCGGGCGCGGGCACGCTCGCGCGCGTGTGCGACGCGATTGTGGACGCCGCGCGCGAGGGCGTGCAGCTCGCCGTGTTTCCCGAAACGTTCCTGCCGTACTACCCGTACTTTTCGTTCGTGCTGCCGCCGGTGCAGTCGGGCGCCGAACATCTGCGGCTTTACGAAGAAGCGGTGACGATACCCGGCCCCGTAACCGGCACCGTGGCCGCGCTCGCGCGCGAACACGGCATGGTGATCGTGCTCGGCGTGAACGAGCGCGATCACGGCAGCCTCTACAACACGCAACTGATCTTCGACGCCGACGGCCAGCTCAAGATCAAGCGCCGCAAGATCACGCCCACGTTTCACGAACGCATGATCTGGGGGCAAGGCGACGCGGCCGGCCTCAAGGTCGCGCAAACGGCCGTGGGCCGCGTGGGCGCGCTCGCGTGCTGGGAGCATTACAACCCGCTCGCGCGCTATGCGTTGATGACGCAGCACGAGGAAATTCATTGCAGCCAGTTTCCCGGCTCGCTCGTCGGGCCGATTTTCGCCGAGCAGATCGAAGTGACGATTCGTCATCACGCGCTGGAGTCGGGCTGCTTCGTCGTCAATTCGACGGGCTGGCTCACCGATACGCAAATCGTCTCGATCACCGCCGACCCCAAATTGCAGAAGGCGCTGCGCGGCGGCTGCAACGCCGCGATCGTCTCGCCCGAAGGCCAGCATCTCGCGCCGCCGCTGCGCGAAGGCGAAGGCATGGTGATCGCCGATCTCGACATGGCGCTCATCACCAAGCGCAAACGCATGATGGATTCGGTCGGCCACTACGCGCGGCCCGAGCTGCTGAGCCTCGCGATCAACGACCGGCCCGCCACGCCCGTGATGTCTTTCGACGATGCGCCCATCGTCCCTTCCTGGAGTGCTTACGATGAATGCCAGCGTCAACCTGCCGGAATCGAACCTGCAACTCTTGACTGAGCTGCAATCGAGCGGACTGCGCCTCGCCGCGCCGCAAAGCGACGGGCTTTCCCGTCGCGGCGGCGCGGGGCCGTCCGATCACAAGGCGCTCACCATCGACGGCGTGACGCTGATGGTGCCCGTGCATACGCATGGCGCGCATCAGTCGGCGTTCGTTGCCGAGGCGCCCGACGCGAACGGCGTGAGCACGCTCACGCGCGGCGCGATTCCCATTGCGCAGATCGCGTTTGCGAAAGCGCCGCGCTTCTACAAGCTGCAAACGCTCGACGGCGTGCCGTATTCGCACATCGCCACGCTGCACGGCACCGACGTGCTCGCCACCACGGTGCTGCAAACCTGCATTCGCTACGAGAGCCGCAAGAAGGCGTGCAAGTTCTGCGCGATCGGCCAGTCGCTCGCGGCGGGGCGCACCATCGCGCACAAAACACCCGAGCAGCTTGCGGAAGTCGCGCGCGCGGCCGTGCTGCTCGACAACGTGAAGCACATGGTGCTGACCACGGGCACGCCCGCCACGCCCGACCGCGGCGCGGCCATTCTGTGCGACAGCGCCCGCGCGATCAAGCGCGCCGTGGACTTGCCGATCCAGGCGCAATGCGAGCCGCCCGACGACGACGCGTGGTTCGCGCGCATGCGCGACGCGGGCGTGGACACGCTCGGCATGCATCTCGAAGTGCTGGGCGAAGCGGAGCGCGCGCGCATCATGCCAGGCAAGGCGACGGTGCCCGTGAGCCGTTATATGGAAGCGTTCGAGGCGGCCGTGCGCGTGTTCGGGCGCGGCCAGGTGAGCACCTATATTCTCGCGGGCCTCGGCGACACGCCGCAGCGCATTCTCGAAACGGCGCAGCAACTCGTGGCGATCGGCGTGTATCCGTTCGTCGTGCCGTTCGTGCCGATCTCGGGCACGCCGCTCGAAGACCACGCGCCGCCCACGCCCGAATTCATGCGCTCGATTCTCGCGCCGCTCGGCGCGCTGGTGCGCGAAGGCGGCTTGCGCGCGGGCGACATCAAGGCCGGTTGCGGCAAATGCGGCGCGTGTTCGTCGCTTTCCTCATACGAGAAGCTCGACGAGAAGGTGGCCGCGTGAACGCCAGCGACGACAACGCCGAAATCGTGGTGCGCTGGGCGCGCGAATGCTGGGAGCGCGAAGGCGCGTTCGCGCTCCGGCGCGACGTGTTTTGCGAGGAACAAGGCATTTTCGAGCGCGACGACCGCGACGCGATCGACGCTCATGCGCAGTTGCTCGTGGCGGTGCGGCTCGCGCCGGGCGCCGCGCCGCGCGTGGTGGGCACGGTGCGCATTCATCGCGATGTCGAGATCGACACGACCTGGTACGGCTCGCGCCTTGCGGTGAGCGCCGATTTTCGCCGCCACGGCCGTATCGGCGCCACGCTGATCCGGCTCGCGGTGAGCAGCGCGCACGCGCTGGGCTGCCGCACGTTTCTCGCGCACGTGCAGGCGCAAAACGCGCCGTTGTTCCGCCGCCTGCATTGGCGCACGATCGAGGAAGAAATCCTGTTCGGCCGCGCGCATCATGTGATGGAAGCCGATCTCGCGCAGTATCCGCCGTGCGCCACGCCTTACGAGGGTTTCGCCATCGACCAGCGGAGGGCGGCATGACGCTCGATGCGATCGTCGAGACATTGCGCGCGGGCCGCGGCGTCGCGCACAAAACCGATATTGCGCCCATGCTCGCCGCGTTCGATGCGAACTCGAGCGAAAGCGCCGTGATGGCGGCCGGCGACGATTGCGCGGCGATTCCCGACGGCGACGGCTATCTGCTGTTCGCGGCCGAAGGCATGGTGAGCGATTTGATCGACGCGATACCGTGGTTCGCGGGCTATTGCTCGGTGCTCGTGAACGTGAGCGACGTGTGCGCGATGGGCGGCCGCCCGCTCGCGGTCGTGGACGTAATCTGGAGCGACGGCGTGGGGCCGGCCGCGCCCGTGATGGAAGGCATGGCGGCCGCATCCAGACAGTTAGGCGTGCCAATCGTGGGCGGCCACAGCAACGCGCGCAGCGAGCGCACGCAACTGGCCGTGGCCATCGTGGGCCGCGCGCGGCGTTTGCTTTCGAGCTTCGCGGCGCGCGCGGGCGAGCGCCTGTTGATGGCGGTCGATCTGCGCGGCGCCTTCGTCGAGCCGTACCCGTACTGGAACGCCGCCACGCAAGCGCCCGGCGCGCGCCTGCGCGGCGACCTGGCCGTGCTCGCGGAAATCGCCGAAGCCGGGCTCTGCGCGGCGGCGAAGGACATCAGCATGGCCGGTATCGCGGGCACGGCCATGATGCTCGCGGAATGCTCGCGCGTGGGCGTGCGCATCGACCTCGAACGCATACCGAAGCCCGAAGGCGTGCCGCTCGCGCGCTGGCTCGAAACCTTCCCGAGCTTCGGCTATCTGCTGAGCGTGCCCGAACATAACGTCGCCGCGGTGATCGCACGCTTCGCGGCGCGCGAGATCGCCTGCGCCGAGATCGGCGCGATCCATGCCGAGCCGAGCGTCGATATCCGGAGCGCGGGCGACACGCGCACGGTATGGCGGCTCGACGAGCAGCCCTTCATCGTGCCCGGCGACCGGCGCGCCACACGCGCGTTCGAGACGAAAAACGTCTGAATGCCTTTGAAACGGAGAACCTCCCGATGCCCGTGACTCATTTCGTCGTGCGCTGGCCCGACGGCAAGGAAGAACGCTGTTATTCGCCCTCGACCATCGTGCGCGACTACCTGCACCCCGGCGCCTATGCGCTCGACGACTTTCTCGCGCGCGCGCACGAAGGACTCGAAGCCGCTTCCGGCCGCGTGCGCGAGAAGTTCGGCTACGCGTGTTCCTCGGCGCTCGACCAGTGGAGTGCGATCGAGCGCACCGCAACGCAATACCGTTCGCATCCGGCGGCGCAAGTGACCGTCGTGAGCGTTGATTGAACCCTTGAAGGAGAGTTGCATGTCCCATCACGCCGAGGAGCATTTCAGCGTCGCGATCGTCGGCGGCGGCCAGGCCGGCTTGTCGATGAGTTATTGCCTCAAGCAGTACGGCATCGACCACGTCGTGCTCGAAAAGCGCACCGTCACGCATACGTGGCGCGAGCAGCGCTGGGACGCCTTTTGTCTCGTCACGCCGAACTGGCAATGCGCGTTGCCCGATTATCCGTATCGCGGCGACGATCCGCATGGCTTCATGAAGAAAGAGGAAATCGTCGCGTGGCTCGACGGCTTCGTGCGTCACGTGGATGCGCCGGTGCGCGAGGGCGTGGCCGTTACGCGCGTGTCGCGCCGCGCGAATGGCGGCTTTCTCGTGCAGACGAGCGAGGGCGCGTTGAGCGCCGATCAGGTGGTGGTGGCGTCGGGCGGCTATCACACGCCTATCGTGCCGCGCATGGCCGAGCGCTTGCCTGCCTCGATCGTGCAGATTCAGTCGTCCGAATACCGCAACGCGGGCGCGCTGCCGGAAGGCGCCGTGCTCGTGGTGGGCTCGGGTCAATCGGGCGCGCAGATCGCGGAGGACCTGCATCTCGCGGGGCGCAAGGTCGTGCTCGCGGTGGGCGAAGCGCCGCGTTGCGCGCGCTTCTATCGCGGCCGCGACGTGGTGGACTGGCTCGCGGACATGAAGTATTACGACATGCCCGTGGAGGAGCATCCGTTGCGCGAAGGCGTGCGCGACAACACGAATCACTACGTGACGGGCCGCGACGGCGGGCGCGATATCGACCTGCGCAAGTTCGCGCGCGAGGGCATGGAACTGTATGGCGTGCTGGAGGAGTTCGACGGCCGCGCGCTGCAATTTCGCACGAATTTGCGCGCGAGTCTCGATAGCGCGGACGAAACCTATAACCGCATCAATGCGTCGATCGACAAGTTCATCGCGCAGCAAGGCATAGGCGCGCCGCCGGGCGAGCCGTATCGTCCGGTATGGGAGCCGCAGCAGGAGCGCGCGACGCTCGATCTCGCGGCAAGCGGCATCGGCAGCATTGTCTGGTGCATCGGCTTTCGGCCCGACTTTAGCTGGATCGACTTGCCGGTGTTCAACGGGCGCGGTTATCCCGGCCACGTGCGCGGCGTGACCGCGCAAAGCGGCCTCTATTTTCTCGGTCTGCCGTGGCTGCATACGTGGGGCTCCGGCCGCTTCTCGGGCGTCGCGCGCGACGCCGCGTATCTCGCCGATCGTGTCCTTTCGCTAGCGAGGCCCGATGCGCGCGCGGCGTGAGGCGGTGCGTGCGGAGGCGCGTGCGAGGGTGCGCGGAAACGCCCGCCCGGCGGCGGCGCGCACGAATTACGTGGCGGGCATGCCGGAGCTGGCGTTCGCGGGACTCTCGGAGCAGTGGTTGCTGCGTACGTGCGGGCAGTTGCACTGGAGCGCGCTCGCCGCGCAGTCGAGTCTTGCTTCGCCCGACTTTTACGACGAAGCGGGACACAAGTCGTATGCGGCATTTACGGCCCTGCGCATACACGAGGCGCGGCTCGAGGACGTGAGCGAGAACCAGCGCTTCGCCATTGAAGCCGACGTCCGGCGCATCGCGGGCGCGCGGCACTTCGGCGAATTCCGCGTATTCACCACCGAAGGCGCGATCGCGAAAGTGGACATGCTTTCCACCTTCGTGCGTCGCGAGAAGGCGGGCGACAATCATTCGGTGTCCAAAGCAATGTTCAACGGCACGGCCGTGAGCCCGACGCCGGCGGCCGCGCAAGCGCTGATCGAGCAGGCCAAACGCTTTCGCGCGGGCGACTGGGCGCGTCATGGCCGGCTCGATCGCGCGGCGCACGTGGTCGAGCATAGCGTCGATTATCTGCCGTGCCCGTCGCTCGATTTCAACGGCGCGCATTTGCTGTATTTCGCCAGCTTTCAGTCGATGGTGGAGCGCGCCGAATGGCACTGGCGCTCCGCGCCGCATTCCGCGCCGCCCTCGCTGGTCGAGCGTGAAATGGCGTTCTACGGCAACGCCAATATCGGCGACCGGCTCGTTCTTGCATTCGGCGCGCGCCATGCGGGCCACGACGGTCTTTCGCACTGGTGCTCCATCACGCGCGCGGGCGATGGCGTGCGCATTGCCGACGTGGTGACGCACAAACGGTGGTCGCATGAGTGAAGCCGATTTGCGGCCGAGAAAGCCGCTTTATACGCGCGCCGATATCGACGATATTCCCTGGCTCGACGCGCGCCCCGGCGAGTATCCGTTCCAACGCGGCATTCACGCGACGATGTACACGCAACGGCCGTGGACGATACGCCAGTACGCGGGCTACGCCGACGCGGCGGCTTCGAATCTCGCTTATCGCCGTGCGTTGGAGCAGGGCGCGAAAGGCCTTTCCATTGCGTTCGATCTACCCACGCATCGCGGCTACGATTCGGATAACGAACGAATTGCCGCCGACGTGGGCATGGCGGGCGTGGCGATTGATTCCGTGGAGGACATGAAGCGCCTGTTCGACGGCATCGCGCTCGATACCGTGTCGGTTTCGATGACGATGAGCGGCGCGGTGCTCCCCGTGCTCGCGGCATTCATCGTCGCGGCGCGCGAGGCGGGCGTGAGCGCGGACCGCTTGCGCGGCACGATCCAGAACGACATTCTCAAGGAGTTCATGGCGCGCAATACGTATATCTTCGCGCCCGAGCCTTCGCTGCGCATTGCCGCCGACGTGGTGAGCCATGTGCTCGAACAGATGCCGCATTTCAATGCGATGTCGGTGTCCGGCTATCACTTGCAGGAAGCCGGGGCGAGCGGCGTGCTCGAACTTGCGCTCACGCTCGCCAATGCACGCGAGTACGTGCGGCGGCTCGTCGAGCAAGGTGCCGACGCCGACCGCGTATGCGCGCAACTGAGCTTCTTCTTCGCGGTGGGCCGCGACTTCTTTGGCGAGATCGCCAAGCTGCGCGCGGCGCGCGTCTTGTGGGCGGAACTCGCGCGTTCGCTCGGTGCGCATTCCGCGCGCGCGATGCAGTTGCGCATGCATTGCCAGACGGCGGGCTCGACGCTGAGCGCCGAGCGGCCTCACAACAACGTGGTGCGCACGACCGTGGAAGCGTTGGCGGCCGTGTTCGGCGGCACGCAGTCGCTGCATACCAACGCATGGGACGAGGCGCTTTCGTTGCCGGGCGTTTCGGCGGCGGAACTGGCGCGCGACACGCAACGGATCTTGCAGCACGAAGCCGGCCTTTGCGATGTCGTCGATCCGCTGGGCGGCGCGTGGTTCGTGGAGTCGCTCACGGCGCAAACCGTCGATGACGTGAACGCCGCGCTCGCGGAAATCCATGCGCGCGGCGGCGTGATTGCCGCGATCGAATCCGGCTGGGTGCAGGACCGTCTGCATCGCGGCGCGGCGCGCGTGCAGGCTCGCATCGACACGGGCGAACACGTGGTGATCGGCGTGAATCGTTATCGGGGTGCGCCGCAAACCGCGCCGGAGCGCCTCGCCGTGGACGGCCGCATGGTGCGCGCGCAGCAGGCGGAACGCTTGCGGCAACTGAGGACGGCACGCGATAGCCGGCGTGTGCAAGCCGCACTCGACGCACTGACGCAAGTGGCCGCAACGGGCGAGGGCAACCTGCTCGCGGCGACGATCGAGGCGATGGCCGCGCGGGCCACGGTCGGTGAATGCACCGCCGCACTCGAACGTGTGTGGCCGCGCTGGCAGGCGCCGTTGACTGCCGACTCGCGCGCATATGCCGATGCACGCGCGAACGACGCCGCATGGGCGCGCACCCAGGCCGACGTCGCGCGCTGGCGCGCGGCGCACGCACGCAAGCCGCGCATGGCGCTCGTGAAGCTCGGCCAGGACGGCCACGACCGTGGCGCGCGCACGATCGCGGCGGCGCTCGGCGACGCCGGTTTCGACGTGGCGCTCGGCCCGCTGTTCGCGGCGCCGCATGAGGCCGCGGCATGGGCGTGCGCGCAGGCGCCCGATATCGTCGGTATTTCCTCGCTGGCGGGCGCGCACGCGCAACTGGTGCCGCAATGCTTGCGCGCCGTGCGCGAGGCCGGCGTGGACGCGCCCGTGGTGCTGGGCGGCATCGTGCCCGAAGCGCATCGTCATGCGCTGCGCGCGGCGGGCGTGGCCGCGATCTTCGGCGCGGACACGCCGCTCGAATCCATCGTGCGCGATCTGCTGGCCGTTCTTGCGCTGCCGGCATCCACGAAAAGCCGTATCGACTGTAATCCGTGATGTGACCAACCGGTTGGCGCGGAGACGATTTCACTCACGCGCGCGCCGAACGCCTTCGTGCGCGGCTCACGCGTGTCGTATCGCATGGTGTCGTGTCTCTTTCGGCGGCAACTCGGCCGATAAAGTCGCGAAGGTTTTCATCCTGCACGCGACAACCCGTAAACTCACTTCCACTGCGATGTGCGAGTCAGTCAGTAGACGAACCGTATCTCGACAATGGCTTGCGTAAGACGAGCGTACCGGCTTCGTCGCGCAAGCGTCAAACAAGCGCCTTTATCGACGAAAGCCCGTGCTGCCGGGCGAAGCGCGAGAGTAGTAAGTCAATGTAAAAGGAGTGGATTTGAGGGTCGGTTAGGAATAAAAAATGCGTTCAGGAATCAATCCGCCAACAAGTGAGATTGTGGCGGAATTGGCCGATTGATCTTCGCGAAAAACTAGCCCATATTCGGAGTGATATCATTCACGTCCGCCGCCTTTCCACTCACATACGACAACGCTGCGCCTTGTTTGACTGGCAGCAGTGAGTTCGACGCAACCACGCTCTCGCACTCCTATGCTGAACGAAACCGGACACGCTGGCTCTGGGCCGTGGCAATGTGGCCACTGTGGCACCAGAATGAAAGCACCGCTGATCTTTTGCCCCCATTGCGGCGCAAATCAAATGAGCGCGCAAACGAGCGCTCCCGCGAGTGCGCCCGCAAGCCTGCACGCCGATACCGCGCGAACCGAACCCGCATGGCACGAACCGCCGCGCGGCGCGCATTATCGAATGGACGCGCCTGCAAGAGGGATCGAACCTCAATTTCGCGGTGCGCCTCGCAGCACGCCTTATGGCGACGACTACTCGCCGCAGCCGGAACCGGGCTACGGGCGTCGTGCCGCTTTTTACCGGAATTCGCGCGAGGCGTTTTACGTATGCGCGGCGCTCGCGATCATCGCGGGTGTGGTCGGCTCTTTCTGGGCGATGAATCGCGACAATGGATCGCAAACCGACAATACGCGCGTGACGATGGGCGCGGTGGCCGATCCCCCGGCGCCGGCGCAAACGGTCAAACAACCCGCTGAGCCGGTCGAATCGGTGGCCGTTGCGGCTGCGCCGGTCAAACCCGTCGTGGTCGCGCCGGTAGCGGGTGCAACCGGTGCAGGCGTTGCGGCATCGGCGCAGGAAACGCCGGCGCGGCCGCGCGCGGTCACGGCGCAGATCGCGCCGCCGGTGGCTGCCACGGACGATACGCGCACCGGCAAATCGACGATGTATCCACGCGCCGATCTCGCGCGCAATCTCGCCATCGCGCATGCGGGGCTCGACAAGGACAACCTCGCGCTCGCGCATTCGGCGATTGCGCGCGTGCTGTCCGAGCAACCGCGCAATAGCGACGCGCAGGCCATGCGCGAGGACCTTGCCTCGCGCGAGGCGGATCGCGATTCGCTGCTCGGTTTCGCGCGTCTTTGCGCGAGTCAGCAAAACTGGAATTGCGCGTGGCAAAACGCGGGACATGCGTTGACGATCGACTCGTCCAGTCATGAAGCGCGCGACCTGCTTTCGCAGGCCATTGCCGAGCGCGGCGCAGCGCCCACGCCGCCGCAACCGGACGTGCCCGCCGTGCCGCAAGCGCATTGACGTCATGCGGATGTGACGAACACCGCGCGCCGCGGCTAACGGGCTTCGGGGCTTCGGGGCTTCCGGTCTATTGGGTCTATTGGGTCTATTGGGTGTATTGAACGGCGATCAACTCGTCGTCGTATGCAGCGTGCCCGCCTGGGCGAGCACGTAATTCGATAACGAACGCGGGGAGCGTGTCGATCAGGCGGCTGCGCGGCCGCTTTGTGAAGCGCATCGTCGCGTGCCGATGGCGGGCCTTGATCGCGCGGCCTGAACCGCCGAATGCGGCGCGGGCATCGTGCGAGACGCATGGCCGCCGAAGCCGGCCACGCATCGCGGACAGAAACCGCTCACGTCGGCTCAGTCGACCGACGGGCTGCACTCGCAATCGAGTTCGGCGATTCGCGCGGGGCGCTCCATTGCCGCGAGCCGTTGCAGTGTCACGAGGCCAAGCAGCGCGAGTCCGATGCCGAGCACGAAATCCGCGTGTATGCCCGCGCGGTCGACGATCGTGCCGCCCACGGAAGAACCCACGGCAATCGCCACCTGAATCACGCTCACGAACAGCGCCGATCCCGCTTCGGGCAGATCGTCGGTGCTGCGCTGAATCCACACGGAGAAGCACAGCGGCAACGCGCCGAATGCGACGCCCCACGTCAGCATGGCGGCGACTTCGGCCGCGCGCACGTGGTCGAGCACGATCATCGCCGAGATCGCGCAGAGCAGCAGCGCCGTCATGGCCGCAACCGAAGTCTTGAGGCGTTTCGATACCACCATCGACATCAGCGCGTTCGAGAAGAAGCCGATCACGCCGAAGCCGAGCAGCATCAGCGTGATCGCGCCCATCGAAAAATCTTCCTGAAGCAGCGGCGCGATGAACGTGTAGGTCGAGAAGTGCGCGCCGAACACGAGCGCGACCATCAGCATGCTCAGGCGCATGTGCGGGCGGCGCAGCAGCGCGACGAAATCGGCGATGCGCAACGCCGTGGCCGAGGGCAGCGAGGGCACGAGCAGCGCCTGCGCCGCGAGCGCGAGCGCGACGAGCCCGCCCGTGACGATGAACGACATGCGCCACGATGCAAAGCCGGCGATGAAGGTGCCGAGCGGCACGCCGATCACGGTGGCGAGCGTCACGCCGGTGAGAATCACGGCGGTGGCGCGCGGCGCGTCGCTGGTATGCACGAGACGGCCGGCGGCGGCCGTGGCGAGCGTCCAGAAGCCGCCGAGCGCGGCGCCCAGCATGGCGCGGCCGAGCAGCATGACGGGCAGGTTGGTGGACCATGCGGAGACGAAGTTCGAGACGAGCAGCATGGCCGTGAGCAGCAGGAACACCACGCGGCGGTCCATGCGCCCCGCGAAGATCATGAGGCCCGGCGCGAAGATCGCGGCCATCACGCCCGGCGTGGTGACCATGAGCCCGGCGGTGCCCGTCGTCACGCCGAGATCGTGCGCGATTTCCGTGAGGAGGCCGACGGGCAGAAACTCGGACGTCACGAACGCGAACGCGCTGATCGCCACGGCGAACACGGAGAGCCATTGGCGCAACGTGGTTTCGCCCGGCGGCGCGGACGCGGAAACGGAGGGGCGGTCGTTCATCATGAGATAACTGTTTTATGTCGAGCGACTAATAAAAGCGATTGTTCGGAAAATACGCGCTAAAAATCCCGGGAAATCGCCGAATTAATCGAATAGGCGAGAAAGGCGTTTAACTTAGCACTGCGGACGACATTGCGCTCGCGCCGCACGAGTAACGGTGCTGGCGGAAGGGTTATGAAGGCGGTGTGACGCGAGCGGATTGAAATCGCGAACGCGAATTATCGCATTTTTACGCGAAAAAATTAAATCAAACTTTTTGCACCGCGATTTGCGGGCTTTTATGGCCGAAAAGCGCTAGTGCCCCATCATCGGCGTTTGCGTTTGCGTTCTCGTTTGCGCATTGGCGTGGGCCGCTTCCACGCCGGTTTTGCCGTGAAATCCGCCAGGCGGCATGCCGAGTTCGCGCCGGAACATGTCGCTGAAACTGCTGGGCCGATAACCGAGCGAATGCGCCACCGCGCTCACCGATTGCCCTTCGGCGAGCTTCGACACCGCAATCGCGAGCTGCACCTGGCGGCGCCATTCGGCGAAACCCATGCCGAGCGTTTGCGAAAACAGGCGCGCGAGCGTGCGCACGCTCGCGCCGACCGTGGCCGCATGCTGCTCGAAATTGACCGCCGCCGTGGGGTTTTCGATCACGGAGCGGCACAGCATGTCGAGGCGGCGGTCGCTCTGGCCGGGCAGCGGAATACGCAGCGAATAGCGCGCCGCATGGCCGAGTTCGAGCGCGACGAACCGGTACGCGGCGTCGAGATAATCGTCGCTTTTCGTGGCGCCCGTTTCGGCCAGCGTGGTGATGAGTTCGCGCAGCAGGCCGTTGACTTCGAATACGTCGGGCTCGCGGCTCAAATGCGGCACGTCGGCTTCGCGCAGGTACAGGTTGCGCATTGCCACGGCGCTCATCATGCGGATCGAGTGCGTGGTGCCGGGCGGCAGCCACACGGCGCGCTGCGGCGGCACGACCAGCGCCTGCTGGCCGACTTCGACCCACATCACGCCCGAGACCGCGTAGAGCACTTGCGCCCAGTCGTGGCGGTGCGGGTCGATGCGCATGCCGCGCGGGTAGGTTCTCGCCACCGACTTGCCGTGGCCGGCGTTGCCGGAGAGATCGGGAGGCGCGGCCTTCGGCATGGTGTTACCGCGCGATGCCGGCGAGCGCGTTCGTCGGCGGATTGGCGTTTCGCGTGGTCATCTTTTCTCCCGTTGCGGTGGCCGGAACCGGCAATCCGGTATTGTAGGATGCTTTGATTTCGCCGGGATTTTCGCAGGCGGCCAGTGTGTCGCGCCCGCTCTGTCGTCCCCTCTTGCCGCGTATTGTTCACGCAGGGTTCAAGCAGGATGCCATTGTCGCGAACGATGCCAATAATGTCGTTTACGACTCTGGCCACGCGAATGCCCGCGAACTACACTGCGTAACCTATTCAACGCAGGAGCGAACGATGGCTGAAGTGACCGCGCACGAACCGGTCGAAGGCGTTCATCCGCTGGACGATGTGACCTGGAACGCGCTAACCGGCCCGCACCGCGCGTTCGCGGAAGGCGGCGGCCGCGTGCTGCGCTATCCAGGCGCCGTGGCGCCGTTTGCCTCGATGACGGATACGCTGCCTTCGTCGTTCGATGCTTTGCACGCGCTGGTGCAGCGTCACGGCGTGGCGGCCCTCACAACGCTCGAACCGGTCGCGCCGCCCGAAACGTTGACCGTCGTGCGGCAGGCGAAGCTCGTGCAAATGGTCTGGCAAGGCAAGGCGATGGAAGGCGCCGCAACCGGTTATGTGCGGCTCGACGCAAGCGACGTGCAGGACATGATCGCGCTCACGACGCTCGCGCAGCCCGGCCCGTTCGGCACGCGCACCGTCGAATTGGGCGATTACTTCGGTATCCGAAACGAGGGAAGGCTGGTCGCCATGGCGGGCGAGCGCATGAAGCTCGACCGCTTCACCGAAATCAGCGCGGTTTGCGTCGATCCTGCTTATCGCGGGCAAGGGCTGGCCGCCGGCCTGATGAAGCGGCTGATCGAAACCATCGGCCGGCGCGGCGAAACGCCGTTCCTCCACGTATTGACGACGAATCACGGCGCCATCGCGCTTTATCGGATGCTTGGGTTTGTCGAGCGCCGCGAAATGCATCTCACGGTGCTGGACGCCGCCGCGCGTTGAGCGCGCGGGTCTGCGGACGCGAGTCTGGACGCGGCACGAGCCGCGCACTATAGTCGTAAACGATCTTTTGTCATCATTTACGACATGCGAATCGTTATCCTCGCTTTCGACGGCGTGTTCGACACCGGCATGACCGTGCTGCTCGACACGTTCGCGACAGCCAACGAACTGGCCGTCGCGAACGGTTTCGCCAAACCGCCTTTCGACGTGAAGCTCGTGGGCGCGCGCAAACGTATCCGCACGGCCCTCGGCCTCAGCACGCTGGTCGAACCGCTCGCCGCCGTGCGCAAGCCCGATTGGGCGATCGTGCCGGCCATCAATGCGAAGCAGCCGGACAAACTCGCGGCGGCGCTGCAACGGCGCGACGTGCGCGAGGCGCTCGCGCATCTTCGGCCGTGGCATGCGAAAGGCGTCAACGTGGGGGCCGCCTGCATCGGCACGTTCCTGCTGGCCGAGGCGGGGTTGCTCGACGGGCGCGAGGCCACCACGACCTGGTCGCTCGCGCCGTTCTTTCGCGAGCGTTATCCCGCCGTACGGCTCGACGATTCGCGCATGGTGGTGGCTTGCGAACGCGTGGTGACGGCGGGCGCGCTGATGGGCCATCTCGATCTCGCGCTCTGGCTCGTGCGCCGGATGACGCCCGATCTCGCAACCCTCGTCGCGCGTTTCATGCTGATCGACAAGCGGGATTCGCAGGCGCGCTACATCATTCCCGACCATCTCGCGCACGCCGATCCGATGATCGCCGGCTTCGAGCGTTGGGCGCGCGCCAATCTTTCGGCGGGCTTTTCGCTGCACGATGCCGCGCGCGCCCTGGCGGTTCACACGCGCACCTTGCAGCGCCGCACCGAAGCCGTGCTCGGCAAGTCGCCGCTCGCGTTCTTTCAGGACTTGCGCATCGAACACGCGCAGCACCTGGTGTCGTGCGGTTATGACCTGGAGACGATCGCGGTCGAAGTGGGTTATGACAACGCCGCGACACTGCGCAATTTACTGCGCCGTAAGCTTGGGCGCGGCGTGCGCGAACTACGGGCGGAAATGCGCTAACGCGGGCCGGATGGGAGTGCGGCAGAGCTTAAGCATAACTTCAGGTTTCATCGGCAACACTAAATAATTGCGGACGAACGTCCGATGTCATGCGAGCGATCTATACCGAACTCAAGCGCGTCCAGATGCGCCCGACCTCGAGCCGCGTCGTCGTGCTCAAGCTCTTTCACGAGTTTCCCGGCGAACACATGACCGCCGACCAGGTGTTCAGGAAGGTGCCGCAGGGTGTCGAGCAATGCAGTCTCGCCAGCGTCTACCGCGCACTGGGCGGCCTCGTGGGGGCCGGGCTGCTCACTTCGACTTCGATCGGCGAGCAACGCGTGGTCTACGAACTGGATCACGGGCCGCACTCGCATCTGGTTTGCGAAACCTGTGGCGCCATTCACGACATGCGCGACGCCGAAATGGACGCGCGCAATGCGGTGATTGCCGCGGCGCACGGCTTCAGCTATTCGAGTTCGAGCCTCGTGGTGTTCGGGCAATGCGACGCATGCGCGTCGAAGCGCGAGGTCGCGACGAATTGACGGCCATGCCGTGTGCATGCCGATACTCGCGGTGCGCTCGAAGTGCGGCGCGGCACGAAGCGCTTCGCGCGCCGTCTGTTTTGCTTAAAAGCGCTTCAAACAAAGAGCGAAACGATGCCGCCGAGCGTCAGGCCCGCGGCGATCCATCGTCCCGTCGAATACGCCTGGTTCGGGTCGGCGGGCTGATCGGGGCGGTCCAGGCCGAGCGTGCCGTATACGAGCGATTTGACGGGCTGGGCGTTGGCCTGGTCGGCGGCTTCGGAGGATGTGCCGCCGTACGCATCACCTTGTTCCGCGATGTCGCCGATGTCGCCGTCATCGACGTCATCGACGTCATCGGCGTCATCGACGTCGTCGGCATCGTCGTCGGCGGTCGCCGCATAGCCTTGCGGCGAGATTCGCACCGCATCGTCCTGCGATGGAAAACGCGCAGCAACGCTGCTGGAATCGTCGGCCGAATCCATGCTGTCCGTCGCGGCAGGATCGGCTGTCGCGTCCTTGTCGAAGAGACGCGTCAACGCGTTGTCGTAGCCGGATTGGTGACTGCCCCCGATTTGCATGATCCCTTCCTTTCCACTTTGATTAACGCACCGCGCGATTGCCGCCGCGGATACGCGAGTTGGGGCGAACGGCAAGCGCGCGCGAGGTCAGGCGCCGCCGGGCGCCGGTAACAGCGCGGTGGCGCGTTGCGACGCGAGCGGGTTGCGCGTGGCGCCCGCGCGCGAGGGCGGCGCGCATAGCGAGCAGGTAAAAGGCTTGTAAGCGTCGTTGATCTGCCGAACGAAGCGGCCGCGGCAAACCTGGCACCGCGAAAGCGTCAACAGGCCGCCATCGAAAAAGCGCAACAAGGTCCAGGCGCGCGTGAAACTGAGCACGCGCTCGGAGTTCGAATGCTCGCAGTGTTCGATATAAAGACGATAGGCGCGCGTGAGTGCGTCGAGGCGGCTGCATTTCGCCGTGTCTTTGAGAAAAAGAAAGATGTTATAGAACAGCGAGGCGTGAATATTGGGGAGCCATGTGAAATACCAGTCCGCCGAAAAAGGCAACATGCCTTTGGGTGGCGAGTTACTTTTTAGCTCGCGATAAACGCGAATCAAACGATTGCGCGAAAGCATCAATTCCTTTTCGAGCACGGGCATGCGCGCGCCAAGCTGGATCAACTCGATCGCGCGGAGCACTTCGCGCGCCTCATCCGTCACACTGCCTTTGTACATGCGCGGGACTCCCACTGGCTTTCACCGTTTCCGGGCCGATTATAAAAGCGCGGCAATGCGCGTCAAGAATAATATTCAGGAAGAATTGGTGAGAATTGAAAATGAATTTCTTGACACGCGTATATCGTGTATGCGGATAATCAATTAAACGGAAAATAGCAGCAATGCTCCTCGCAAGGTAAGGATTGGAAAGGAGTAAAGCGAATTGCCTGTGTGCTTGCGGCGTGAATCGTCTTTATGACGCTTTACGATATGCGGTTCAAGGCGCCACGGCCGCCGGCGTCGGCATGGCGCATAGGGCGCATGGGGTACATAGGGACGCATCGCATCCCGAAACAATACGAACTATTACAGCGTTTTGCACCGTAACCTTTTGGCGTGCATCTGCCTGTAAACTTCGACCTTTCCGAACGCAAGCAACGCGCGACGTAATTGATGAACCTGCTTTTCTCCGCCTACTCAACTTCGCTCGCGCAGGCGCGCAAGCGTTTGCCTGTGCCGCGTCCAGTACACGGAGCCGCTCGCGCCGCCGGCGGTTGCGAACGGCACGGCCACGCCGGGCTCGCGAGCCTGCCGCGCCGCCGGCTGCTCAAGGGCACGATGAGCGTGCTCGCGCTGGGCGGCTGCGCGAGCCCGTTGTTGAGCGCATGCGGCGGCGATTACACCGGAGACGGTGGCGCGCAGGACGCGCCCACGCCCGTCGTTCATTCCGTGGCGAATTTCCGCGACGTCGGCGGCGCCGCGCCCGGCTATTCCACCAGCGACGGCGGCCATGTGCGCCGCGGCGTGGTCTATCGCTCGGACGTGCTCACGCCCAACGCCGCGGACGCGGCCACGCTCGAAAGCCTCGGCATCGCCTGCGTGTATGATCTGCGCACGCCCATGGAAAACAGCAACACGCCGCGCGCGGCGCTTGGCAGTGCGAACAGTCTTGCGCTCAACGTGCTCGGCACGCTGGCGCCGCCGTCGTTCGCCAACATGCAGGCCGTCGAGCTGGACGCGGCCATGCAGGCGCATTGGCGCAGCTTCGTCATCGGCCGCGCGCAATGCAACGCCTATGGGGCGTTGCTCGAGCACATCGCGGAGGAGTCGGGGCCGGGACTGATTTGCGGAGGCGCCGGGGTGGACGTGGTGGGCTGGGCGAGCGCGTTGTTGCTGTTGATCGCGAACGTGCCGCTCGAAATCGTCGTCGCCGACTTTCTGCTGACCAATGCGTGGCGCTCGACGGGCGTGGATGCGCTCAACGTCGCGCCGCCCGTGCAGGCCAGTTATCTGCAAAGCGCGTTCGACGCCTTGCAGAACGGTTTCGGCGATCTCAACCGCTATCTGACGACGGGGCTCGGGCTTTCTTCGGCCACGGTCGATACCTTGCGCGCGCGGCTGCTCGTTTAGGCGGCGTGCATAACGTCACGCCGACTCATTCGAACTGACTCCGGCTCACTCGACAGGCAGTGAGATCGTGATGCGCAATCCGCCTTCGGGGTGATTCGACAACTCGCAGCGGCCGCCCTGGTTGCGCACGAGCCGCGTGACGATCGCGAGACCCAGCCCGCAATGGCCTTCGCCGCCGCGCGCTTCGTCCAGGCGCACGAAGGGTTTGATCGCGGCGGCCACGCGTTCGGCCGGAATGCCCGGACCGTGATCGCGCACTTCGATCACCCAATGGGCGCTGTCGCGGCGCGTGGCGATTTCCACGGGCGGCACGCCATGTTCGAGCGCGTTGTCGACGAGATTCGACACGAGCCGGTCAAGCAAGGTGCGCGGCATGCGAAATTCCGGTCCCGCTTGCAAATCGAGCTTGAATAGCGAGTGCGCGTCGTCTTCGTCGGCGGATTCGGAAAAGAATTGCTCGCTCAGCAAGGTATCGACCACGACTTCGGGGCTCGCTTCCGGGCGCTGCCGCGCGAACTCCAGAAACTGCTGCACGATGTCGTTGAGCGAATCCACTTCGCGCGTGAACTGCTCGCGCTCGCGGTCGGAAGCCAGCATGCTCGCGCGCAGTTTCAGGCGCGTGAGCGGCGACTTGAGATCGTGCGCGACGCCCGCGAGCATGACGCCCTGATCGTCGTCGGCGTCGTTGAGCTGTTTCATCATGCCGTTGAATGCGCCGATCAATTCGCGCAATTCGCGTGGCCCATGCACCTTGACCGGCGCGGGGCGATTCCCCGTTCCGAAGGCGCGCGCGGCCTGCGAAACGAGGGAAAGCGGGCGTTGCAACTGCCACATCGCGAGCAAGGCGAGCAGCAGCGAAATGACGAGCAGCGAACCGAATTGCGGCAGCAGGTTGGGCACGGGCGGCAGATCGACGGGCGCGACGATCCACGTCGGACGGCCTGGAAAACGCACCCAGAGCGCTTCCTGGTGACGCATGTCGGCGAGAATTTCGGTGCCGGGCGGCAAGTCGCGCAGCAGTTGCTTGCGCAGGTCGGCAAGGGGTTCGCGCTGCGGCACTTCGAGCCGCACGTCGGCGGGCATGTTCCAGGTGGGCACGAGATGCACGCGCAAGGCGGGCGCGAGTTCCAGTTCGTTGGGCGCGGCATTCGTGGCCGTGTGCAGCATGAGCAGCAGGCCGCGCTCGAACCCTTCGAGTTCGTGGCGGCGCGGCTGCGGCGCGAACACCACGAACCAGCACGCCTGGATCGCGAACAGCACGAGCGCGGAAATGAGCGCCATCCTCCCGAACAGCGTATTCAACGGATTATTCATGCGTGCGGGCGTTCAGGCGGCGGGCGGCGCAGCGTGTCCGTCCATGCGCCGGTCGCCGAGCGGCACGAACACATAGCCCTTGCCGCGCACGGTTTGCACGAAGCGCGGTTGCGAGGGGTCGTCTTCGATCACGCGACGCAAGCGCCAGATCGGCACGTCGAGGCTGCGTTCGTGATATTCGAGCCCGTCCGCGTAGAGCAGGTCGTGGATCAGCACGCGCGAGAGCACGCGATACGGGTGGCACGTCAACACCTTGAGCAGCACGAATTCGCTGTCGCGCAGCGGGACGCGCGTGCCGTCGCGCAGCAGCGCGCGCGAGGCGAAGTCGAGTTCGAACGGGCCGAAGCGGCAGCTTTCCCGCGCTTCGGGCGCGGCGGCCGGCGCGGCGCCGCGCCGGCGCAACACCGTTTGAATGCGCAGCAACAGCTCTTGCACGTCGAAGGGCTTGGCCACGTAGTCGTCCGCGCCCAGCGCGAGGCCCGCGATGCGATCGGGCACCTCGGCGCGCGCGGAGGCGAAAATCACGGGGATGTCGTCGCCTTTCGCGCGCAACGAGGCGAGCGCGCGCAGCCCGTCGGTGCCCGGCATCATGACGTCGAGCACGATTACCGAAGGCCGCTCGCGCTCGAGCCGCTCGCATAAATGCGTGCCGTCGTGCAACACGGAGACTTCGAAACCGTGGGTCCGCAAAAAGCGGGAGAGAAGATCGCGCACGACCGGATCGTCGTCGACGATGAGAACGTGTGGACTCATCGCTATATTTTATTTGATAACGACCTGTTGCAGAAACGCGCGAATCTTACGATTTCTTGCCTGCGTTTACGCGTGGTTCTATTTTAATGCGACAGCGGCGTCGGGCTTGGCGGCGCTGGGCGCGGCGCTTTCCGCTGCGTGGTCAGCCGCTTTTTCCGCCACGGCTTTCGCCGTTTCGGCTTGATCCGGCGCTTTTTCCTGGGCGCGATTCGCCGCTTTCGCTTCCGCTTTCGCTTCCGCTTTCGCTTCCGTTTCCGCTGCCGTCTCCGCTTCCGTTTGGCGGTGCGCGCGCGGGGCATCGGTGGATTCAGCGGCGGGTGCGTCGGCGGGTGCGTCGGTAGGTGCGTCGGTAGTTGCGTCGATGGGCGCGATGCCCGCCGCCTTCGCGAATGCGCCGCCCGACGCGGCCATTTTCGCTTCCATCGCCGAAGGGGCGACGTCGCCGGGCGGAAGGTGATGCCGGTGCGCTTCGGCAAGCCGCTGCGCGCGCGCGTCGGCGGCCAGTCCGCTCGGCATCTTCTTCAGATGCAGCGTATCGCTCCCGGCCGGCGCGGCTTTCGCGCCCGCGTTCGTCGCATCCGTGGCGTCGTTCGCGGTGTTTCGGCCGTTCGGCTTCGTTTCGATGTGCTTCATTTCGAGCACGGCGTCCTGCGCCGAGGGCGCGAGATGCTGGTCGACGACGCTGTCCTTCACGCGTTGCGCGGCGGCCCGTTTGCCGTGCTGGACATCGCCCTGAAGTTCGGCGATGCGGCGGTTGTACCAGTCCGTCACGCACGCCTTGTCCTTGCAGTTGTGCTGACGCCATTGCCATTGACTCACGCGGTCGGCTTCGAGCGCGGTGGCGTCGTTCGAGGCATCGACGGCATTGCGGTAAAGCGCGGCCAGTTGGTCGTCGAGCGAGGAAAGCGCGGGGTCGCCGCACACGAGTCGTTCCGAGGCGGACGCGTTATGCAGGCAGCGGAAACTCGCGGCGTGAGCGAGCGGCGAGCCGGCAAGCGACGCGAAGAGGGCGATCGCCGCGGCATTCAAGCCGCGATTGAAAAGGGGGGCGCGACGGTTTTTCGTTTCTCGATTCATGGCGGGCATGATGGGTTGAATGGCGAAGAAGGCGGGACACGGCGGGCGGCTCGCCCGGTGTCGTCACGGCGCAAGGCGCGGCAGTGCAAACCGCAGTGAAACGATATGCGCGCGAGCCGCGACGCAAAGCCCGGCTCAAAAGCCGGAATGCAGCAGTGCTTACGAAGCCTTACGCCATGGCTCGGCACCGTAACAGACGCCATTCATCGCGCACGAAACTCACTCGCGTTACTTACCTGGAGAGAGATTTGCGAAGAAGTGGGAAGCGTCGCGCGAGTTTGGCCGATGTTGCGGCCATCGTGCCCAACGCTTTGCCGCGAAGATACATGCCGAGCCCTGCCAATCGCGCGCTGTTGTTTTCGCGTTGCCGTTTTCGCTATTGCGCAGCCCAGACACGTCACCGCTATCCGCATTCATGTCACTCGAACTGGTCTCTCGCATGCCCTTCGCGCGCGCAGTGAAAATTGGCGCCGCGCTCGCGCTGGCATTGGGTCTCAACGGCTGCGCGTGGACGCTCATCACGGCCGCCGACGCGACCGGCTCGGTGATTCAGGCGGGCTATGCGGTGGCCGCGAATTACTCGTCGCCGAAATTCATTACGGGCCGCCCCGTGAATATCGCGTCGATCTGTATCGAGAACAACCCGATGGTCACGGCCGCCGACTTCGTGCCTTCGCTGCAACTCGTGCTCGCGCAGCGCGGCGTGCAGTCCGATGTCTATAGTCCCGGCACCGAGCCAGTGAGTTGCGACGCGCGCATTGTCTACAACGCCTCGATCGAATACGGCCGTCCCACGTTCAGCGACGACAGTCGGGCCTATCTTTCGACGATCAATCTCACGATTCTTCTGCACAACCATATTGCCGTTTCGGCGCGTTACGAGGTTCACGGACTCGGCACCGACCGCTATTCGAGCGCTGCCGTCAAGCTGAAAGGTCTCGTGGAGGGCATGGTGGTCGATCAAATGGAGTTGGGCAGCACGCTTGCTGCGGCTTCGAGCGGCCAGTAATGCTTTCGCGCGGGGCCGCGCGGAAAGGAATGGTAAGGCCGCCCGCCTATGCCGGTTTGTTGGCGTCACTTACGATTCGGGCATGGCCAATACCCTCTTTCTTGTCGACGACGACCCGGTCGTGCGCGACGTTACCGCCGAGTATTTGCAGATGCGCGGCTTCATCGTGACGAAACTCGCTTCCGCGCGCGCGTTGCAGGAGCGCTTGCGCACCGAGCGGCCGCAGGTGGTGGTGCTGGACGTCATGATGCCGGAACTCGACGGGCTGAGCGCGCTGCGCATCCTGCGCGACAGCGGCGACGATCTGCCCGTCATTCTGCTGACCGCGCGCAACGAGGTGGTCGACAGAGTCATGGGTCTTGAATTCGGCGCCGACGATTATCTGGGCAAGCCTTTCGACCCGGGCGAACTCGCCGCGCGCATTCGCTCGATTCTGCGCCGCCACAGCATCGCCACGCTCACGGGCGCGCCGGAAAACCGTGCTTCGTTTCGCTTCGGGCCGTTCGAGCTGCATTTTCACTCGCGCGAACTCTTTCGCGACGCGGAGCGCATTCCCTTGCGTTCGAGTGAGTTCGCGTTTCTGAAAGTGTTCGTCAATCATGCGATGACGACGCTTTCGCGCGAGCGCATCATCGAGATCGTGTACGGGGAAACCGGGCGTTACAGTAATCGCAGCCTGGACGTTGCGATCTGGCGTTTGCGGCGGCTGATCGAAACCGATCCCTCCGAGCCGCGCTATCTGCAAACGGTTTGGGGCCACGGCTACGTGTTCGTGCCCGATGGCGAAATGGGTTACGCCGACCAGTTCGGCGAATGACGGCATGCGCCGTTCGAATTCGTCCGCCGGTTTCGGCGCGAAGTCCGGAGAGGCTTCGCCGCGCGAATCCGTTTAGAACGTCAGCACGCTCAGGAACATGCGCTGAAGCCAGCCCACGGTGGTGGCGTCGTTGAGCAGGCCGTGACCCACCTGCTCGATGCGCGCGTTCGCGATCTTGCCTGAATCCACGTAATTGTCGGCTTCCACGTCGTTGGGGTTGACGATGCCGGAAAGGCGCAAGCGCTGATGCTCGCCGCTCATCGCAATTAGCTTCTCGCCCGAGACCACGAGATTGCCCGTGGGCGTCTTGCTGATTACCGTGACCGCCAGCGTGCCCGTCATGTCGCTTGAGAGCGCATGGCTGCCGGTGCCGTTGAACGAGGTGGACGCCGAGCCGATATTGAAGAGTCGCGCGAGCCGCGCCGCCGCGCCCGTCGACTGGTCGGCGGCCGTGGCCGTGATCGAGCTGTCGCGCCTGGCCGTGGCGGTGGCGCTGTCGTTGCCGCTATAGGCTTCGGAAAGCCGGATCGTGAGCACGTCGCCGATGCGCTGCGCGCGCGGCGTTTCATAGAGCGCGATGGCCGTGCCCATCTGATAGATCGAGCCGCTGGTGTTGACGTTGAGCGGCGGTTCGGCGAGCGGCGGCGTCATGGGCGTATTGACGATCGAATCGGGCGTGGAGCAGCCCGGCAGCGCCGCGGCAATCGACGCGCAGAGCAGGGCGCCAGGCACGAGCCGCACGCGCGCCGTTCGAGCCGCGCGAAAAAGTAAGGATTCCGATCTAATCAATGACATGGCAAGCTCGTGGTGGAATTCGAAGGATGCGTCGGGTGCGGGGTTGCTGGTCAGCCTTCGTCGAACTGACTGATCTTCAGCGCCTTGTCGACACCTTTGCCTTGCAGGCCGTCGGGCTTGAGCAGATAAGTGAGCGTGGCGCGGCCGCTGGCGGGCAGGAGGCAAATCGTGATCGTGCTGGCGCCGTTGTCCCAGACGAGCAGCGGCAGCGAAGGCGCGCCGAGCACGCGCGGCGCGCCGTAACGCGAGGCGAGCAGATCGCGCAGATCGAACGCCGTCATGCCGTCCACCACGAACGACATTTCGTAGAGGCGCAGCGGTTCGCCCGCTGCCGCATGCGCGAAGCGCAAGATGTGATCGGCGGCCGGCGCGCCGTCCACGACGGCATGCGAAGACACCCAGCCGCGTGCGGAGCGGTGCGCCCAGCGGCACGCGACCGTGAGGCTGGCGTCGCTCTTGATCGTCATGCCCAGATCGCCGCCGGCAATGTCGGTTTCGCAAAGCAGTTCGCTCTCGTGCGGCGTGGCGCGCACCATGTGGGTGGCGCGCAGCGCGGCCAGCGTGATGCCGAGCGGAATGCCGCGAAACGCGAACGGCGTATCGTCGGGCACGGCCGTTCGCGTTCGCACCATGGCCGCAGCGGCTCCGGGCGCGGCGTGCCGCTTGGCGGCGCGGCGAGCGGGCGCGTAACCGAGCGCGTGACGGGGCGCGTAGGCGGGCGCGTAACCGGGCACGTAGGCGGCCGGCGGCTTGAGCGGGGCATTGGCTTTCGCATCGGCGGGTGCCTGGGCGGGGGCGGCGCTCGCGAGGGTGGCCGTCATGCGCACCGGGCCGGCGGCCTGCGCTTCGAGCGGCGCATCGGATTGCGTCTGCGCTTGCGCGCGCGCATGCCACGCGGCACAGCACGCGGCGCACACGGCCAAAGCGATCAATGGAGACCGTCTCATCGCGGAACCTCAATCAGTCGATCAGTCGATGGCGGCCGCGCACGCGTCGAACGGCACGGACGCGGCATGGCCGACCACCGGCACGATCTTCAGCGTGGCCGAAGCGACCCGGCAGGGAAACGCCCCCACCGCGCAACCGTCGAGCGGCAGGACAAGGCAAGCCAGCGCCACGGCCCGCGTGGCGCGCGCCATCCACGAGGGCAAGCGCGAGCGTGAGCGTTGGCGCGCGGGCAACGCCTCTCGCCAAAGCAAAGCCATCATGCGGTGGTGTTGATGTTGTGACCGAGCGGGCCGACCGGCGTGGCCGGATGCACGGTTTCGGGCTGGGCCGGCGTGCCGGTCGCGGTGCCGGCCGGGGTCGGGTTGGCGTTGCGGGGGTTGGTCGGCGGATTCAGCGGTGTGAACTTCGTGCTGCTGGAGCCGATAGGGCTGGTCATGAATGGCCTCCTTGGCGGATTGCGCCGGATTTAACCGGTTTTGAAACGGTTTTGAAACGGCTTTAAAGCGGCTTTTGAAGCGGCTTTTGAAGCGGCTTTTGAAGCGGCTTGAAAGGAAAAAGGAGGGCGCGCCGCGAGAGAGAGAAAGAAGCGCGCCCCGCGTCGCCTCGAAGCGGGGCTACCGATGCAACGCGGGGTCATCTTCGCCGCCAGGCGGTTTTGACGAAGGAGAAATCAGCGGGCGCTTTGACTCGCGGCTTACGAGTCCTTGCACTGGCGCACGCGCGTGGAAGGCGTGTTACGGCGCGTTTCGGAAACCGGGCGAGTGGGGCGCGCGATCATGCGCCGAATCGTGTGCCGAATCGGGCAATGAATCGCGCCGTGAATCGAGCCGTGAATCGCGCAATGAGTCGCGCAATGAGTCGCGCAAAAAATTCCGCAGTGAAGTTCCGGCGATTTCCTGCCGATAACACGGGAAACCTCTCTTTTTCCGCTCAGGCCCGCATGAAGCTCACCATCAAGTTCCGTCTCCTTGCCACGCTGGCGCTGCTCGGGCTGCTGCTGACCGTGACCGGCGTGCTCGGCATCGCCGGCATGCATGCATCCAACGGCGCGGTGGCGCAGGCTTACGGCAGCGACGTGGCCGCCGCCACGGCGCTCGGCAAGTCGAACCTCAACCTCACGGTGGTGCGCACCACGCTCGACCGCGTGCTGCTGCATCCGGAAGCGCCCGGCACGGCCTCGCTCATCGACAAGGCGCTCAGCTATCTCGCCGTCTCCGACGCGGCGTGGAAGGATTACCGCGCGCTGCCTGCTTCGGACGCCGAAGCCGCGCTTTCGAAAGACGTGGCCGACGCGCGCGCCGCGATGCTGCACGGCGCGCTCGAACCGATGATCGACGCCATGCGGCACGGCGACCACGACCGCGCCGACCATATCGCGATGGTGGACATGCCGCCGCTCGCTTCCGCGCTCACGCAAAAGAGCGCCGCGCTCGACAAGTTCCGCAACGACCAGGGCGCGGCGCGCAACGAGGCGGCGCAGGACCGCTACCGCACGCTTTTCGCGTTCACGGCCGCGGCGATCGTCGCGGGCTGGCTCGCCTGCATCACGAGCGGCTTTTCGCTGCTGCGCGCGATCTCGCGGCCGATCGACATGACGGTGCAGCACGTGGAGCGCATCGCGCAAGGCGACATGTCCCGGCAATTGCGCATCGACAGCCGCGACGAAATGGGCCGCCTCGTGCGAAGCGTCGGGCAGATGCAGGATGGCGTGGCTTCGATGATCGAGCAGATCGCGCGCGGCAGCGAGTCGATTTCCGCCGCCACGCAGCAGATTTCCGCGGGCAACGCCGATTTGTCGGCGCGCACCGAGGCGCAGGCGGCTTCCGTCGAGGAAACGGCGGCGAGCATGGAGCAACTGACCAGCGCGGTCACGCAAAACGCCGAGAACGCCCGCGAGGCGCGCGCGCTTGCCGAATCGACCAACGCGACGGCGGGCGCGGGCGCGGAAGTCGTGAGCCAGGTGATCGTCGCGATGAAGGACATCCACGACGGCGCGAAACGCATGAACGAGATCATCGGCGTGATCGAGGGCATCGCGTTCCAGACCAACATCCTCGCGCTGAACGCGGCTGTCGAGGCCGCGCGGGCGGGCGAGGAAGGCCGCGGCTTTGCCGTGGTGGCGGGAGAAGTGCGCACGCTGGCGCAGCGTTCGGCGAGCGCGGCGAAGGAGATCAAGGCGCTGATCGACGCATCCGCTTCGCGCGTGGACGACGGCTCGCGCCTTGTCGAGCAGGCGGGCCAGACCATCGGCGAAGTGCGCGCGGCGGTGAGCCGCGTGTCGACCATCATGAGCGAGATCGCGCGCGCCTCGGCCGAGCAGAGCGACGGCATCGAGGAAGTCAACCGCGCCGTTTCGCAGATGGATGAAATGTCGCAGCAGAACGCGGCGCTCGTGGAGCAAGCCGCCGCGGCCGCGGCGTCGCTCAAGGATCAAACCGATAGGCTGAAGGCCGCCGCGGGACGCTTCCGTCTTGCGGGCGACGCGGCACTGGCCTGAGCGCGTTATATCGCCTGGGCGCCGGTTCGGCGCCCGGCGCGGCGAAGTGAAAGGCTCAGGCTGCGCTTCTTGTCGCGCTTCCTGCTGCGCTTGTTGCTGCGCTTCTCGCCGAGCTTCTTGCCGCGCTTCTCGCTGTGCTTCTCGCTGTGCTTCTCGCCGCGTTTTTTTTTCGCGTTGTGTGCCGCGTTTCCGGCCGCGCTCGAAGGTGACTTGGCGCGACTTCGCGCGACTTCGGGCGATTTCAGGCGACTTCAGGCGATTTCGTGTACGCCGAGCGTGGCGCCGGGTGGAAAGAACGGCACGGCCAGCGTTCCCGAACCGTTCCCGTACTGCGCGCCCTTGTACTGCGTAAAGACGTCGCCCGCCGCGCCCACGCCGTAAGCGTTGCCGCGCGCCGTTTTGTCGTAGACGGCGCCGTAGCGCGAGGCCTGGGCGTCGCTCATGAAGCCGAGAAAACCGTTCGCGGTGCCGGTATTGCGGCTCAGGTCGATCTTCTTGCCGCTCAGGTCGTAGATGTTCTTGTCCTCGGTCGGCGCGGTGGGCGTGCTCGCCACGCCCATCCGATGAAACAGGTCCAGGAAGCTCACGAGGCCGTCCGCCTGTTTGCTGGCGGCCTGCGTTTGCGTGCTCGTGAGCGGCGTGCCGTCGGCGTCGGCCCATGCGCTGTAGCCCGTCACGAGATCGTCGTGAAAATGCTGGACCGCCTGAACCAGCGTGCCGTTGCCGTTGAGCAGATTCTGAATCCATTGGCGGTCGCTGTTGCTGAGCGTGCTGGATGTGACCTGGATCGCGCCGTCGTCGGACTGGAAATCGAACTGCGCATTCGCGAGTTCCGGCCGTTGCGCGGCGAGCTGCTGCATGACCGGCACGAGCGCCGTGGCCACGGCTTCGGCGTTCTGGCCACTGCGCGCGTTCGCGTCGAGCGCGGTCTGGTATTTCGCGAGCGCGGCGGCGGCGGCGTCGCTGCCCGGCGCCACGTTTTGCAAGGCGGCCGGCGTCAAGCCGTTGGCACCCAGCGCGGCTTCCACGCCAAGCCATTTTTCCTGAAACGCCTGCATCGCGGCGGTATCGACCGCCTCGATGCCGGTGACGCCGGAAACCGCGCCGGTCTCGCTTTGCGTGGAAGCCTGCGAAAGCGCGGTGGCGCTCAGGCTTTGAACGTCGCTCAGGGCGACGGCGTTCGTCGAGTTGATTCTTATCTCCATCGTATTCCCCGCCGTGTCGATTTTTGTATAACGGCGTTGAATGGAACGGCTTGAATATTTTATTCGCGATGGATTAACGCACGGCAAAGCAGGGGATTTAAATCGGCATGAATCGGCATCCCGGGCGATATGGCGAATTCGATCCGCGATATTTAAAGGCGGTCGAAATATCAATTAAAGCCATTCACGCACAATATGACCCGCGCGCGCGCAACACACGCCCATCGCACGCCCAACACGCCCAACATGCCGATTCAAACCGCCGCCCGCCCATGCACCCATTGCGCGAGCGCGCCGCACGCGATCAGCAATGCGCCGGTCACGAAAAACACCGCGTGCAGCCCGAAATGCACGCCGATCGCGCCGCCGATCAGCGGCCCGACAACCTGCCCCGAAAATTGCGCCGATTGCAGCCAGCCGAGCATGCGGCCCGTGTTGCGTTCGGCCACGGCCTGGCGCGCGAGTTTGCCGATCGAGGGCAGCAGGCCCGCGAGCGTCATGCCCATTACCACGCGCAGCGCCGCGAGCTGCCACCACGCGCTCACGAACGCCTGGGGAATCATCGCGAGCCCGGTGAGCACGAGGCACGCGACGATCACGCGCCAACTGCCGAAGCGGTCCGCGAGCCCGCCCAGCCGCGCCGCCGTCAACATGCTGCCCAGCGCCGAACACGCCATGACCACGCCCGCCGTGCGCGCGAGATGCGCGGCGCGCACGCCGAGCGAGCCGATATAGACGGTGATGATCGGCTCGATCGACATGTTGGCGAGCAGCACCATCATCGCGGTCACGAGCAGCGCGGCCACCACGGCCGGGTCGGTGCGATGCGCGGGCGCGGCGCTCGCGCCGGGCGTGCGTTTGTCGCGGCGCGCGTCGAGCGCCGGATGGAAGTCTTCCTTCACGACGAAGACGGTGAGCAGCGCCGCCGCCGAGATCATCGCGCCGCCCGCGAAGAAGGTGCCGCGAATGCCGATCCAGTCGGGCAGCGCGCCGCCCACGAGCGGGCCGATGAGATTGCCGGCGAGCGCGCCCGTCGAAAGCACGCCCAGCGCCCAGCCCGCGCGTTCGCGCGGCGCCTGCGTGCCCACCATCACCGTGGACGCCGACGCATAGCCGCCCACGAGCCCCGCGATCAGCCGCAGCGCGACGAGTTCGTAGACGTTGTGCGCGAGGCCGATCAGCGACATCACCACCGCCATGCCGATGGCGGCGCGCACGAGCATCGGCTTGCGGCCGAAGCGGTCGGCGAGCCGGCCCCACAGCGGCGCCGTGAACGCCGTGCCGAGAAAGGTCGCGCCGAACGCCACGCCCGACCACTGGATCACCGCCGACTGCTCGCTCACGCCGAGCTGCCGCACGTAGAGCGGCAGGAACGGCAGCAGCATGCTCAAGCTCACGAGCGTCGTGAACGAACCGAACACGCAAACGACCAGATTGCGCCGCCAGTACCGCACGTTGCGGTCGGCGTAACTGTGCGCGGGCTGCGCGGCGCCCGCCATCGCGGGCTTCGAAAGCATGTGCTGCATGACACCTCCTCGGACAGGAGGCAGTCTACGTTGATCCGCGCAGCGAGAGAATCGACGTGCGGCGTAAGTCATTCTTCCGCGAGGCGAGCGAATTTCTTATCGACGAATGGACCTGCAAGCGGACTTACCGGCGAACGTGCAAGCGGACCTGCGAACGCGCACGAGCGCGCGCGAACGCGGCACAAAGCGGCACAAAGCGGCACAAAGCGGCACAAAGCGGCGCAAATGCGGCAGCAAGCGCCCGACGCCCCGCTCAATCCAGCGTGACGACGATCTTGCCGACCTGCTCGTTCGATTCGAGAAAGCGCGTCGCGTCCTGGATCGCGTCGAACCTGAAGGTGTGCGAGATGAGCGGCGTCAGCGCGCCCGATTCGAGGCCCGCGTTGATGAACGCCTTGGCGCGTTCGAGCAGTGCGTCGTTGCTCGTGACTTCGATGTAGAGATAGCCCTTGAACGTGAGGCATTGGCCGAGCAGCGCGAATTGCGGGAACGTGCCTTCTTCGGTGCTCAGCGCGCCGTATTCGAGCAGGATGCCGCCGAACGCCATGCACGCGGCGAGCTGCGCGATGGCAGGGCCGCCGATGGGATCGAACACCACGCGCGCGCCCTTGCCCTGCGTGATCTCGCGTACGCGCGCGGCGAGGTCTTCCTCCGACGTGGCGATCACGTGGTGCGCGCCGGCGTCGAGCAAGGGCTGCGCCTTGGCCCGCGTGCGCGTGGTGGCGATCACGGTGGCGCCCACGCTGCGCGCGATCTGGATCGCCGCGATCCCCACGCTGCTCGACGCCGCCGAAACGATCACGAAATCGCCGCCGCGCAGTTGCGCCTGCGCGACCAGCGCGCCCCATGCGGTGACGTATTGCATCCACGAGGCGGCGGCCTGTTCGAACGTCAGCTTCGCCGGGTGCCTGACCACGTACTTCGCGGGAATGTTGATGATTTCGCCGTAGGTGGGCCAGCGCGCCATGTCGAGCGTGGGGATCACGCTCACGGCGTCGCCGGGGGCGAAGCCCTGCACGTTCGCGCCCAGCGTCTTGACGAGGCCGGCGGCCTCGTAGCCGAGCTGCGACGGAAACACGGCTTCCTGTAGATAGCGGCCCGAGCGGAACATCGTTTCGGCGCGATTGAGGCCGATGGCTTTCACCGCGATCTGCACTTCGTCGGCGGCGGGCGCGGGAACGTCGATGTTTTCGATGCGCAGCACGCTCGCATCGCCGTATTCGTGAAAGCGGACAGCACGGCTCATGGCAACTCCTTGAAGTGAGGCCCGGGCGGAGGCGCGCGGGCGTCATCCTGCATTGTTGGTGCGGGAGCGGTGCGGCGCAATACTCCATTTTTCTACATATACTACCCAAAAGGGTAGTGTAAAAAGCGATGGAAACGCGTCCATCCGTGCCGGAAAAGGAGGTCGCGATGCCCAAGCGTCGCAAATACGATGAAGTGCCCGCGTGCGCGATGGTAGCCACGCTGAACCTGATCAACGGGCGGTGGAAAGGCGTGATCCTGTACTACTTGCTGACGGAAGGCACGCTGCGGTTCAACGAACTGCACCGGCGTTTGCCCGGCTGCACGCCCAGGTTGCTCGTGAAGCAATTGCGCGAACTGGAGGAGGACGCCTTTCTCACGCGCACGGTGTATCCCGTGGTGCCGCCGAAAGTGGAATATGCGTTGACGGAGGAAGGGCGCTCGATTGGCCCGATTCTCGCGCAGCTCAACGACTGGGGCGTGGGCTGGCTCACGCGGCGCGGTTTGCGCGAGGCGCCGCCGCCGTGCGAAACGGTTTGATGCGCGGTTTGACTTGCGCATGCGCGTGGCACGTTGGTTTTGCCGAAGCCGTTATGTCTGCCGGGCCGCCCGATTCGCCCGATCGGCTCGGGCCGTGCGATCCGCTCGATCCGCTCGATCCGCCCGATTCGCTCGATTCGCTCGATCCGCTCGGGCCGCCTGATCTACTCGATCCACTCGATTCGCTCGCCCGCGCGATCCGCGCTATCCGCTCAAGCGCCCTTACGCGCCGCCTGATAGCGTGCGATAAAGCGGTCGAGCTGGCTGGCGAACGCCTTGCTGTCGCGCGCGCCGAACGGCGCGGGGCCGCCGGTTTCCACGCCCGAATTGCGCAGTTGGTCCATCACGTCGCGCATCGTCAAACGCTCCTGGATGTTGTCGCGCGTGAACCAGTTGCCGCGCGGGTCGAGCGCGTGCGCGCCGCGCTCCAGCACGGCGGCGGCGAGCGGAATGTCGGCGGTGATGACGAGATCGCCCGCGGTGGCGAGTTCGACCACGCGGGCGTCGGCCACGTCGAAACCGGCGCTCACCTGGATCGCCTTGATGAACGGCGAAGGCGGCGTGCGCAGGAACTGGTTGGCGACCAGCGTCACGACGATTTCGGCGCGCTTGGCGGCCCGAAACAGCATCTCCTTGATGACGCCGGGACACGCGTCGGCGTCGACCAGTATCTGCATGAAAACGATTCCCTCACGTTAAACGGCGTGCGATTCACGCGAGCCCGCATGATAGTGCACGGCCCGCGCCGGCCCTCGCGCACGCCCGCGCGGCTTCCCTTACACTCGGCGTGAGCGGATTTCCACGAGGCGCCGATGACGCATCTTGAAGGCCCCGTCGAGGCCGAACGCTTCGACGACGAATGGCTCGAAGCCGACGGCGCCGGCGGCTTCGCTTCCGGCACGCTGGGCACGGCGCGCACGCGCCGCTATCACGCGCTGCTGCTCGTGGCCACGCAGCCGCCCACGGGCCGCGTGGTGCTCGTCAACGGCATGGAGGCGTGGCTCGAAACGGGCGGGCTCAGGATCGCGCTGACCATGCAGCATTACGCGCCCGATCTGCTCACCGGGGAGGGCGCGCGGCGCCTCGCGAGTTTCGGGACTTCGCCGTGGCCGACGTGGCGTTACCGGCTCGACGGCGGCGCGGTGCTCGTCGCCGAACTGTTCGTGGCGAACGCGAGCCGCGAGACGGTGCTGCGCTGGCGGTACGAAGCGCCGGACGCCGGCCCGGCGCTCGCGCACGCACCCGCGCCCACGCTGAAAGTCCGCCTGCTGATGTCGGGCCGCGATTACCACGCGCTGCATCGCGAGAATCCGGCCTTCGCCTTCGCGGCGCGCATCGAAGGCGAATGCGTGCGCTGGCAGCCGTACGGCGATTTGCCGGCCGTCGTCGCGCGCTCGAACGGCAGCTACGCGCAGGCGCCCGACTGGTATCGCAACTTCCGCTACGCGCGCGAGCAGGAACGCGGCCTGGATGACATCGAGGATCTCGCGACGCCCGGCGTGTTCTCGTTCGATCTGGGCGCGGGCGAGGCCGTGCTGATCCTGGGCGCGCAAAGCGGGTCCGGCACGCAAGCGGCGTTGCGGCAGCAGGGGCAGCAGGGGCAGCAGGGGCAGCAAGCCTCGACGGAAAGCGCCGCGAACCGCGCAACGCGCCTTGCGGGCTTCGAGGCGCTGCGGCGCGAAGCGTGCGGCTCGCGGCTGCAACGCTCGGCGGCGGCTTACGTCGTCGCGCGCGGCGACGGCCGCACGATCGTCGCCGGTTATCCGTGGTTCACCGACTGGGGCCGCGACACCTTCATCGCCATGCGCGGGTTGCTGCTCGCGAGCGGCCGCCACGAAGAAGCGGGCGCGATCCTGCTCGAATGGGCGGGCAACGTTTCCGCGGGCATGCTGCCCAACCGCTTTCCCGACGCGGCCGGCGGCGCGCCCGAGTACAACGCCGTCGACGCCTCGCTGTGGTTCGTCGTGGCCGTCCACGACTATTGCGCGGCGGCGAACGTGCCGGACGCCGTGCGGCGCGTGCTGCAACGCGCCGTGGAGGCGATTCTCGACGGCTACGCGCGCGGCACGCGTTACGGCATCGCCGCCGACTCGCGCGACGGGCTGTTGCGCGCGGGCGCGCCCGGCGTGCAGCTCACGTGGATGGACGCCAAGGCGGGCGATTGGGTCGTCACGCCGCGCATCGGCAAGCCGGTCGAAGTGCAGGCGCTCTGGATCAACGCGCTGCGTATCGCGAGTGCGTGGGACGCGCGCTGGCGCGAACTCGAAGCGCGCGCCAGCGCCGCGTTCGCCGTGCGTTTCGTCGATACGTCGACGGGCGCGCTCCACGATGTGATCGACGCCGATCATGTGGATGGCAAGCTCGACCGCTCGATCCGGCCGAACCAGATTTTCGCGGCGGGCGGCCTGCCGTTCGCGCTGCTCGAAGGCGAGGCGGCGCGCGCGGTCGTCGCTCAGGTGGAAACGCATCTGCTCACGCCGATGGGCTTGCGCACGCTCGCGCCTTCGGACCCCGCGTATCGCGGCCGGTATCGCGGCGGCACGCTGGAGCGCGACGGCGCGTACCACCAGGGCACCGTGTGGCCGTGGCTGCTCGGGCCGTTCGTGGACGCGTGGTTGCGCGTGAACGGCGACGCCGCGCCGCAACGCGCGCAGGCGCACGCGCGCTTTGTCGCGCCGCTGCTCGCGCATCTCGATCGCGCGGGTCTCGATCATCTTTCCGAAGTCGCCGATGGCGACGCGCCCCATGCGCCCGGCGGCGCGCCGTTCCAGGCGTGGTCGCTCGGCGAATTGCTGCGCACGCTCGAGCGCCTGGGCGAGCCGGCCCAGCCGCCGCGCGGATTGCCCGCGAGACCGTGGCAGCCGGGCGATCCGCGCTAGCATGGGGGACTCGCCGCGCGGCCTCGCGTAAAGTACGTAAGGTACGTGAGGACGCACGGCGCGCGAACGCAAGCACCAGGACGTACAGGAGATTCCATGCTTCAGCGCACTGCCGGCCTCGTCGAAACGGATGAAGGCAAACGACTGTATTCGAGCGACTACGCCCGCTGGCAGCGCTGGGGACCGTACCTGAGCGAGCGCCAGTGGAGCACGGTGCGCGAGGACTACAGCGAGCACGGCACCGCGTGGAATTACTTTCCGCACGACCACGCGCGCATGCGCGCGTACCGCTGGGGCGAGGACGGCCTTGCCGGTTTCGCCGACGAACGGCTCACCTGGTGCTTCTCGCTCGCGTTGTGGAACGGCCGCGACCCCATCCTCAAGGAGCGATTGTTCGGCCTCACGAACGAAGAGGGCAATCATGGCGAGGACGTGAAGGAGCTTTACTTCTATCTCGACGCCACGCCCACGCATTCGTACATGCGCATGCTCTACAAGTATCCGCAGGCGGCGTTTCCGTATCAGAACCTGATCGACGAAAACGCGCGGCGCGGCACCGGCTTGCCCGAGTACGAGATTCTCGACACGGGCGTATTCGACGACGAGCGTTATTTCGACGTGCAGATCGAATACGCGAAGCACACGCCCGAAGACATCGTGATGCGCGTCACGGTGGAAAACCGCGCGGGGCAGCACGCCTCGCTCGACGTGCTGCCGCAAATCTGGGCGCGCAATAGCTGGTCGTGGAAGGACGCGGGCACGAAGCCTTCGCTCGTGCTGGTTGCGTCGGCAACGGGCGAGCAGCATGTGATCGCGCATTGCGGCACGCACGAGCCGCTCGTGGTGACGGCAGGATCGACGGCGTTGATGGAAGGCGCGCGCGTCGAATGGCTCTTTTGCGAAAACGACACCAACGTCAAGCGTCTTTTCGGCATGGACGGCGCCGGTCCGTTCAAGGACGGCATCGGCGATTACGTCGTGCATGGCGAAACCGGCGCGATCGCGCGCGACGCGGGCACGAAGGCCGCCGCGCGCGTGCATCTCGAACTGCCCGCGCACGGCCGCGCCGTGGCGTGGCTGCGCTGGCGGCCGCTTTCCGTGGCGAAGGACGAAGTGGCGCTCGATATCGACGCGCTGTTCGCGCATCGGCTTGCCGAAGCGGACGCGTTCTACGGCGCGCTCCAGCGCGACATCGAAAGCGACGACGCGCGCCTCGTGCAGCGCCAGGCGCTGGCGGGCATGCTGTGGTCGAAGCAGTATTACCAGTACGACGTGAATCGCTGGATCGAAGGCGACCCGCTGCAACCGGCGCCGCCCGCGAGCCGTCAGCATGGGCGCAACGCCGACTGGCGGCACCTGTGCAACGCCGACATTCTCTCGATGCCGGACAAATGGGAATATCCGTGGTACGCCTCCTGGGATCTCGCGTTTCAGGCCGTGGCGTTCGCGCTCGTCGATCCCATGTTCGCGAAGAAGCAGATGCTGCTGCTCGTGAAGGACCGCTATCAGCATCCCAACGGGCAGTTGCCCGCCTACGAATGGGCGTTCGGCGACGCCAATCCGCCCGTGCATGCGTGGGCCGCATGGCGCGTGTACGAAATCGATCGCTCGATCACGGGCAAGGCCGACCGCGAATTCCTCGAACTCATCTTTCACAAGCTGCTGCTGAATTTTTCGTGGTGGGTGAACCGCAAGGACGCGGACGGCCGCAATATTTTTCAGGGCGGCTTTCTCGGGCTGGATAACGTCGGCATTTTCGACCGGTCCTCGCCCCTGCCCACCGGCGGTCATCTCGATCAGGCGGACGGCACCGCGTGGATGGCGGCCTACGCGCTGGACCTCATGCGCATCGCGCTCGAACTCGCCTTCGCGAACCATGTGTTCGTGGATATCGGCGTGAAGTTCTTCGAGCACTTCCTGTATATCGCGGGCGCGGTGAGTTGCGACGACGGCTGCGAAACGGGCCTGTGGGACAGCGTGGACGAATTCTTCTACGACAAGCTCAAGCTGCCCGACGGCACGAGCACGCCGCTCAGAATGCGCTCGATCGTCGGGCTGATTCCGCTGTTCGCGGTGCACGTGCTCGAAGAACACGTGCATGGCAACCTGCCGGGCTTGCGCGAGCGGCTCTTGTGGTTCCTCGAACACCGGCCCGATCTCGCGCGGCTCGTCTCGCGCTGGAACGAGCCGGGCAAGGGCAATTCGCTGCTGCTTTCGCTGTTGCGCGGGCATCGCATGAAGGCGCTGCTGCGGCGCGTGCTCGACGAAAGCGAATTTCTCTCCGCACACGGCGTGCGCGCGCTTTCGCGCACGCACCTCGAAGAACCGTTCGTGTATCGCTACAACGGTTGCAGTTTCAGCGTGAAATATCTGCCCGCGGAATCGGACTCGCGCGTGTTCGGCGGCAACTCGAACTGGCGCGGCCCGATCTGGATGCCGGTCAACTATCTGCTGATCGAATCGCTCTACGAATTTCACCGCTATTACGGCGACGAATTTCTCGTCGAATATCCCACCGGCTCGGGCAGGAAACTCACGCTCGCGCAGATCGCCGACGAACTCGCGCGGCGCGTGACCACGCTGTTCCTGCTCGACGGCGACAACGAGCGGCCCGTGATGGGCGCGTATCCGCTCTTGCAGGCCGACCCGCGCAGCCGCCATCTCGTGCTGTTCCACGAATATTTTCACGGCGACAACGGGCGCGGCGTGGGCGCTTCGCATCAGACCGGCTGGTCGGGGCTCGTCGCGCTGCTGTTGCAGCCGCGCGTGATGAGCGGCTCGGGCAACGTGCCGGCGGCGGGCGAGATGAGCGATGCCGTGAAGGCTTGAGCGGGCGTTGCGCGGGCCGCATTGCGCACCGGCGCGGCTCGCGTGAAACGCGACTAACGGCCTGCGAACTTCCCGCCCGCGAATTTTCGCGCTGCCTCGCGTGCCTCGCGTGCCTCGCGTGCCTCGCGTGCATTAACCGCCTCGCGTGCATTAACCGCCTCACGCGCGTCAGCCGCCTCGCGCGTCAGCCGCCGCGCGTCCGGCGCGCAGCCGGAGCGGCTTGCGTCGGCATCACGCCCGTTCCAGCGCCTTGATCGCCAGCGCCGTCGCCGCCGCGCGCGTTTCGACATGGAGCTTGCGGAACAGGTGCTCCAGATGCTTGTTCACCGTGCGCGGCGCCATGCCCAGAATGTCGCCGATGTCGCGATTGGTCTTGCCGCGCGAGACCCAGAGCAGCACCTCGGCCTCGCGCACGGTCAGCGCGAAGCGCGCGGCGAGTGCGTGGCAGTGCGCCGTGTCGTCGCTTTCCTTGAGGATCACGATCCACGTGCCGGGCTCGGGCGCGGACGTGGCGCTGGCGGACCGCCGCACGTGTCCCGTCGCGAACTCGTGTATGGCGTCGGCGGGCGCGCCGCGCGCGAGCCAGTCCGCGAACCAGTCGCGCAGCGGCGCGGGCAGCAGCGCTTGCGTGTCAGTGTGCGCGACGGGTTCGGCCTGGTCCGCGCGCCACGCGGCGATCTGCGCGGCGGCCTGCGGGCTTTGCCAGCGTATCGCGCCGTCCGCGCCCACGATCAGCGCCGCGCGCGCGTCGAGCGAGAGCGCCGCCTGCGCGTAAAGCTGCGCGCGCGAGCGCTGCACGTGCGCGCCGATGCGCGCGCACACTTCCTCGGGGCGCACCGGCTTCGTCACGTAGTCGATGCCGCCCACGCGAAAACCGCGCACCACGTGCTCGCTTTCCGTCAACGCGGTCATGAAGATCACGGGCAGATGTTCGTGACGCGCGTCCTGTTTCATGCGGCTACAGGTTTCGAAGCCGTCCATGCCCGGCATCATGGCGTCGAGCAGCACGACGTCGGGCGTCACGCGCGCGAGGCGCTTGAGTGCGTCCTCGCCCGAAAGCGCGACGAGCACCGCGTAGCCGTGCGCCTGAAGCGTATCGGAGAGAAACGCGAGGTTGTCCGGCGTATCGTCGACGATCAGCACGACGGGCCGGTCGCCGAGCCACGCGGGCGGCGTGCCGGCGGCGGTCGCGATGCGCGCGTCACGCGTCGGCGCGAGGCAGTCGGTCGAGTTCATGCTCCAGTTCCCTTAGCTGAAAGCGTTCCGCCAACGCGCGCAAGCCGTCGATCTGCGCTTGCAGCGCGGGCCAGGCCGCGCGCGCGGCGTCGAGTTGTTCGATCACGCCTTGCACGTAGCCGACTTCGAGATGCGCGCGCAGCCGTTCGAGCAACGCGGGCGGCCACGCGGGCTGCGCGGCGCGCGCGGCTTCGGTCGAAGTTCCGGTCGAAATTCCGGTCGAAGTTCCGGTCAAGGTTCCGGCCGAGGCTTCTGGCGCGGCGGGCAATGAAGGTATGAGCGAGGAGGCCGCGGACGCCGGCGCGTCGGAGGCGATCCAGTCGAGCGCGAGCAGTTGCGCGAGCTTGTCGAGCAGCACGTTCACCTGGAGCGGCTTCACGAGATAGCCCGCGCAGCCGGTCGCGCTCGCGCGCTCGCGGTCGTCGGCGAAGGCGTTGGCGGAGAGCAGCACGACGGGCGCGTTCGACAACTGGTTTTCGCGGATCAGGCGGCTGGTTTCGTAGCCGTCCATGAGCGGCATGGAAATGTCCATGATGATGGCGTCGGCGCGGTGCGTGGCGAGCCAGCGCAGCGCGTCGGGGCCGCTGGCCGCCTCGGTCACGTCGAAGCCGAGCGGCGTGAGCAGTTGCACGACGATGCCGCGCTGGTCCGCAAGATCGTCGACCACGAGAATCGCGCGGCGCGCGCCCGCATAGCCGCGAATGGCCGCGAGTTCGGTGCGCGCGTCGGCGGCGGCGTCCACGGCGGGCGCGAAAAGGCGCACCACGAAGCGCGTGCCGCGCCCGACCTCGCTGTCCACTTCGAGGCTGCCGCCCAGCGCCTGCGTGAGCAGGCGGCAGATCGTGAGGCCGAGACCCGCGCCGCGATCGTGCGCGTGCGCCGCCTCGCCGCGTTCGAACGGCAGGAACAGGCGCTCCATTTCGGCGTCGGGAATGCCGGGGCCGGTGTCGATCACTTCGAACTTGAGCGTGTCGAGCACGTGGCTCACGCGCAGCGTGACCGTGCCCGTGGACGTGAAGCGGATCGCGTTGCCGATCAGGTTGGTGAGAATCTGGCCCATGCACTTCTGGTCGGAGCGCACCGTGGCGGGCAGGCGGCCCGCTGTTTGCACGTCGAAGGCCAGCGCTTTTTCGAGCGCCTGCGGACGCAGCATCGACGTGACGTGCGCCACGAAATCGGCCAGCGGCACGCGCGCGATGTTCAGTTGCAGCTTGCCCGCCTCGATGCGCGCGACGTCGAGCAAACCGTCGACGAGCGCCAGCAGATGCTCGCCGCTGCGATGTATCGTGCGCACCGCGTTGTAACGCGTCGGCGAAAATTCCTCCTTCGCCTGCAACAGCAATTGCGCGTAGCCGAGAATGCTGTTGAGCGGCGTGCGCAATTCATGGCTCAAGCCGGACACGTAGCGGCTCTTGGCCTGATTCGCCGATTCGGCGGCGGCCGTCGCGCGTTTGAGCGCGGCGTCGGTTTTCTGGTGCGCGTCGATTTCCTGCATCAGCAATTCGTTTTGCCGCTGCGATTCCTCTTGCGTCACGCGCCGGCTTTCGCGCTCCAGCACGAACCACCACGCGGCAATGCAGCCCACGAGCGAAAGCGCGAAAAAGATCTTCAGGAAGCTCCTCGCGATGGCGCTGTCGATGGAGGCGTCGTTCGCGGCCAGCGACGTCACGCTCTGCGACCAGATCAGATAGAGCACGCTCGCCAGCACGCCGAGCATGGCGAGCACGAGGCTCGCGTAATGCGTGAGCCGCAGCGCGGCGGGACCGAGATGCAGGCGCGGAAACACGCGGTGCAGCGCGCGGTCGGCTTGCGAGGCGAAGCGCGCGTGCGGCTTGCAGCGGTCGTGGCAGCGCGAGTCGAGCGAGCAGCACAGCGAGCAGATGGTGCCGCCGTAGGCGGGGCAATACGCGGTGTCGTCGGGTTCGAAGGCGTTTTCGCAGATCGCGCAGCGCAGCGACGCGGCGTCGCCCGTGGGCTGCGCCGCGCGCGCGATGTAGTAGCGCCCGCGCGTGACGACGGCGAGCACCGGCGCGCACGCGAACGCCGCGCCGAACGCGATGAACGACGACATCGCCCGCGCCAGCATCCCGAACATGCCGCTTTGCGCGAGCATGGCGACGGCCGCCGCGATCAGCATGGCGCCCACGCCCACGGGATTCACGTCGTAGAGATGCGCGCGCTTGAATTCGATATGGCGCGGGCTGTAGCCGAGCGGCTTGTTGATGACGAGATCGGCGAAAAGCGCGCCCACCCAGGCGATGGCGATGTTCGCGTAGAGCGAGAGCACCTTGCCGATCGCCTCGAACACGCCCATTTCGACGAGCAGCAACGCGATCATCACGTTGAACACGAGCCACACCACGCGGCCCGGATGACTGTGCGTGAGGCGCGCGAAAAAATTCGACCACGCGAGCGAGCCCGCGTACGCATTCGTCACGTTGATCTTCAACTGCGAGACGATCACGAACAGCGTCATCGCGGGCAGCGCCCAGCTTGCGAGCCCGAACGGATCGAGCAGCAGATGATAGGCGACCAGATACATCTGCGTGGGCTGCGCCGCGTAGCCGGCATCCACTTCGTACTGGATCGCGACGAAGGCGAGAAATGCGCCGCCCAGCATCTTGAGCGCGCCCGGCACGATCCATCCCGGCCCCGCCGCAAGCAGCGCGAGCCACCAGCGCGTGCGGTTTTGCGCCGTGAGCGGCGGCAGGAAACGCAGGTAGTCGACCTGCTCGCCCACCTGCACGATCAGCGCGAACACCACGGTGGAAGCCTGGCCGAACGCGATCACGCTGAACGCGCGGCCTTGCGGCGCGAAGCCCGCGAACGTCGTCCATTCGCGGAGCAAGCCCGGATGGCGCCACAGCACCGCCGCGTAAGGCAGCGCGAACAGCACGAGCCAGAGCGGCTGGGTCCAGCTTTGCAGCCGGTTGATGAGCGTGATGCCGAACATCACGATCGGGATCACGACCAGCGAACTCAGCACGTACGCGATGGCGAGCGAAATCGGGAAGTAGAGCTGGAGCGCGAGCGACATGATGGCCGCTTCGAGCGCGAAAAAAATAAACGTGAAGACGGCGTAGAGCAGCGAGGTGAGCGTGGAGCCGATATAGCCGAAGCCCGCGCCGCGCGTGAGCAGGTCCATGTCCACGCCGTAACGCGCGGCGTAATAGCTGATGGGCAGGCTCGTGATCCAGATCAGCACGGATACGGCCGCGATCGCCCAGATCGCGTTCGTGAAGCCGTAGTTGACGACCAGACTGCCGCCGATGGCTTCGAGCACCAGAAACGACACCGCGCCGATCGCCGTGTTGGCGACGCGCAATTCCGACCAGCGGCGAAACGAGCGCGGCGTGAAGCGCAGCGCGTAGTCCTCGAGCGTTTCGTCGCCGACCCACGCGTTGTAGTCGCGCCGCACCTTCACGATGCGTTGCGTGCTGGGCGCGCCCACGGACGGATGCGGCTGTGACATGAAGATGATCCGGTTTGGTGCGAACGCGCGAAATCGCGGCGCGTTCGCGACGTGAGCCAAGCGCGATGCAAGTTACATTCCAGTGCGATAGCGGGGAATACGTCAATCGACGTATTTCGATCGCCAAATTGGCTTTCTACATTGCGTCCAACCTCGACCCAGCTCTCGCATGAAGCGCAGGGCGCCAATAAGGAGAACGTGATGTCCGCAGACGATCGAATCGACGACGATGCCCGCATGCCCTCGCCGCTGCGCCGGAAAATGCTCGGCGGCCTGGCCGCCGCGCCGCTGATGGCGCTGGGCCTGCCGCGCAGCTCGTTTGCGCAAACGCCGCCCACGGCGAAGGTCAACACCACGGGCCTCGCCGTGACGGATACCACCGTGACGGTCGGCCAGTTGCATTCGGCCACGGGCACGATGGCGATCTCCGAAACCGGCTCGATCCAGGCCGAGCGCCTTGCCGTCGAGCAGATCAACGCGATGGGCGGCGTGCTGGGCCGCAAGATCCAGATCATTCAGGAGGACGGCGCCTCCGACTGGCCGACTTTCGCGGAGAAGTCGAAGAAGCTGCTGGAAAACGACCACGTCGCGGCCGTGTTCGGCTGCTGGACCTCGGCCTCGCGCAAGGCCGTGCTGCCCGTGTTCGAGAAGGACAACGGGCTGCTCTACTACCCGACCTTCTACGAAGGGCTGGAGCAGTCGAAGAACGTGTTCTACACGGGCCAGGAAGCCACCCAGCAGATTCTCTGGGCGCTCGACTGGGCGTCCAACACGAAGAAGGCCAAGACGTTCTTCCTGATCGGCTCGGACTACATCTGGCCGCGCACCTCGAACAAGATCGCGCGCCGCCATATCGAGCAGCATCTGCACGCGAAGGTCGTGGGCGAGGAGTATTACCCGCTCGGCACGACCGAATTCGCCTCGCTGATGAACAAGATCAAGCTCGCGCGCCCCGACTGCATTTTCGCGACCGTGGTGGGCGGCTCGAACGTGGCGTTCTACAAGCAGTTGAAGGCCGCGGGCATCACGCCGCAGAAGCAGTTCCTGCTCACGCTCTCCGTGACGGAGGACGAAGTGCTCGGCATCGGCGGGGACAACTTCGCGGGCTTCTATTCGTCGATGAAGTATTTCCAGTCGCTCGATAACGAGAACAACAAGAAGTTCGTCGCGGCGTTCAAGGCGCGCTACGGCCAGAAGGCCGTGATCGGCGACGTGACGCAGGCCGCCTATCTCGGGCCGTGGATCTGGAAGGCCGCGTGCGAGCGCGCGGGCAGCTTCGACGTGGACAAGGTGGTGGCGTCCTCGGCGGGCATCGAGGTCGCGAACGCGCCGCAGGGCTACGCGAAGGTCGATGCGAACCATCACCTGTGGAGCAAGTCGCTGATCGGCGAAGGGCAGGCGGACGGCCAGTTCAAGGTCGTGGCGCAGTCGGCGCAACCGATCCAGCCGAATCCGTTCCCGAAGGGCTACATGTAATCCCCCAACCGAAGCTGCGCGGCGGCATCGTGCGCCGCCGCGCGAGGAGCGCTCGATGTCCGCTACCGACATTTTCAACATCACGCTGATGCAGGGCTTCGCCGGTTTGAGCCTTTTCAGCGTCCTGCTCCTGATGGGGCTCGGGCTTGCCGTGATCTTCGGCCAGATGGGCGTCATCAACATGGCGCACGGCGAATTCATGACGATCGGCGCCTACACCGTCTACATGTTTTCGTGGCTCGCGCAGAACGTGTGGCACGCGTTCACGCCCGTGTACTTCTTCTTCGCGATCTTCGCGGCGTTCGCGCTCGCGTTCGCGGCCGGCTGGCTCGCCGAATGGGCGCTCATCCGCCATCTGTACAAGCGCCCGCTCGACACGCTGCTCGCCACGTGGGGCTTGAGCCTCGGCATGCAGCAGGTGTTTCGCTCGACCTTCGGGCCGAAGGAAGTGAGCCCGGCGCTGCCCGACTGGCTGATGGGCTCGTGGGAGCCCGCGCAGGGGCTCGACATTCCGGTGAGCGGCATGTTCGTGATGGGGCTCGCGCTGCTCATGACGGGCGGCCTGCTGCTCGCGCTCTATCGCTCGCGCTGGGGCTTGCGCGTGCGCGCCACGGTCGCCAACCGGCCGATGGCGAACGCGGCGGGCATCAACACGCGGCGCACCGACCGCATGACCTTCGCGATCGGCTGCGGCATTGCGGGCGTGGCGGGCGCGGCGTTCACGGCAATCGGCTCGACCGGCCCCACGAGCGGCTCGCTTTACATCGTCGACTCGTTTCTCGTCGTCACGTTCGGCGGCGCGGCGAGCTTGCTCGGCACGGTCGCTTCGGCGTTCGGCATCGCGCAGATGCAGTCGATCAGCGAGTTCTTCCTTTCCGGCTCGATCGCGCGCGTGCTCACGCTGCTGACTGTCGTGGTGATCCTGATGCTGCGTCCGCAGGGGCTGTTCGCCTCGAAGGTGCGGCGCGTCTGAACCCGCGGCAAACCCCGCTGCAAGACCCCGGCACGCCGGGTCATTCACTGTTTCACTCGTACGGAGAGATGGACATGGAACCCATCCAAAGCGCGGCGGGCGGCGTCTCCCCGCGATCCGGTCCCGGCGCGGCGCCGGGCGGCTGGCGCGCGATCGCGGCGCGGCTCGACGCCTCGGGCTACGCAGGCATCGCGCTGCTCGCGGTGCTGATCGTGGTCGTGTTTCCGCTCGCGCTCGACACGTTCCGCCTGAACCTGATGGGCAAGTACCTGACCTACGCGTTCGTGGCCATCGGCCTCGTGATCGCGTGGGGTTACGGCGGCGTGCTCAGTCTCGGCCAGGGCGTGTTCTTCGGCCTCGGCGGCTATGCGATGGCGATGTTCCTGAAGCTCGAAGCGTCCGATCCGGCCGCCACGCGCACGCAAACCACGCCCGGCATTCCCGACTTCATGGACTGGAACCAGCTCACGGCGTTGCCCGCGTGGTGGAAGCCGTTTCACTCGCTGCCGTTCTCGATTCTCGCGGTGCTCGTCGTGCCCACGGCGCTCGCGTTCGTGATCGGCTACGCGATGTTCAAGCGGCGCGTGGGCGGCGTGTACTTCGCGATCATCACGCAGGCGGTCGCGCTGATTCTCTCGGTGCTCATCATCGGCCAGCAGGGCTACACGGGCGGCGTGAACGGCATCACCGACCTGCGCACGCTGCTCGGCTGGGACATTCGCACCGACCACGCAAAGCTCGTTCTTTACTTCGTCAACGCCGTGCTGCTGATCGGCGCGCTGCTCGCGTGCCGCTGGGTTCAGCGCAGCAAGGCCGGCACGCTGCTGCTCGCCATGCGCGACAAGGAGGACCGCGTGCGCTTTTCCGGCTACGACGTCGCCATGTTCAAGGTGTTCGCGTTCTGTCTCGCCGCGCTGCTCGCGGCCGTGGGCGGCGCGATGTTCACGTTGCAGGTGGGCTTCATGTCGCCGTCGTTCGTGGGCATCGTGCCCTCGATCGAAATGGTGATCTACGCGGCCATCGGCGGGCGCATGTCGCTCGTGGGCGCGGTGTACGGCGCGATTCTCGTCAATCTCGGCAAGAGCTGGTTCTCGGAGAGCTTTCCGAACCTCTGGCTTTACCTCATGGCGGCGATGTTCATCGGCGTGGTGATGGTGTTTCCGAACGGGCTCGCGGGACTTTACGAAGCACATGTGCGGCCGCGCGTGCGCCGCTGGCTCGGCGTGTCGAACAAGGAGGCATGAAGCATGAGCAACACCGACTTTCTGCTTGCGATAGAAGACCTGAGCGTGTCGTTCGACGGCTTCAAGGCGATCGACTCGCTGAACCTGTATCTCGAACGCGGCGAGTTGCGCGTGGTGATCGGGCCGAACGGCGCGGGCAAGACCACGCTGCTCGACCTCATTTGCGGCAAGACGAAGGAAACGGCGGGCAGCATCAAGTTCCGCAACGAGGAGATCACGAATCTCGCCGAATTTCGCCGCGTGCGCAAGGGCATCGGCCGCAAGTTCCAGACGCCTTCGATCTACGAAAACCTGAGCGTGGCGCAGAACCTCGAAGTGTCGTTTCCGCGCGGACGCGGCGTGTTCGGCGCGCTCGCCTATCGCGAGGACGACGAAGTGGCCGAGCGCGTGCGCAACGTTGCCGACGAGATCGGCCTCGCGGCCCTGCTCGACCTGGAGGCGGGGCTGCTTTCGCACGGCCAGAAGCAATGGCTCGAAATCGGCATGCTGCTTATGCAGGACCCCGAACTATTGATGCTGGACGAGCCGATTGCGGGCATGAGCGTGCGCGAGCGCGAACTCACCGCCGAATTGCTCGACCGCATCTGCCGCAACCGCTCGATGATCGTGATCGAGCACGACATGGCTTTCGTGGAGCGCATCGCGCACAAGGTCACGGTCATGCATCAGGGCAAGATTCTCGCGGAAGGGCCGATGGCGCAGGTGCAGGCCGATCCGCGCGTGATCGACGTCTATCTCGGCCATTGAATGCGCCGCCAACGCGCGGCAACGACTGAATGGAGAACACATCATGCTGGAAGTCGACGATCTCGTCGTCAGCTATGGCCAGAGCGAAGTGCTGCACGGCATCGGCTTTTCCGTCAATAGCGGCGAAAGCATGGCCGTGATGGGCCGCAACGGCATGGGCAAGACCACGCTGTTCAAGGCGCTGATCGGCATGCTGCCCGCCAATCGCGGCACGGTGCGCGTGGGCGGCGCCGACGTTTCGAAGGACGAGAGCTACCGGCGCGTCGCGCAAGGCATCGGCTACGTGCCGCAAGGGCGGCAGATTTTCGCCTCGCTGAGCGTCGAGGAAAACATTCAGACGGGGCTTGAAAACGCGCAGAGCCAGCGCGTGCCCGACGATCTCTACGCGCTCTTTCCCGTGCTGTTCGACATGCGGCGGCGCAAGGGCGGCAATCTTTCGGGCGGCCAGCAGCAGCAACTCGCCATCGCGCGCGCGCTCGCGACCGACCCGAAAGTGCTGCTGCTCGACGAACCTACCGAAGGGATTCAGCCTTCCGTCATCAAGGACATCGCGAAGGCGCTCAACCAGATTCGCCAGACGCGCAACATCGCCATCGTCGTGTCGGAGCAGGTGCTGAGCTTCGCGCTGGATGTCGCGGACCGGCTGTTCGTGATCGAGGGCGGCCGCTTCGTCCACCAGAGCACGCGCGACGCCGGCGACACCGGGCGCATTCGCGAATACCTCTCCGTTTGAGCGCCGCCCATTTCATTCGCCAACACGTCAACCTTCGCATCAAGGAGCGAACGCCATGCCAGAAACGCTTATCAAGGTCGATCTGAACCAGTCCGCGTACGAGAACGACCAGGTCCACAACCGTTGGCACCCCGACATTCCGATGGCCTGCTGGGTCAATCCCGGCGACGACTTCGTGCTGGAAACCTACGACTGGACCGGCGGCTTCATCAAGAACGACGACAGCGCCGACGACGTGCGCGACATCGACCTCTCGATCGTCCACTTTCTTTCCGGCCCGGTAGGCGTGCGCGGCGCGCAGCCGGGCGACCTGCTCGTGGTCGACCTGCTCGACATCGGCGCGAAAGCCGATAGCCAATGGGGCTTCAACGGTTTCTTCTCGAAGTCCAACGGCGGCGGCTTTCTCACCGATCATTTTCCCGACGCGCAAAAGTCGATCTGGGACTTCCACGGCCTGTACACGAGTTCGCGCCATATTCCCGGCGTGAATTTCGCGGGCCTGATCCACCCCGGCTTGATCGGCTGCCTGCCCGACCCGAAGCTGCTCGAAACGTGGAACGCGCGCGAAACCGGTTTGATCGCCACCGCGCCCGAACGCGTGCCGCCGCTCGCGAATCCGCCGTTCGCCGCCACGGCGCACATGGGCAAGCTTGCCGGCGAGGCGCGCGACAAGGCCGCCGCCGAGGGCGCGCGCACCGTGCCGCCGCGCGAGCACGGCGGCAATTGCGACATCAAGGATCTGTCGCGCGGCTCGAAGGTGTTTTTCCCCGTCTACGTGGACGGCGCGGGGCTTTCGGTGGGCGACTTGCACTTCAGCCAGGGCGACGGCGAGATCACGTTTTGCGGCGCGATCGAAATGGCGGGCTGGGTGCATATGCGCGTGAACGTCATCAAGGGCGGCATGGCGAAATACGGCATTCGCAACCCGGTGTTCCAGCCGAGCCCGATCACGCCCAACTACAACGATTACCTCATTTTCGAAGGCATTTCCGTCGACGAACAGGGCGGCCAGCACTATCTCGACGTGACCGTTGCGTATCGCCAGGCGTGCCTGAACGCCATCGAATATCTGAAGAAGTTCGGCTACTCGGGCGCGCAGGCGTATTCGCTGCTTGGTTGCGCGCCGGTCCAAGGGCATATCAGCGGCGTGGTCGACATTCCCAACGCGTGCGCGACGCTGTGGCTGCCCACGCAGATTTTCGACTTCGACATTCGCCCGAACGCCGACGGCCCCGTCAAGCACGTTCAGGGCGGCGTCGACCTGCCGTGCTCGCCCGATCTCGCGAAGGCGTGATGGGCCGTCGAAGCCGCACAAGGAGCCTGTCATGCCGATCTACGATTTCGAATGCGCGAGTTGCGGCCCGTTCGCCGTGATGCGCCGCATTGCCGAGCGCGAAAAGCCGTGCCGTTGCCCCGGCTGCGGCGGCGAAGGCGCGCGCGTGATGAGCGCGCCTTCGCTCGCGTTGATGGCGGGCGCGCGGCGTCAGGCGCACGCGGCCAACGAACGCGCCGCGCATGCGCCGCGCCAGTCCGGCGAGGGGCCGCCGCTGCGTCACCGGCCCGGTTGCAGTTGCTGCGCGGGCGGCGCGAAACTCGCGGGCGCCCAGGCGGACGGCCTCAAACGCCCGGCCGGCCGGCCCTGGATGATCAGCCATTGAAGCGCGCTTGCGCGCCAACACAGAGGAGAACACGTCATGCGACATGGCGATATTTCGAGCAGCCGCGACTGCGTGGGCGTTGCGGTGGTCAACTACAAGATGCCGCGCCTGCACACCAGGGCCGAGGTGCTGGCCAACGCCCGGCGCATCGCGGAGATGGTGGCCGGCATGAAGCAGGGTTTGCCGGGCATGGATCTCGTGGTGTTTCCCGAGTATTCCACGCACGGCATCATGTACGACCGCGAGGAGATGTTCGACACGGCATCGGCCATACCTGGTGAGGAAACCGAAATATTTTCGGCCGCGTGCCGCAAGGCCAACGTGTGGGGCGTGTTCTCGCTCACGGGCGAGCGCCACGAGGAGCACCCGCGCAAGGTGCCGTACAACACGCTCGTGCTGATCGACAACCACGGCGAGATCGTGCAGAAGTACCGCAAGATCATGCCGTGGACGCCGATCGAAGGCTGGTATCCCGGCGACCGCACCTATGTGACGGAAGGGCCGAAGGGCCTCAAGATCAGCCTCATTATCTGCGACGACGGCAATTATCCCGAGATCTGGCGCGACTGCGCGATGAGCGGCGCGGAACTGATCGTGCGCTGCCAGGGCTATATGTACCCCGCGAAGGACCAGCAGGTGATGGTCGCGAAAGCCATGGCGTGGATGAACAACACTTACGTGGCCGTGGCCAATGCAACGGGCTGGGACGGCGTGTACTCGTACTTCGGCCATTCGGCGATCGTGGGCTTCGACGGGCGCACGCTCGGCGAATGCGGCGAGGAGGAAATGGGCGTGCAGTACGCGGAACTTTCGGTGAGCGCGATTCGCGACGCGCGCCGCAACATGCAGTCGCAGAATCATCTCTACAAGCTGCTGCATCGCGGCTACACGGGCACGCTCAATTCCGGCGACGGCGCCGACGGCGTGGCGGCATGCCCGTTCGGCTTCTATCGCAACTGGGTCGAAGATCCCGAAGGCACGCGCCGCGGCGTGGAAGCGTTGACGCGCCCGACGCCGGGCACGGCGGAATGTCCGATCGAAGGCATTCCGCACGGGGAATGATCCGGCGCGTCGCGATCGGCGCGTAATGCGCATACGTCGACAAGGCCCGTTCGCGCGCAACGGGCCTTGGCTTTCGCGCTCGCTGCCCGCGCCTTAGAACTTCGCCCGAATGCCCGCGCCGAAGGTGTCGCCGCTCGAGAGCTTGTCGAAGTGGTCGTACATATACGCGGCATACACGTCGGTGCGTTTGGACAGTGCGTAATCGTAGCCGAGCGCGGCGGTCTGGCGCGTCTGGTCGAGGCCGCCGCTGTCGCGCGAATACGCATACGACGCCATCACGCTGCCGCCGCCGAGCGGCACCGAAGCGCCGCCCTGATACGTGTTCACGTGCCAGCTGCTCGCGAACTGGTCGTTCTTCGTGTACATGTACTGGCCGAACCATTTCACGGCCTTCAGATCGAAGGAAATCCCGACCTGCGCCACGCCCTGGCTGCGCATGCCCGCCACGAGCGTGGCGAGGTCGCCGGGCGTGCTGTTGAAATTCGCGTACTGATACACGCCGGTGGCCGCGAACGGGCCGTGGAAATAGAGGAATTGCGCGCTCCATTTTTTCGAGCCGTTTTCGCCCGCCTGATTGCCGAGCCCGTACATGAGCGAGCCGGTCAGGCCGTTGTAGTTCGGCGTGGAATACTGCACGGTGTTGCTCCAGCCCGAATCGGCCACCACGCCCATGTCGGTCGTGTAGGTCGGGCCGCTGCCGAGGCCGAGATACGTGTGCCACACCATCGGCGAGAATTCATAGGAATCCACGAACGGATTGAAGAGGATCGTGGAGATAAAGAGCGGCGTGGTTTGACGGCCGAGCGTGAGCGTGCCGTAGATCGACTCGATACCCACATAGGCGTTGCGCGAGAAAAACGTGTCGCCCGTGAAGCGGCCCGCCTGGCCGTTCTGCGGCAGGAAGAAGTCTTCGAGCGTGAAGATGGCCTTGTAGCCGTTGCCGAGGTCCTCCGAGCCTTTCAGGCCCCAGTAGGACGTGGACATGCCGCCGCCCGACACTTCCCACGCGCGCTGGCCACCCGGCATTTTCTGCGCGCCGATCCACGTGTCGACCTGACCGTAAAGCTGCACGCTCGACTGCGCGAAGGCCGAGGTCGAAGCGAGCGCGAACGCGCCGGTTGCGAAAACGCTCCATGCCGCGCGTGCGAGAATCGAATTTTTCATATTGATTAGCATGACTAATGATCGAGTGGAAAAAAAGGAGGAATGAAGCAGGAATGAAGCAGGAATGAAGCAGCGGCCCCCTGAAACGCGAGGCCGCCGCGTCGAACGGCAAATTTCAGCGGCTGAACGGGCGCGTGAGCGCGGGCGGCGCGGTTTGCCGGCCGATCAGGCCGGCCACGGCCACGAGCGCGAGTAGATAAGGCAGCATCACGAGCAAGGCGGTCGGCACGTGCAGGCCGAACATCTGCAACTGGAACTGCATGGCCGTGGCCGCGCCGAACAACACGCAGGCGAGCGCGGTGCGGCCGATCTTCCAGTTGCCGAAGATGATCGCGGCAATCACGAGATAACCGGTGCCGTTGGTCATGCCTTCGGTGAACGTGTGAATGTCGCCGATGGAAATAAAGCAGCCCGCCGCCGCCGACATCACGCCCGAAAACAGCACCGCGCCGTAGCGCAGCTTCACCACCGACAAGCCCGACTGATCGACGGCGCGCGGCGAAACGCCCACCGCATGCAGCGCGATGCCGAGCGCGGTGTGCCGCATCGTCCACGCCGTGGCCGCGAGCACCAGCAAGCCCGCATAGAGCAGCCACACTTGATGGAACACCGGCTCGCCGATCACCGGCAGTTGCGAAAGACCCGGCGGCGCCCAGCGCGCGAGGCCCGGAATGGCGGCTTCGGAGCGCGAGCCGAAAATCTCGCGATAGGCGAGCGTGGTGCCGCCGAGCGCGAGAATGTTGATGCCGATGCCCGTCACCACCTGGTTCGCGCGCAGCGTCACGCTCAGGAACGCCTGCAACAGCGCAACGGGCAGCACGCCCAGCATGCCGCACAGCAGCCCGATGGACGGACTGCCGGTCCACCACGAAGCCGTTGCGCCCACGAACGCGCCCGTCAGCATCATGCCTTCCACGCTCATGTTGAGCACGCCCGCGCGCTCGCTCACGAGTTCGCCCGTGGAGGCGAGCAGCATGGGCGCGGCGAGGCGAATGGACGAGCCCGCGAAAACGGCGAGCAGTGCGGCGTTCATTGGCGTTCTCCCTTGTGTTCCAGCCAGATCGCGCCGCCCGCGAGCGCGACGGTGACAATGCCTTGCACGATCAGCACCAGCGCCGAAGGCACGCTTGCGACCATTTCCATGTTGATGCCGCCCGAGCGCAAGAAGCCGAACAACAGCGCGCAGGCGAACACGCCGGTGATCGAGCCGCGCGAGAGCAGGCCGACCACCAGCCCGTCGAAGCCATAGCCCGACGAGAAACCCGCCTTGAGCGAACCCTGGTCGCCTTGCAGCATGAGCGCGCCCGCCAACCCGCCGAACGCGCCCGCGATGGCCAGCGCGGCGACGATCGTCGAGGTGATGGGCAACCCCGCGCGGCGCGCCGCCACGGCGTTCAGGCCGGTCGCGCGCAATGCGAAGCCGAAGCGCGTGTGGCGCAGCACGAGCGTGGCCGCGAGCGCGAGCGCGAGCGTGACGGGCAGGCCGATATGCAGGCCGAGGCCGCTGTCGGCGAATAGCGCGGGCAGATGCGTGGCGTCGGGAATGTCGAGCGATTCGGGCAGCGTGGCGGCGGTGGTCATCGGCTGGCGCAGCAGCGCCTCGCTTTGCACGCACCAGTAAAGCAGCCACACGGCGACGAACGAAAGCAGCAACGTGCTGATGACCTCGTTGGTGCCCGCCTTCGCCTTGAGCACGCCCGAGATGCCGCCCCAGCACGCGCCGGCCGCGGCCGCGCACAGCATCGGCACGATGAAGGCAAGGCCGAGCGGCAGGCCCGCGCAATGGCCGTAGAGGCTCACGGCCGTGGAGACTATGCCGCCGATGGCGATCTGCCCTTCGGCGCCCACGTTGGTCAATTGCGCGCGATGCGCGATCACGAAGCCGATGCCCACCAGCGCGAACACGAGCGCGCGATTCACCGAAGCGCCCACGGCGTAGGGCGAGCCCCATGCGCCGTCGGCGAATGCGGCGAGTGCGTCGCGCACGTTCACGCCCATCAGCGCGATCAAGCCGAGCGCGATGCAAAACGCGAAGGCGATCGCGCCGCCGATCACGCACACGCCGCGCAACGGCGAGACGCCGCCTGGCGCGGCGGGCGCCGCCAGCGGCCAGGCGCGCGCGGCGAGCGATTTACGAAGCGAATTCATTGCGGTTCTCCTGCGCCGGCCATCCATGCGCCGATGCGTGCGCGATTGGCCGCCTCGGGCGTGCAACTGCCCATGATGCGGCCGCGATACAGCACGACGATACGGTCGGCGACGCTCATCAGTTCGTCGAGTTCGGAAGAGATCAGCAGCACGCCCACGCCGCGCTCGCGCGCCGCGCGAATGTGCCGGTACACGGCCGCCACCGCGCCCACGTCCAGGCCGCGCGTGGGTTGCGCGGCAAGCAGGAAGTGCAGCGGGTCGAGCGTGAGTTCGCGCGCGAGCACGGCCTTTTGCTGATTGCCGCCCGAGAGGCCGCCGAAGATCGCGTCGGGGCCGCTGGCGCGAATGTCGAAGCGCTCCATCAGTTCGAGCGCGCGCTCGCGCATCGCGCGGCGTTGCAGCCAGCCCGCGCGCGAATAACGGTCGAGATGATTGAGCATGAGGTTGTCGACGAGACTCATGCCGCTCACGCAGCCCACCGCGTGGCGGTCCTCGGGCACGATGCCCACGCCCGCGCGCGTGAGTTCGCGCGGCGTGGCGCGCGTCATGTCCTGGCCCGCGACGAAGAAGCGGCCCGCCGCCGCCGCCGTCATGCCCGCGAGCACGGCGCCCAGCTCGCTCTGGCCGTTGCCTTCCACGCCCGCGATGCCGACGATCTCGCCGCGATTCACCACGAGCGTGCAGTCGGAAAGACGCGTCACGCCTTCGGCGTCGCGCGCGGCGAGACCGTCGATCTGCAACACTTCTTCGCTCAGCGCCCGCGACCACGGCGAGCCTTCGCGCGGCGGCGCGAGCGAAAGCCGCGCGTGCAGGTCGGCGGCTTCGGCATGCGCGGCGCGGCGGATCATCGCGTCGACAAGACGGTCGATGTCGCTCGCGGGCGCTTCCGAGCGCGCGACCGCGCGGCCCGATTGCAGCACCGTCGCATGCGTGGCGATGCGGCAAATCTCCTTGAGCTTGTGCGTGACGAGCACCACGGCGCAGCCGTTCGCGGCCACGCGCGCGCAGGTGTCGAGCAGCGCGTCGATCTCGGCGGGCAGCAGCACGGCCGTGGGCTCGTCGAGCAGCAGGAGACGCGGCTCGCGCATCAGGCATTTGACGATTTCCACGCGCTGGCGCTCGCCCACCGAAAGATCGGCGATGCGCGCTTCGAGCGGCAGCGCGAGGCCCACGCGCGCGAGCGTCGCCTCCACGCGGCGCGCTTCGCGCGCGCGGTCGAGCTTGCCGCGCGCCTGGCCGAGCAGCAGGTTGTCGAGCACGCTGGCATCGTCGACGAGACTGAAGTGCTGATGCACCATCGCGATGCCGTGTTCGATTGCCTCGCGCGGGCTGCGCGGCCGGTACGCGGCGCCGCCGATCCGCATCGCGCCCGCGTCGGGCTGATGCACGCCGAAGATCACGTTGCACAGCGTGGACTTGCCCGCGCCGTTTTCGCCGAGCAGGCAATGCACGTCGCCGGCCATGAGATCGAGCGACACGTCGTCGAGCGCCTGAAACGCGCCGAAGCGCTTGCCGATGCCTTCGAGTGAAAGCACCGGCGCGGCGGCGCTCGCGGGGGAAACGACGGCGTTCATGGTCAGCCTTCCAGTACCTTGATCTTGCCGCTCAGGATGTCGTCCTCGATCTGCTTGAGCTTCGTGTCGATGGCGGGCGTGGAATGGCAGACGACCATGCCCGACGACTTCGGCCCCATCGCGAGGCCGAACGCCTTGTAGCCCGGCTGCCACGTGCCTTTTTCCAGTTGCTCGATGGCGTATTGCGCCTGATAGCCCACGCCCGTGATGCTGTACGCGACGTAGAGCGGATCGCTGCCGCAACGGTCCGTGTAGCTGCCGATGATGTGCGTGTTCTTTTCCTTTGCCGCCTGTTCGATGCCGCGCAAGCCCAGATTGAGGATGTGATAGTGAATGTCGGCGCCTTGCGCAATGGCGGCGGCGGTGGCTTCGCGCGCCTTGGCCACGTCGTCGAAGTCGCCCGTGTAGCTTTCGAAATACTTGATCTTCGGATTGATGTAGCGCGCGCCTTCGCCGAACTCCTTGCCCGCGTTCACGATCGACGGAATTTCCATGCCGCCCACGTAGCTCACCGCGTTCGTCTTGGTGAGCAGGGCGGCGGCCGCGCCCGCGACGAAGGCGATCTCGGCCTGCTTCACGTCGTAGCCCGCTACGTTGGGCGGCATGGCTTGCCCCTTGCTGCCGCCGACAATGGAAAACTTCACCTTGGGAAAGCGCCTGGCGATCTTGATGACGGCGGCTTGCGTCTGCCCGCCCACGCCGATCACGAGTTCGTTCTTCGAAGCGAGATTCGTGAGCGCCTGCTCCATATCCGCGTAGTTGATGTTCTCGATGATCTGCGTTTTGAGCTTCGGGCCGAATTCCTTTTGCGCTGCCGTCACGCCGTCATAACCGGATTCCATCCAGCCCTTGTCCGTTTTCGAGCCGGGAATCAGCACGCCCACGTGCATGGCGTCGTCGGCGGCATAGACGGCGGGCGGCGTGACGGCGCTCAGGCCCAGCGCAACGCCGAGCGCGGCGAGCGCGCGCACGCGCATGCGAACCGGCGCGCGACGTGGCAGGGAACGGTGGGAAAACAGCTTCGCGGATGACATCGTTGGCACTCCTTTGCCGTGGCGTTCGAGGTTTCGTTTCGAGTTTCAGTAAGTGAACTCTTCATGAACGAAACCATAAAAGCAAGTTGAATGCCATGTGTCTCGCACGGTTGCCGCGCGTTGCCCGGCGAGTCGCGCAACGCCAATGCGCAAGCGTGTTTGCGCGTCAAGCGGCACGGCGTGGCCGCGCGCCGGCAAAGGCTTCGCGCATGCACCAAAGCCGGTTGCGATGCCTGCGCGCGGGGCGTGCGCGAAGGCGATGGCGCGTGTGCGCACCAAGGCGGCGCGCGGTGCGCGTGCGTGGCATGCGAAGCGCGTTGCGCGCGAGTTCGCACGGGGCGCGCCGTGCTGCTATATTCGCGGCAAGCGGTCATGCGCCGCTGGACCTTTCTTCCGCACGAACCAGCTCACTCCTGCCATGACGCGTGTTGCCGCCCGCTTAGCCAGTCCTTCCAAGCCGACGAAAGCCGCGGCAAAAAAAACGGCCGACGCCGCCGCGAAAAAAGCCAAAGCGCCTGCACAAAAGCCTGCGCAAGAGCCAGTGCAGGAGCCGGTGCGCGAAACTTCGCGGCAACGTCTTGCGGCGGCCACGCGCGGACGCATTTTTCGCGTCGCGCTCGCCGAATTCGCGGAGAAGGGGTTGAGCGGCGCGCGCGTGGAAACCATCGCGAGCCGCGCGAAGGTCAATATCCGCATGATTTATCACTACTTCGGCGGCAAGGAAGCGCTCTATCTGGAAGTGCTCGAATTCGTGCTCGGGCGGCTGCGCGCCGAAGAACTCAAGCTCGAACTCGACGTGGACCGCGTGAAGCCTGTGGAGGGCATCGTGCAGCTCTACGAATTCATCGAAGGGCACTTCGCGGCGCATCAGGAACTGGGCAAGCTGCTTTCGTTCGAGAACCTGAATCGCGCGCGCGTGATGAAGCGCTCGAAGGCGATTCCCGAAATGGCCTCGCCGGTGCTCGTGCTGTTGCGCACGCTGATCGAGCGCGGCGAGAAGGACAAGACCTTGCGCGCGGGGCTCGAACCGCTGCATCTTTATGTGGCGCTCGTGAGCTTGTGCTCGTTCCACAAGTCGAATGCGTACACGCTTTCGTGCATTTTCAACGCCGATCTGCTCGCGCCGCGCTGGCAGGACGAGCAGAAGCTTCAGGCCGAGGAAATGGTGCGCGCGTTCGTGCGCGCGTGAGCTTCGTGTTGCCGCCCGAATCGGGCTGGTTCGGTTTATAAGCGAGCGGTCATGAGGGAGCGAGTCGGCGTGTCGAAACCGGCCGCCATGGCAAGGCCGTCGCTGCGCGGATCGTGGGCGCCGAGCGCGCCGCCGTCCGCGTCGATTTTGATTACGCCCGGATGCCCCGCAAGCGGACTGCGTGCCGCGATCGCCGAGACTTCGTGGCCGCGCGACGCAAGTTCCGCGAGCACGGCGTCGCCCGCATCGGCTTCGAGCTTGAGCGCGTCGCGCGTATCCGAAAACGTTCTGCCAAGCAGGAAGCGCGGTCGCGAGAGCGCCGCAAGCGGGTCCATGCCGTAGTCGATCAGGCGCGTGAGAATGGCGGCGAGCGTTTGCGGCTGGCCGTCGGCGCCTTGCGTGCCGAACAGCAGATGCGGGCGCTTGTCGCGCAGAAACATGCCCGGCGTGAGCGTATGAAACGGCCGCTTGCCCGGCGCGAGCGCGTTGGGATGCCGCGAGTCGGTGCTGAATGCCGCGCCGCGGTTGTGCCAGAGCACGCCTGTGTCGCCCGCCACCACGCCGCTGCCCCAATCGAAATACACCGTTTGCAGCAGGCTGACCGAGCGGCCTTCGCGATCGGTCGCGCCGATGAACACCGTGTCGCCATGACGAAAACGATGCGGCCATGCGCGCGCGCGGCGCATGTCGATGGAGCGCGCGTGCGCGGCGAGCGTTTCCGGCGCGAGCAAGGCGGCGACGGGCACCTCGGCGAAATCGGGGTCGCTCACGTAGCGGTCGCGGTCGACGAAAGCACATTTCACCGCTTCCACCAGCACATGATAGTAATCGGCGCTGCCTTCCTCGATCGCGCCGAAATCGAAATGCGCGAGCGTGCCCATGATTTCCAGCATCGTCACGCCTTGCGTGGGCGGTTGCAGCCCCACGAGTTCGCCGCCGCGATACGGCACGCGCAAGGGCGCTTCCTCGCGCGCTTGCGTAGTCGCGAGGTCGCGCGCATCGAGCGGCGAACCGGCCGCGCGCAGGCCGCGCACGAGGCGCTCGGCAAGGTCGCCTTCGTAAAATTCGCGTGCGCCGAGGCGTGCGATGCGTTCGAGACTGCGCGCGAGCGCGGGCTGCGCGAAGCGCGTGCCGGGCGCGGGCGCTTCGCCGCGCGGCGCGAACGTTGCGGAAAAACCGGGCTGCGCGCGCAATTCGTGGGCGCGCAGCGTTTGCCAGAAGTGCTGCGATTGCGTGACAGGAAAGCCCTCCGCCGCATATTCGATGGCACGTTCGAACAACGCGGACCAGGCGAGCGTGCCGCCCCATGCTTCGCGCGCATGCGCGTAAGCGCGCGCCCAGGCGTCGAGCGTGCCGGCGCTCGTGAGGGCCGCCGCGCCGCCGCGCAACGGAATCGCGCCGCCGTAGGGCGGCGGCTGCATGGCGGCCTGGCCCGCGCCCGATATCGTGCGCACGTCGCCGGTGCGATCGGCGATTACCCAGAAGGCGTCGCCGCCCAGGCCCGTGAAGTGCGGATAAGTCACGCACAGCACCGCGCCGATGGCGATGGCCGCTTCGACGGCGTTGCCGCCCGCGCGCAGCACGTCGCGGCCCGCAGCGCTCGCGAGCGCATGCGGACTCGTTACCATGCCGTCGCGCGAGCGGGCGAGTGAGGCGTTCAAAATTCAGGACTCCGGTTTATTTTCAAGCTTTGTGACGAGCGTTCGTGCAAGCCGCAGCAAGGCGCGGTCGGTGCCGCGCGCGCCGATCAGCGAAAGCGCGAGCGGGCCGTCGTGCCGGCCTGCGCCGGTGTTTGCGTTTGCGTTTGCGGCTGCGTTTGCGACTGTGTCTGCATTCGCATCGGCGTTTGCGTCCGCGTTCACGAGCGGCAGCGTGATTTGCGGCAGGCCGCCGAGCGAAGCGATGGCGTTCAGCGTGAGCGCGTCGTCGTAAAAGCGCGCGAGCGTCTCGCCGCTTGCGTCCTTGGCGAGCAGCGCGCACGGCGTGGTCGGCATCACAAGCACGGTGTCGCGCAACAGCGCGTCGAGGTACGCGGCAAGCGTCGTGCGCAACGCGCGCCAGTGCGGCACGCGCTCGCGGTCGTAAAGGTCGATGCGCGCGAAACGCGGCGCCATCGACGGGCCGAAACGCGGTTGCGTCGCGCGTATCCACGCGCCCAGCGAAGCGTCGATTTCGGCGTCCTGCACGGCTTGATAGCAGGCGAGCCAGGCGTCGGCGGGATGGCGCGCGAACAGCGGGAGCGCGTCGAGTGCGCCGATGGCGCGCGCGCGTGCATCGAGGCGCGCGGCATCGCCGGGTTCGTTGCGCGCGCGCAGGGCGAAGGCTTCTTCCACGCGCAGCAAGGCGGGCGAGCGCGCGGACGCGGTGGGGTCGGCGGGCAGCAGCACGTCGCCCACGGAGGCGAGCAGCGCGGCGGAGCGCGCGAACCAGCCGACGGTATCGAGGCTGGGCGCGAACGGCACCACGCCGTCGAGCGCGATGGCGCCGTGCGTGGGCCGCATGCCGAAAAGGCCGCAGAACGCGGCGGGCACGCGCACCGAGCCGCCCGTGTCGGTGCCGAGCGCGAAGTCCACCGCGCCCGCCGCGACCGCCGAAGCGGAACCGCTCGACGAGCCGCCCGGCAGCGCGTGCGGCCAGCGCGGATTGAGCGGCGTGCCGTGGTGATGGTTCGCGCCTTCGAGGCTATAGGCGAGTTCGTCGGTAATGGTCTTGCCTTCGAGCGCCGCGCCCGCGCGCAGCAACGCCGTCACGCAGGGCGCATGAGCGCGCGCCGGGGTCTGCGCGGCGAGCCAGTCGGGATTGCCGCCGCCCGTGCGCACGCCCGCCACGTCGATCAAGTCCTTCACGGCGAATCGCAAGCCGTCCAGCGGCCCGCGCGCGAGCGGCGCGACGCGTGTGGCGTCGCCGGGAACGAATGCGTTCACGCAGGCTGCTCCAGCGCGCTCACGATGCGCGCCGAGTCGGTAATGAAGCCGAAGCACTTCTTCACGTTCCAGACGGTCGCCTCGGTGCAGAACGCCGGCGACGACGTGGCGCAGCAGTCTTCGACCAGCACGCAGCCGTAGCCGAGAAAATTGGCGTCGGTGAGCGAGTGCAGCACGCACTGGTCGGTGTTCACGCCCGCGAACAGCAGCGTGCGCACGCCCAGATTGCGCAGGATGCTGTCGAGCGGCGTGTCCCAGAAGCCGCTGATGCGGTATTTATCGACGCAAATGTCGTGCGGCAGCGGTTTGAGTTCGTCCACCACGGCCGCCGCCCACGAGTCCTTTTCGAGCACGTGCGAGCCGTTGCTCGCGAGCGGTTCGCCAAGGCCGGTGCCGTGACCCGTCGGCTTGTAGAGATGCAACTGGTTCGGCGGCATGTTGGCGAGATCGGGCCGGTTGCCCCAGTTCACCCAGATCACGGGTACGCCGCGCGCGCGCAGCGCGGGCAGCAGCCGTTGCAGCGGCGCGATGGGCGCGCGGTCGGCCGCGTAGTCGCCGCCGATCTGCGAGACCCAGCCGCCTTCGGTGCAGAAGTCGTTTTGCATGTCGATCACGACAATGGCGGTGCGGCTCAGGTCGAGGCGAACATCCTGCGGCTCGCAGGCGAACGTGGCCAGGCGCGGCTCGGGACCGCGTGCGGCCATGTCGACGAGCGTGGGGCTGGCAAGCCAGTGATAGGCATTGGCTCGGCCAAGGCGGCCGGGGGCGGCGGCTTCGCCGCTCGCATGGGTGGCATCGGACATCGGCTATGGCTCTCCGGGCGCGTTTCGTTCATGAATAACCTACTTACCGAAACATGCAAGAGCGATGCCAGCTCGTCAAAAAGCCTGGCCGCGACGGTAGCGGCGCGAACGAGCGGTGCGTAACGGTGCGCCACGGTGCGGCAGGCGCCGCGGTGGTGCGCGTCATGCCCGGAAACGGGGCGCAACGCACGAAATGTCGTCGGCCGTGCGCGAAGGGCGCGGGTTTCTCGTCGGCCCGATACGCGCCGGAATCAGCGGACTGCGCTTTTCCGGATTGCCTGCGTGATGCGATGAAACGAAGCGCGGTGCTGCACGCGCCGCCACGGCTTTCGGATACTGCGAGTGGCGGCGGCAACGTTGCGGCGCTTTTGATCGTCGACATGGAGCCATCAACTGCCGAAGTACACATTGCAATAGCTCGCCGGTCCCACGCACGCCGGGGCCGCCGGCATGCGCGCCGACGCGCGGCCGCTCGCCGCGGACGTGCCGTATTGCGCCGTGCCGCCAACGGCGTCGTTGGTCATCTGCTGGTTTTCCTGGGCCGCGACTTTCGCTTCGGCAGCCTGAATGTCGGTGGGATAGTTCGAATCGTTGCCCCTCGCCGGATCGTAGCCGGCCTTTTCCACGCGAATGAGATCGGCAAGCACCTGCGCGCGGGTGACGGGCGCGGTACTCTGCGCGAAGCTCGCAAGCGGCGCGGCAAGCGCGGCGGCGGCGAGGGTGAGACACAAGAGGGATTTCATGACGTACTCCTTAATAAATGGGACTGACGAGTTCGTAACGATGCGGGCGGCGATGTGCCGGGAGAATTAACTGCCGAAATACAGCGTGCAAAAACTTGCCGGTCCAACGCAAGGCGCGGAGGATGCGTCGGCATGTCCCGCATCGGCGGCCGAGTTGCCGCTCGCCACGCCGCCCGTGCTTTCGTCACGTTGTTTCTGGCGCGCGACTTGTTGCTGGAACACGGGACTCACATCGGGATAAGACGCGTCGGCCACGAAGCGGGAGCCGTCGGCTTCGGCCTGGACGAGTTGCTGCCGCACTTCGGCGCGGGTAAGGCCCTGTGCGGAGGCTGCGGTGGCGAAGCCGGCGCAGGTGAGAACGAGCAGCGAGGCAGCAACGGTATTAAAGGATTTCATTTCGGACTCCATATAAAGTGATGGGAAGGATTCAACTCGAACTGTTGTTGAACTTCTTGTTGGGGCAAACACGGCGAGGAGCCGGGATATTCCAGAACGATTCGACAATTCAAAATTGCAGAAAATGTCGATCAGGACAGCCGATTCGGCGTGGATGCATGGCGGGAAGCCGCCGCCAGGCTGCCCACTCGCGAAGCGACGGACGCGGCATCGACATCGACGGCAAAAAGACGCGTACAGGTGTCGATGAAATTGCGCGTGCGCTGCGGCACGACGCCGTGGCGCACGTAGGCAACGGCAAGCGAGGCCGGTTGACTGATCACGCGATGATCGGGGAATGGACGTATCAAGCTTCCGCTGAGCAGGTGCTCGGTCACGAGAAACTCGGGCAGCAACGCCATGCCGAAGCCGGACAGCGCGAGTTGAATGGCCGTCGACCCGCTCACGCTCATGCGCACGCTGGCATTCGAAAGCCGCTTCATTTGCCCTTCGCGTTCCAGCCGTATGCCGTGCTCCGGTTCCGGTTCGCTGTGGCAAGAATGGCAAGAAAGAATGACGTGCCCGCCCAACGTTTCCTGCGCGTCGTCGAATCCGGTGCGGCTCAGGTAGCCGGGGCTGGCGACCAGTACGATGGGCGAGTCCAGCACGCGCCGGCAAATGGCTTCGGCGTCGAGAATAAGGCCGGGGGGATAAACGGCCACGTCATAGCGGTCGTGTTCGAGGCGCATCGGCACGCTGTGCGTATTCAGCACGATTTCGACTTCCGGTGCGCTGCGCTGATATTCGCCGACCACGCGCGATAGTCCCGCTTCGATCGCAACAGGATGCGCCGCGATTCGCAAGACGCCGCGCGCTTGCGCGCGATCTTCGAGCAATCGTTGTTCGCCCTCGTGAAGCCGGTCGAGCACTTCGACGCAGATATCGAAGTATTCGCGTGCGCCGGGCGCAAGCGAGACGAATCGCGAGGAGCGGTTCACGAGATGCGTGCGCGTATGCGATTCGAGGCTGCTCACCGCGCGCGAGAGTGAGGCGAGCGACGTATTCAACTGACGGGCCGCCTTGGTAAAGCTCTGGAGTCGAACGACCGTGACGAATGCCTTCATTGATTGTATTTGGTCCATCGCGCTCCCTCTCCAATCCCATACCTGGTTCTAGCAAGCTGCCCGGCCGCGGTTGCGCGAAGGGTCGCGTGCAACGGTTCGGACGGCAGACAGGCCGTGTCTGCATGGGGCCAACACGCCGGGTCCGTGATCTATTCCGAAGTTGCGGATATTTCCGCTTTTGGCGCTGGCCGCCGGTGAAATCGCGCGCCCGGCCTGTTGCGCGGAATTCACACCGCGCGCCGCCTGGACGGGGCGCTCGCGGCCCGAAAGCGGCAAAGGGGAATGACGAGGCAATGTGGCTTGCGCGAAAAATGCCGTGTTTTCAAGGATCGAAACAAGACGTGAAGCAAGGATTCTTCGCGGATAAGGATTTGTGAATGACGGTTGCGAATTGCACAAGCTTGCTTTTCGATCCGCGCGTGCCTGATAGCCGAAGCGCGAACCTATACTCGCCCCGCCTGTTTCGGGTAAGCCGTTCATTCCTCAAAATCGCTCTCTCTCTCTCTCTCTCTAGTTGGAGAACAGATCATGAAATTGCAGTATTGGTCCGCCTGCTCCGCACTGCTGTTTGCGTGCGTGGCGCATGCGCAAAGCAGCGTGACACTCTTCGGTATCGTCGATGAAGGCGTGGTGTACGTGAACAATCAGCGTAATGCCGCGCCTCCAAGCGGCGGTTCGAGCAATTGGCTCGTCAATAGCGGCAATCTCTCGACATCGCGCTGGGGACTGCGCGGAACCGAGGACCTCGGCGGCGGTCTCGCCGCGACGTTCTGGCTGGAAAGCGGCTTCAACGCGTCCAGCGGCAAGCTCAACAACGGCGGCGATCTTTTCGGGCGTCAGGCATGGGTCGGGCTGAGCGATCGTCGATACGGCGCGCTCACGCTCGGTCGCCAGTACGATTTCGTCGTCGATTACGTGGCGCCGCTTTCGGCCGTGGGTGCGGGCTTCGGCGGCAATCTCGCGAGCCATCCGTACGACAACGACAATCTGGCCAACGACCTGCGCATCAATAATTCCGTGAAGTTCAGCAGCGTCGCGTTCGACGGCGTTCGCTTCGGCGCGTTGTATGGCTTCTCGAACGATGCCGGCGGCTTCTCCAACAATCGCGCATATAGCCTGGGCGCGAGCTACGCGTACGGACCGCTCGGCGTGGGCGCGGCCTTCCTGCAAGTCGATCGTGCGACAGGCGCGAGCGCGAACGCGGCGGGCGCGACGAGCACGGCGGACGGCGATGTGCTGACGACCGGCGGCCGTCAGCAGATTTATGGCGCGGGCGCGAAGTATCTGTTCGGCAAGTCCCAAGTCGGCGCGGTCTGGACGCATTCGTCCACCAACGGCGTGACGGGCATCTCGCAGGGCGGCGGCATTGCGGCGCTCAACGGCACTCGCGTCAGGTTCGACAATCTGGAACTCAACGGCCGCTACTTCCTCACGCCGGCGTTGAGCCTGGGTGCTTCGTACACCTACACGATGGGCGAATTCGATGGCACGGCCGGGAAGCTCAAGCCGCATTGGAATCAGGCGATGGCGCAGGCCGACTATCAGATTTCGACGCGCACCGATCTTTACCTCGAAGGCGTGTATCAGCACGTGAGCGGCGGTGGCGGCAATGCGGTGTTCAATGCGGGCGTGTTCAATCTCACTCCCGCTTCAGGCAATCAGCAGGTAGTCGTGGCGGCGGGCATGCGCCATCGTTTCTAGGCGCGTTCGGCCGAAAGCCGCATCGAATTCGTGACTGAAGCGCGATGCGGCGCGACGCGGAAATGCGCGGCAGGTCTCGCCTGTTCCCGCGTCGCGGCGTTGATTGATTCGGTGCCCGGTCCTTCCGCCATCACGGGATTTAGCCCCGGAAATCACGCCGAAGCGTGCGCCGAAGCGGGCCCCAACTCGTTTTGCGGATGTCATTTATACTCCGGAAGAAGGGCGCCGCAGCACGCGTCCAGCAACTTCCACGATAGATCCACGGCACGTTGCGCGCCGCGGGAATGACGAAAAACGAGGTCGATATGCCGAACGTTACGATGTATTCCACTCAGGTGTGCCCGTACTGCATGCGCGCGGAAGCGCTCTTGAAATCGCGCGGTGTTCAGGAGATCGAGAAAATTCTCGTGGACCGTAATCCGGAGAAGCGTGCGGAGATGATGGAGCGCACCGGCCGGCGCACAGTCCCCCAAATCTATATCGGCGACACGCACGTGGGCGGCTTCGACGACCTCTCGCTGCTCGATCGCAACGGAGGACTCGCCCCGTTGCTCGCGTCCGGGAACGATTGATTCGTGCTGCGCGGCGCGCGTCGATCGGGCCGGGTCAGTTTGCAACGCATTGCTCGATTGCGCGCGAAGCCGGCTCGTGAACGCCGGCGTTCTCGCGCGCCGGCAATGCTTTGGCCTCTGTGGCGAGACAGTGCGCGAGATTGGCTTGCGCGGCTTGCGGCGCGTATCGAATTGCAGTCGCGAGGAAAAGGGCCAGCGTAATTAGCGTCGCGAAAGCGCATGGCGTGAAATAGCGAGGGTGCCGCCGCGGAATGCGTTCGCGAAGTCGATAAGTCATTGGGGCGCTAATGCCGGTCAGCGGTTGCGCCACGCCCCACAGCAGGGTTTTGCAGCGCGAGCGCAAGGCCGAATACCTCGCGCGACCAACCGTGGTCGCGCGTGACCGGCAGCAGGAACAACCCTTGTACGTTGCGAACGCCAAGCGCCGCGCCATCACGATTCCTCCCGCGATCACGAGCGCCCAGCGGCGGCGCCAGTCAGTGCCTGTTCCGGTCATTGCGTTGGTCTCCTCGCACTGCGGCTTGCCTCATGGGCGGCGTTTTTACGGAGTAGAGCGCGAAAGAGCGGTTTGAATCAAACGCATTTTCGGCGCGCTTCGCATGCGTAAAAATCATGCGAGTCGGCTTCGCGGTGGCGCATGATGCGCGTGCGTGGACATTGTGGTCGCGGCAATTATTCTTCGATGCAGCGATTTTCTCTGGACGACAACGGACACCGCGCGGAACAAGCGCGCAGCTAACTCGCGTCATCGTGCGTGGCCAGATGCAAGCCACGCATGCGAACGGTTTGGCTCGCGTAACGAAAGCATTCGCACGCCCTCACTAATGAATCGGACCCGCTCGTGACTCACTCGCTCACGCGTCGAAAACTGTTGGTTGGATTGCCGCTGCTCGCGGGCATGAGTATCGCGCCCGCGCTACGCGCCGCCGAAACGCCGCTCGCCGGAATCGAGCGCCGGCATGGCGGCCGCCTCGGCGTGTATGCCCTCGATACCGGCTCGGGGCGCGCGCTGAGCCATCGCGCCGACGAACGCTTCCTGATGTGCAGCACGTTCAAGGGGTTGCTCGCGGCGCAGATACTCGCGCGCGTGGACCAGGGCGCGGAGCGGCTCGACCGCCTCGTGCGCTACTCGGAGAAGGACCTCATTTTCACGTCGCCGGAAACGAAGGCCAACGTCGCGCACGGCGCGATGTCGGTGGAAGCGCTGTGCCGCGCGATTCTGGTGGAAAGCGACAACACGGCTGCGATCCTGCTGATGCGCAGCGCCGGTGGTCCCGCCGCGCTGACGCGCTTCGTTCGCGGCTTGGGCGACACGGTCACGCGTTCCGACCGCTACGAGCCCGACTCGAATGGCTATGACGGCGCGCTCGACACCACCACGCCCAGCGCCATCGTCGCCACGGCACGGCGACTTTTGCTCGGCGACGCCTTGAGCGCCGCGTCGCGCGCGCTGCTGGAGCGCGGCATGGTCGACTGCAAGCCGGGCCTCGGGCGCATTCGCGCCGTGCTGCCCGCCGGTTGGCAAGCCGCCGACCGGCCCGGAACCAGCGTCGAGCGCGAGACCAACGACTATGCGCTCGTCCGCCCGCCCGGCCGCGCGCCGTTGCTCGTGGCCGTCTATTACGACGCGCCGGGCGCAAGCATGGAGGCGCGCGAAGCCGTGCTGCGCGAGGCGGGCGCGGTGTTCGTGCAATGGGCCACGAGCGCCGCGTGACGCGATTCGGCGCGCGCCATCGTCAGATCCATTGCGCGCGATGTCGGCGGGGCCGCCATGGGCAGCGCGCTTTTTTACGGCGGAGCTAGTCGAGAGTTAACACGTCGCGCTAGCAGCGAAGATCGGGTGACTGTCCGCGATCAGAACAAGTATGGGAAAACGGCTCATGGCGATGAGTTCCTCAGCGGCAGTTCATTTGGCGACCGTTCTGCAGAACGATTGGGATCGTTGATAAGGCGTCACTTCGAAGCCGTACGAGTCCGGAAGTCACATTGGCTCGCCATGGAGACGAGGTCGCTTTCGGTGTGCGCGTTGTGCTTTTAACCAGTCAACGGAATTAGAAAAGATATCCGGATAAGCAGTTAAATTCGGACAAGTCCGGAGCCAGAGGACAGCGACGAGCGTTAAATTTCAAAACAATTCGGATCGTTGAGATCGGAACGGCGAGTTTCGGCCCCGCGGGGCCGGAGGACTAAAAATTGAACGACGTACTCACCTGGGCGCGGGCCACCGTATGCAAAAGTCATACTGGCACGGAACAATGGCAGGTCGCGTGTATGAAAGGACTTCCAATGGAGAATCCGCTTTCAGTCATTGAATTGAGCGTTCTATTGGCGTTTGCCAAGCTCGGAAGAACGCAGCAGGATCGCATTCTGGCAGCGGTGAACGAATATCTGCTGGCCTCGCTTCCGCGAAGGCATTTAATGATCGATCTGTGGAAAAGTGGGGCGGATCAAGAAGAAAATTGATGCGAAGCCTATGGGCGATCGGTCGGAACGCACCATCGACTATCTTTATCGCGCTCGCGCGCCGGGCATGTGCGTAATGTTTGTTTTCCAGAAGAAGTACGGGGATGTCGAGTCGAGTTCGGGATAACAAACCTCGTGCGGGCTAACAAAGTAAATTCCGCATTACAAACGCCCTTATGCCAGAATGTTCCGTGAACCAGACGAGTCTGGTGCGTCGAAGTCGGGCAGACAAGTACGATCAGGTATTTGGACATCGGAGTTCCCGCGTTCTGGGGCAGGAGGCATTATGAATATCGACTTGCTCGTTGCAGACGACCATCCCACGGTAATCGCTGGAATACTTCAGGAAGTGGGTCCGGTGCCGTTTATCAAGCTCATCGGCACGGCGGACAATTCCACCGAAATCGTCCAGATACTTAAATCGTCACACTGCGATGTCCTCGTGACCGACTACGCAATGCCGGGCGGCGAGTTCGGTGACGGGCTCATGTTGCTGACGTTTCTCGCGCGGCGTTTCCCCAACGTCAAGCTCGTGGTCTTTACGATGATGGACAACCAGGCGATGGTGCAGCAAATACGCAACGCCGGCATTCGCGCCGTTGTCAGCAAGCGAGATCCAGCACGCTATCTGGTTACGGCGATCAGCGAGGTCTATGCAGGCGCTGAATACTATTCGCCCAGCATCAGGGGGGAAGGACAGGCGCTCGCCGCGGGGTTGCCTCTACAGGTTGGGGACGACGTGGAATCAAGGCTCGTCCGCCTGTCTGCCAAGGAACTGGAATGTCTCCGGCTTTATGCCTTGGGCTACTCGGTCGGACAAATTGCTGAGAAGTTGCACCGCAGCAAGCAAACGATCAGTGGGCAAAAAGTCAGCGCGAAGCGCAAGCTCGGCATCACGCGCGACGCGGATCTGTTCCGTTTTGCTTTCGATGCCGGATTGGTCATGGGGCGTGAAGAGCGGAACCCCCCCTCCGTGACCGCAGAGGACAAAGGATTGCACGAAGGGAAGGTCGAATGATCGGCGGCCGGAGGTTGTTGCAGCGCGACGCCGGTGTTCGTGTGAACCCAAATGGCATGAGGATACGACATGCCCAGAATAAGCCGGTTTCGGCCGTTAGCGGAGCTTCGCCACTATAACCAACTGGTGGTGTTCGGCGGCGGGGCGGTTATATCCGCTATGGTCATCGTTGCGTTTCTCGTCAACGTCGCGGTGATGATCACAACCCAGATCAATGACAAGCGGCAGCAGTTTTCTAGCGACAAGAACCTTGTGACGGACGTCATCAAGGTGCGAGAGGCGTTTTTTCGCGCGATGCTCGTAAACCTCGAGTTGTCGTGGAAGCAGCGCAGGGTGGCGCCGCCGGAGGCGGTCAAGGCATACGTTGACGGGGGTTGTGTCCTGTTCGACCGGCGGCTGGCGCCCGGCAAGGTCGCAATTTCAGTGGGTCAATTGGGGTGTACACAGTCGGATGCCGCGCTGCCGCGGCTCCTGGCGCTGGCTCACGTCTTGCAGCAAGCGGTTGCCGTTGACAGCGAGGCATGGGGGAATGCCCCGTTGGCGGCGTACTTCTACCATTCGAATCCCGATTTCGCAGGCATACTGGGCACGCGGCCGCGCGCGGCCATGTTACGTGACCAGATCCATCGCGATCGGTCGGAACTGATGAAGTGGGTTCGCGTCGACCTTGCGCAGCCCAGTCCGCCCGGGAATGGAGTCCAGCCGCTTGTCGTGCGGCGCAGGCTTGAATTGCTGAGTCCTGCGGTCAGTCCAATTACCGGCGAGAAGGTTCTTCGTGTCGCCGGGCTGGCGCTTGATGACGGCGTCCCTTTCGCGGTTGTCGTGGTTGAGCTCGACCAGAGGGCGGCGCTCGCCAGCCTGGCGACAGGGAACGAGGACGCTTTGCAAGAAGGCGCGTACCTGCTCACCGACCCGCAAGGACATCTGGTGGCGGCGAAGACGATGAGCGGCTACGGCGACCTGTCGTTGTCGGAGCTTGCGCAATTGGACCACCAGCGGGCAGGCGGCTTCCGGTTGTCGAATTACTTCGCGGGGCGTTCGGTCAGCTTCTCCGAGGCGCTTGGCGATACGGGCTGGACGCTGACATACGTGTTTTCCTGGCGCACGGTGGTGTCGGCCATCGCCGGCCGCGTTCTGCTTTCCGCATGTACGACGTTCGGGATTCTGCTGGGGCAGTGGGTGATCTTGCTGCTCATGATGAAGCGGTACTTCAAGCCCATCATGGACCAGTCGGGCCGCGTTTTCGAGAGCGAACAACTCAGCCGGACCTTGATAGAAACAGCGCCGATCGGCCTGAGTTTGATTGCAAAAGCCAGCGGTCAGCCGCTCCTGAACAGTCCCACCATGCATACGATGGGAACTGCCGCCATTCCCGTGTTACTCGCGAAAGTGAGCACGGACGAGTTTCGCCAGCCGCAAGCAAAACGTGGCGCAACGGAGCGATTCGTCAGGCCGGTTCAGATCGAAGTCGGCTCGGCGGGTGGCAAAAGCAATGTTTATTCCGTGAACGTCTCGTCAGCCCGCTACCTTGGCCAGGACATCCTGGTGGCGGCGTTTTCCGATGTCACCGAGCAGAAAAAGCTCGAGGGGTATCTTAAGGAGGCCAAGCAGGCGGCGGAATCCGCAAACGCGGCGAAATCGAGCTTTGTCGCCATGATCAGCCACGAGATACGAACGCCTTTAAGCGCGATGATCGGCAATCTCGAGTTGTTGGGCGAATCCGCGTTGAACAATACGCAGCGCGCGAGACTGGCGACGATAAGGGCGTCGTCGGCCGGACTGCTGAACATCATAAACGACGTGCTCGATATCTCCAGAATCGGGTCCGGGCAGATGAATATCGAGTCCGTGCCTTTCAAGGTCGTCCCGGTCATCGAGCAGGCTTTGATGTTGTTTGCACCGGTTGTCGCCGGCAAGGGCATCTTGCTGACGAGCGAGATCGACATGACCATCGATCAGGAGCTAAACGGCGATCGCAATCGCCTCGGGCAGGTCATCCAGAATTTGCTTAGTAATGCGATCAAGTTTACGCCGGCGGGTATGGTGAAAGTGCGGGCGAGGCTCGACGCCGCGCAACGCATGCTCGTGATCGACGTGTCGGACACCGGGATCGGCATGACGAAAGAGCAGTTGGGCAAGATATTCGAGCCCTTTGTTCAGGCCGATGCGTCCGTCGCCAATCGCTTTGGCGGAACGGGTCTTGGCCTCTTTCTTTGCCAGTGGTTCGTGCGTGCGATGAAGGGCGAACTGTCTGTCGAGAGCGACGCTGGTGTCGGGAGTTGCTTTAGCGTCCGATTGCCATTGGGCGAACAGGTTCGAATCGCGCAAGGGCCTTCGGGCCTGCGCGGGAGCGTCCTCTTTCTGGCGCGTCTGGATGAGTGGCGTGCGTGGGCCGTGCCTCATCTTCAGAATTGGGGGTTATCCGTTCGGAATGCGGAACATCTGGACCTGTTGGATAGCGACGAGGTGGAGCGTTACGACGTTGTCGTCATTTGCCACGATCGGGCGGCGTGGGACCAGGAAGAAGAAGACCGGATAGTCGACGCTGCGAACTGGGTTGTGGATTGTCAGACCGATGCGCCGGCCCGGCCAGTAAAAACAGGGAAGCTGATTACGGTTTCCACCGGTTCGATCACGGCATTGCATGAGGCCGTGAGCATGGCACTAAGCGGGGGAGTCAGTACCGTCGGCGCGAGTGCGTCGGACGAGAGCTTTGATGATGACGCCGAGGCTTCCCATCTTCGCCAGCCGATACGCGTCCTGGCCGCAGAAGACAATCCGGTCAATGCGCAACTGCTGGCCGATCAGCTTGAGAGAGTGGGTGCTGACGCGCTCGTGGTGAACTCGGGCACGGCGCTCCTCGCACAACTCCATGCAAAACCGTGGGATGTCGTGCTGACCGATCTCAACATGCCGGATATGTGCGGAGACGAAGTCTGCGCCTCGGTGCGCGAAGCGTTGCCGAACCTGCCCAGCTACGTGATCACGGCACAGGCAACGGCGAATGAGCGCGAGCGATGCGTACGAGCGGGCGCCACGGACATTCTATTAAAGCCCGTATCGGTCCATGCACTATACAAACTGTTGCAAGGCCTGGGCGGCGGGGGGCGCGCTCGTCTGGACGAAGCCATGCCGGAGGAGCGGGTGTCGATGCCTGCGCACGTACGGGCGAGCTTCATCACAACAAGCGCGAAATCCATCGAGCAAATCCGGCTGGCGTATGAACATCACGACGAAGCAAAAATGCACGCCGAACTCCATTCTTTAAAAGGCATGCTGTTCGTGACTGGAGTCGGACCGTTGGGGCTGCAATGCGAGGCGATGGAGCAAGCGCTGTCTCGCGGCATTTGGGATTTGGGCGAGCAGATAGAAGCGCTGGCTGCCGAGCTTGCCGCCCTGGCGTCCGCGGACGCCGAAGGCGCGGAGTGACGGCGCCGCCTCGCGCGCCGCTGGCCGGTCCCGGTCGCCTTTCGCTTATCTCCCGTTCTTTCCTTTCTGCTTGAGCCGGCACGCCGCCAGTGAACGGCGGCGTCCCATCGCGTCATACGGCGAGACGGCTCCTTTCCAGACTTGTCCGTATCGGCCCGCCTCTGCTTCCGGACTTGTCTGGTACTGGCATGTCTCTCCGGGTAATAACATCGCTATGTTATTACTGACTTTTCAATTCCCGATACCACGCAGTATGCGCGAAATTATTCGCTCATGCAGATGCGGCACGTCTTTAGCAATCCCATGATGTGGCCGTGAATGCAACGGGTGAGAGGATCACCTGTATTCAGTGGTGCGGCGATTAATCCAAAAAAGGCAGAGTAACGGCCATTCTGAATGGCAGTTGGATTTTCTTCAGGAGAATCTATTTAATTATTTTTTATGGGTTGATATTCGAGTTGGAAATGAAAGACAAGGAAGATTCTTTCTATGAAATGAGGTCGGTTACGTTTTTTGTCGTCACGATACTGGCTGCCGGGTTCATCGTGATTTTTGGCGTTTGTATTTCTCTTTTCTTTTTCGGATTTCAACCGCAATCGATTCCTTTTGTGAGTGGATATCTGGAAGCGAAATCTGTGAAATTTCATGTGGGTTGTTCGGGTTCCACAGAAGATGTCGGTGCATGCATTTCGAAAGCCCTGGATGTTTGCGGTCGACAGAAAAATGGAGAGCAAACGCTCTATATAAAACAGATATCGGTCCATGGCGAAAATGAGCCGATAGATGTTTTCTTTCGATGTGAGGCGGACTCGCACGACTCGATTACCGGGGCGGAGCAACACTCATAGCGTGCGGCGGCCTTTCGCGCGATTGGCCGTGCAAGTGACACAGGTTTATCTAGATGCACCTGGAGCGCGCCGGCGCCGAACGCATCTTTCCGAACTGCGAGGCCATTTCACAGGTGCATTGGCGATAGTCGCGCGGTCTGATTTTACTGCTGTATGGGACGTTCTTTATCCGGATGAACCGGCACCGTGGTGAGTAACGGTCGAAAACGTTAGCAATTGTCATATCCCCTCCGCGCCAGGCGGTAATCGTACTTGTCCAGTTTGGCGACCAAGTGCTTTTCCGCACTATTGAAATGCTGCTGGATTGATCGGCGACGTACAGGTGTTCTAGAAGTATCGGACCGGTGCTGGCGCGATATTTCTGTCTCGCACCAAAAAAACGGACCAAGAGTACCGATTGCTCTCTATCTAGACGCGTTACGTCAACGACCAAATCCGTACTCGTCCTGTGCCTCTGGTTTGGTCAGTCGCGTACTCTAACAAATAGAAAAATAAAAAGTTGAACCTTTTTTAAGGTATCGAATGAGTTGATGGGTTTTTACGAATCCGTAGGACAGGCGAGAAATGGTCAGGAATATTTATAAATTAATAGGAGTGCCAAATGAATCGGTCTTGGCGGCCGGTGTTCGCTTTTGGCAATTTTCTATCCCAATAGGTCAAGAGGCTAATAGTTGACCGCTCGGTTTATCGAGAAGTGGCGAAATATTGTAAATAATTTGATAGTATCAAGGATTGGAAATGAATAAGTCGTATCGATTGGTGTGGAACGATGTTACGGGAATGTGGGTCGCAGTTCCCGAGAGTGCCAAGGCAAAAGGGAAGCGCTCGAAGGCGGTGGTTAATATTGCTGCTACATTGGTAAGTGTGGCCGGCGTCGCCGCTGTGACTGCAGAGGACGCGAACGCAACCGCAGCATGCGCGAATGCGTATATCTGCGTTGACCAGGATGGTAGTTATCGTGCGACCGTCGGCGTCAGATCTTCTGCAATGGGCTATAACGCAAATGCGACGGGCGGAAACGCATTAGCTTTGGGTCGGGACACTTACGCTACAGCTGCCCAGTCCACGGCAGTTGGTGGTGACCTGGTCACGGCAAGCGGGACTGATTCGACAGCTTTGGGATCGTACTCAACCGCAACTGGAACCGGAGCGACAGCGATTGGGGGGGGCAACGCGAGTAATACGAATGCTATCGCGATTGGCACTGGTTCGATCGCAAGCTTCGCGAACTCGGTTGCGCTGGGCAACGCCGCGACAGTGGCTGGTCCGGGTTCCCTCGCGCTCGGTGCCAGTAGCTATGCGTACTCGACGGGGAGCGCCAATGGTCAAAGTGTTGCGCTGGGTGCTGGTACGAGCGCGTACGGGGATTACTCCACCGCCGTAGGCGGCCTTGCTGAAGCGGGTACTGCGGCGACTGCCTTGGGTGTCAATGCAACTGCATCGGGGCAGCGCGCAATCGCGATCGGCGCGAGCTCGACAGCGAGCGGTAGTTACTCGACCACATTGGGTACCGCGTCGCAAGCAACCGGTGCGAACGCGACGGCGCTTGGCACTTCTGCATACGCCGGTGCTAACAACGCATTGGCGCTGGGTAACTCGGCGACTGCTTCTACCGCGAACTCGGTGGCGTTGGGCAACGGCGCAACGACGGCAGCAGCTGTTGGCACGGCAAGCGGCGTGATCGGCGGCACGACGTACACGTACGCGGGCACGAGCCCGACGGGTACGGTCAGCGTCGGTGCGGCCGGCGCGGAGCGCACGATCACGAACGTGGCGGCAGGCCGGGTGACGGCTGCGAGCACGGACGCGGTGAACGGCTCGCAGCTGTACGCGACCAACACGCAGGTGACGGCCAACACGAACAGCATCAGCACGCTCAACGGGCAGGTCACGACGCTGCAAGGCAACGTTTCGACCATCAACAGCCAGATCACGAACCTCAACGGCCAGATGGCCAACGCCGTGATGTACGACTCGTCGGCGCATAACTCGGTGACGCTGGGCGGCGCGGGCGCGGTGGCGCTGCACAACGTGGCCAACGGCACGCTGAGCACGG
>NZ_CAJMZE010000021.1:0-102627 GCF_905220235.1 Paraburkholderia sp. J41 | reverse complement strand
CATCGAACTGATCGCTGCGCTCACTATTCCATTGGGCTTTGGTGCTGTCATGGCTCATCGTTTCGTTACCAAGAGAGGGCCATCGGTGCTCGCGTAATACAGTTGGCCGCAGTCGTGATGTTAATACCGGTGATCCTGATTCTGGCACTCGAGAAAATTCTCGATGGTGCGACGCCTGGGACGCTGATCGGCGGCATTGTCGGTTATCTCCTTTCCGGTATCTCGGAATTCGATCGTAGCCGAAACAACGAAGGGCAGTAGCGACATGCGTTGCACCGCGAATGGTGCGCAAGCAGGCAGTCGACGCGGCGTTCGAAGCGGTGTTGTTCGACGGCGATAGCGAAGAGCTGTGGACGCGCGTGGCGATTGTCGCTCGGGCGGCTATCCGATGTCGATGAAGCATATTTCGTCGCAATGCTTGCTGTAGCCGGGCTGCGCACGGCGCGTTGGACGTTGGCCTGCCGCGAGGACGCTGAAGAAAAGTCTAAGCGCATCCATGCAGTTGGCATAGCGCCAGCCTCTGTGCGCATTGCCTTATCGGATGCTATCTGACTTGATTCCCACCCCGAGTTTTAGTGACGGTCGCATCGGCCGCAATGGAGTTGGGTGAGGATTACGGTATTGACAACGGTCTTGCTGTAGTACCGGGATAAGTAGATGCTGCATGATATGACGGGCTTTGCTGCTACGCGGGCATATTGCGCAACGAAAAGAAACGGGGGAGGCAATGGCACTTGGGCGAGTCGAACGCATCCTGATTCTGGCGAAGACCTATCCTTCGCCAAGTGCGCAGTACGTCGAAACATCCTGCGTCGCGGGTATCACGCAGAGCGGCGCGATGCGCCGCCTCTTCCCGGTGCCATTCCGGCTAATTGAGGACGGGCAGCAGTTCAGGAAGTGGCAGTGGATCGATGTGCGCGTCGAAAAGGCTAACAAAGATCATCGCCCGGAGAGCCACAAGGTGTACGTCGATACGATTAATTGCGGCGACGTAATCGATACGAAGAGAGGGTGGTCGTTACGGTGGGAGTGGCTGGATAAGATCCCTACGTTTGGTAGCTTCGATACCATCGACGCGACGAGGCTTGCAGATGGGCTGTCGCTCGCACTCCTGCATCCCGGGCGGTTACTAGGCCTGGAGATTATCAAGGCTCGCAGTCCGGATTGGACGGATGAGGAGAGGGAGAAGCTGCTGCTAGAGCAGATGCAAGGCAATCTCTTTTCTGAGGCGGAAGAGCGCAAGCAGGTGAAGCAGCTTCGCAAGGTGCCGTTTGACTTCTATTACCGATACGTCTGCGATACTCCGGACGGAGAAAAGGAGCACAAGCACAAGATCGTTGACTGGGAGGCCGGAGCACTCTTCTGGAAATGCCGTGAAAGCTATGGTGTCGACTGGGAGAAGCCGTTTCGCGCCAAGCTGGAGGAGGATCTGGGCAGTAAGGAGCTGATGTTCCTGATGGGTAACCAGCATCGGTTCCAAGACCAGTGGCTGATCATCAGTTTGATCTATCCACCTAAGCGCAAACCAGCTGACGACCGGCAGGGGGCGCTGTTCTAACCTTGGCGACCGAGATGTGTTCGATGTCAGCACCGCAATGCTCTCGCACGGCATTCGCGACCATCAAGCGGTGGCAGAAGTTGAAGTCGGCTTCGTAGCAGAGCAAGGCGCAGTTCGACGAATTCACCAAATCGGACAGATCTGCGATAGCCGCTTTCTGTGTCTTAAGGTATTTGAGAAAGCCCACGGTGTATCGTTTCCAGTCGCCATCTTCGCGGTAGCGGTCACGTACCGGCTTCGGGCAGCCGAGGTCGACCATGTGAACGTATTCGAGGCCGGAGAGGTTCAGCGTGCTCGCGAGCGCTTTCTTCGAGAAACCGGGCTTGCGCGACAAGGGCAGTTCACGGATGTCCACGATGGTTTCGATGCCATGCTCGCCGAGCAGTGACATGAAAGTGTCGATGTCCAGTCCTTCGTAGCCAATGGTGAATACAGTCATCGATGTGCTCCGTCCAGAGGCGGTATCCTCAGAATACCGTTCTCCGGCGAGATCCGATATTCGTGGCAGCAGTCCGCTGAAAGTCGGCGTCGCTCCCGGCAACCGAGGGCAACGCGATTGTTCCGTGCGCCGCGCTTTGCCTAGCGATATGGACCTTTGTTGATCTTTGTTGATTGATGCAGTTCCAAAATGCCTACACGGTGCCTACATGGGATCCAGAAAGCAAAAAGCCCAGCCGTGCAGGCTGGGCTAAGTGCTTGATTTCTTTGGTGGGGCGTGAGTGACTCGAACACTCGACCTACGGATTAAGAGTCCGCTGCTCTACCAACTGAGCTAACGCCCCCAACAGAAGCGAAATTATGCACGACTTTCTGATACTTGCCAAGCCCTTTTCGCATTTTTTCTAAAAAAACGGGGCCGTCGACTGCCGCACTCCGCGCGCAAGGATTTCACGGCGCAGCCATGCCGCGCCGGTATCATGTCGTCACATCCGCGCCCCTTGGGGCGTCCAGCCAGATCGGGCGCTTGCCGAACGCGAATTCCCAAGGGCGAAACAATGAACGCGATGAACCCAATGGACGAAAAAGCAATCGACGCGCTGCTCGAGCGCGTACTCGCACCGTGGGTGCGCTCGCTCGGCATGAAACCGGTCGAAGTCACCGGCGACACCGCCACGCTGCGCCTGCCGTTTTCCGGCGAACTGCGCCACGCGGGCGGCGTGATCTGCGGCCAGGTGTTCATGGCGGCCGCCGATACGGCGATGATCGTCGCTATTTCGGCCGCGCTCGGCGGTTTCAAGCCCATGACCACGGTCGCGCTCAACACCAATTTCATGCGCGCCGTACGCAACGGCGACGTGCTCGTGACCGCGCGCGTACTGCGCATGGGCCGCAATCTCGTGTTCGGCGAAATAGAACTCTACGACGAAGAAGGCCGCATGGCCGTTCATGCCACGTCGACTTACGCGTTGCTCGATTAAGCTTGCCGCTTCGAGGTTTCGACGAGCGCAAGGACGCACACGGCATGTTCGATCAGGTGGTTTTCGCGGGCGGCGGCAATCGCTGCTGGTGGCAGGCGGGGTTCTGGGACATCGTGCAGCCGCAATTGCGGCTGCGTCCGCGCATCATCACCGGCATTTCGGCGGGCGCGGCCACCGCGTGCATGCTCTACACGCGCGACGCCGGCTGGGTCATGCGCTATTACGAGGAAGCGCTGCGCCACAACAAGCGCAACGCGTACTGGGGCAACCTGCTGCGCGGCGAGTCGGTGTTTCCGCATTACCGCATCTATCGGCAGGCGCTGCTCGACATCTACGGCGAGCCGTTCACGAAGCTCCAGGATGCGCCCGAAATCCGCATCGGCGTGTCGCACGTGCCGCGCTGGCTCGGCGCGCGAAGCGCCGTCGCCGCGGGGCTGATCGCGTACAACATCGAAAAGCACATTCGCAAGACGCTGCACCCCACGCTCGGCCGCAAGCTCGGTTTCCATCCGGAATTCGTGACCGCGCAGGAATGTGCCAGCGTCGACGATCTTGCCGACCTGATCCTGCAATCGTCCTGCACGCCGCCGTTCACGCCGGTGCTGCGGCGCGACGGCCGGCCCGTGCTCGACGGCGGCATGGTCGACAACGTGCCCGTGGGCGCGCTCGACGACACGCCGGGGCGCGTGCTGGTCATGGTCACGCGGTTGTATCCGCGCCCGCAGATGTTCGTGGTCGCGCACAAGACGCCCGAAGGCGCGCAGCAGCGCCTTTACGTGCAGCCGTCGGCGAGGGTGCCGATCTCGAGCTGGGACTACACGAGCCCGCACCAGATGCAGCACGCCTACAACCTCGGGCGCGTCGACGGCGAACGCTTTCTCGCGCGCCTGCCCGACGTGCTGGCCGCGTCCGCGCACGCCTGACTCGCCCGACGCAAGCCGGGAAGCGCGAGCGGCGCCTACTTGCGCCGGCCGCCCTGCAAGGCTTCGGGATTCGCCACGCTCGCCGTATCGCCCGCATCGAACGCGAGGATGTTGCGAAACGCCGCGCTGAAATACAGCTCGTAGCTTTCGTGCTCCACGTAGCCGATGTGCGGCGTGCAGATCACGTTCTCCATGCGCAGCAGGCTGTAGCCTTGCAGGATCGGCTCGCTTTCGTATACGTCGATCGCCACCATGCCCGGCCGGTTATGCGAAAGCGCGCCGAGCAGCGCGTTCTCCTCCAGCAGTTCCGCGCGGCTCGTGTTGACGAGCAGCGACGTGGGCTTCATGCGCAGCAAATCCTCCTGTTTCACGATGCCGCGCGTCGCGTCGTTCAGACGCAGATGCAGCGAAAGCACGTCGCTTTGCTCGAACAGCGTCTCGCGGCTCCCGGCGGCTTCGTAGCCGTCGGCGCGCGCGGCCTCGAGCGAATGCTCGCGCCCATGCACGAGCACGCGCATGCCGAACGCCTTGCCGTAACCGGCCACGAGACGGCCGATCTTGCCGTAGCCCCAGATGCCGAGCGTCTGGCCGCGCAGCACCTGGCCGAGGCCGAAATTCGGCGGCATTGCCGAGGTCTTGAGGCCCGACTGTTGCCACGCGCCTTGCTTGAGGTTCGCGACGTACTGCGGAATGCGGCGCTGGGCGGCCATGATGAGCGCCCAGGTGAGTTCGGCGGGCGCGACGGGCGAGCCCGTGCCTTCCAGCACGGCGATGCCGCGTTCGCTGCACGCTTCGATGTCGATGTGCGGACCGGCCTTCCCGGTCTGGCTGATCATGCGCAGATGCGGCAGCTTGTCGAGCAGTTGCGAGGTGATGCGCGTGCGTTCGCGAATCAGCACCAGCGCCTCGACTTCCGAGAGGCGGCTTGCGAGCTGGCCCAGGCCGCGCACGGTGTTGTTGAAAACCTTGACCTCATGGTCGGCGAGCAATTGAAAGCAGTCGAGCTTGCGAACGGCGTCCTGGTAGTCGTCAAGGATGGCAATTTTCATGGCGGCGGGTTTGTCCTGGCGCCCCGCCTCGGGCGGGACTCGATGTTTATCTGGTGGTTATCCCACTATGCAGCGCCCGGAAGGCTGCTATGAATATAGGGAGCCTTCAAGTCGCGCGCCGCAAGACAGCAGGTATTGGGGTTGCGCGAACGCCCCCTTCAGGGGCACCGCGCACGCGGGCTGTTTGCCGCGGCATTCGACGCGAATTTGCAACTTTTAACAGGTTGACGGGTTGCGATGCAAGCCGCTTTACAGACGGTTTCGAACCCCGGCCTGAAAAGGACCTTGACGACCCTGCCCAACTTTACGAATCGAGCAATATGTTGACCTGCCATCAACATTCGGTTCGCCGCGGTTGCGCCTCTCGCTTGCAGCGTCTACAAGGGCCGATCCCCGTTTTCAAGCCCCAAATGGAGACAGCTCGATGAATCATCCCGATTACCAGGCGCAGGCCGCCGTCCAGGTGCCTGCTTGGGTCCGTCACCGCAAACTGGTCGAATGGGTGCAGAAGATCGCCGCCCACACGCAGCCCGACCAGATTGTCTGGTGCGACGGTTCCCAGCAGGAATACGACCGTTTATGCGCGCGGATGGTCGAAGCGGGCACCATGCGCCGCCTCGATCCGCAAAAGCGCCCGAACTCGTATCTCGCGTGCTCCGATCCCTCGGACGTGGCGCGCGTGGAGGATCGCACCTTCATCTGCTCGCAGCGCGAGGAAGACGCCGGCCCGACCAACAACTGGATGGCGCCGGCCGAAATGCGCGCGACCCTCGACGGCCTGTTCGCGGGGTCGATGCGCGGACGCACGATGTACGTCGTGCCGTTTTCAATGGGGCCGCTCGGCTCGCCGATCGCGCATATCGGCGTCGAACTGTCGGATAGTCCCTACGTTGTCGTGAACATGCGCATCATGACGCGCATGGGCCGGGCCGTCTACGACGTGCTGGGCGAGGACGGCGAGTTCGTGCCGTGCGTGCATACCGTGGGCGCACCGCTCGCGGCTGGCCAGGCCGATGTGCCGTGGCCGTGCAACAAGACCAAGTACATCGTTCATTTTCCCGAATCGCGCGAAATCTGGAGCTACGGCTCGGGTTACGGCGGCAACGCGCTGCTCGGCAAAAAGTGCTTCGCGCTGCGAATCGCCTCGACCATGGGCCGCGACGAAGGCTGGCTCGCCGAGCACATGTTGATTCTCGGCGTGCGCTCGCCGGAAGGGCGCAAGTATCACGTCGCGGCGGCGTTCCCGTCGGCATGCGGCAAGACCAATTTCGCCATGCTGATCCCGCCCCCTGCGATGAACGGCTGGGAAATCACGACGATCGGCGACGATATCGCCTGGATCAAGCCGGGCGCGGACGGCCGCCTCTACGCGATCAACCCGGAAGCGGGCTACTTCGGCGTGGCGCCGGGCACGGGCGAAAAGACCAACTTCAACGCGATGGCCACGTTGAAGGAGAACGTGATCTTCACGAACGTCGCGCTCACCGACGACGGCGACGTCTGGTGGGAAGGCATGACCGACGCGCCGCCCGCGCACCTGATCGACTGGCAGGGCAACGACTGGACGCCCGAAATCGGCAAGGAAACCGGCCGCAAGGCCGCGCATCCGAACGCGCGCTTCACGGCGCCGGCCTCGCAGTGCCCGTCGATCGACCCCGAATGGGAGAACCCGAAGGGCGTGGCCATCGACGCCTTCGTGTTCGGCGGCCGCCGCTCCACCACGGTGCCGCTCGTGACCGAGGCGCGCAACTGGACCGAAGGCGTCTACATGGCCGCGACCATGGGTTCGGAGACCACGGCCGCGGCGGCGGGCCAGCAAGGCGTGGTGCGCCGCGATCCGTTCGCGATGCTGCCGTTTTGCGGCTACAACATGGCCGACTACTTCGGTCACTGGCTCAAAACCGGCGAGCGCCTCGAACAGCTCAACGCCACGCTGCCGCGCATCTTCTGCGTGAACTGGTTCCGCAAGGGCCCGGAAGGCAAATTCGTGTGGCCGGGTTTCGGCGAAAACATGCGCGTGCTCGAATGGATGGTGCGCCGGATCGAAGGCAAGGCCGAAGGCGACGAACACGCGTTCGGCATTTCGCCGCGCTACGGCGACCTCGACTGGCGCGGACTCGCGTTCACGCCGGAGCAATTCGCGCAGGTGATTTCGGTCGACGCCGGGGCGTGGCGCGACGAACTGGTGCTGCACGCCGAACTGTTCGAAACGCTCGCGCAAGGACTGCCGCCGGTGCTGCATTCCTCGCGCCAAACGTTGGAAGATCGTCTCTAACGACGTAAAGATCGTGCGTATGTGAGCGCCCACTTACGCGGGACTTATTAAATAGCCGCTTGCGAGCGGCTATTTTCGTTTTCGGGGACGGATTGCGAAGTGCGGCAACACGAGCCGTCTGTTAGGCGTTTACACCTATATCTCGCTGCATCGCGCAAAATTGTTTCTGTAGGGGAAACAATAGGGAATGGCTTTATCCGTTTTAGGGTTCAGTCGAAGAATTTGTAAAGAAAATAGGGGCTTCCGAGGCAACTTCTGCACGATTTCTGCGGTCGTAGGAGAATTCGCAGTCTCTTCGTCGCTTTCGGCGGACAGTAACAGGCAGGAGTAGTCTCATGGATCATTTGCAGTCGATGCGAGTTTTCGTCCGGGTCGCCGACCTTGGCAGTTTCGCCCGGGCCGCTTCCGCGATGGATATCTCGAATGCGGTTGCGACGCGGCATGTCGCGGACCTCGAAGGCCGGCTCGGCACGCGTCTTCTGAATCGCACGACCCGCAGTCTTTCCTTGACCGAGTCGGGTCAGGTTTATCTTGAGCGCGCCCGCCAGATTCTCGATGAGCTGGAAGATGTCGAGCAGATGGTCGTCGCGCGCAACCACGAGCCCGTGGGCACGCTTCGTATCGTCGCGCCGGTCGTGTTCGGGCTGCACAACCTTGCGCCCGTGCTGCAAACCTACACGCAGCGCTACCCGCAGGTCATCCCCGACGTCACGCTGGTCGACCGTCAGGTCGATCTCGTCGAAGAAGGGTTCGACCTGGGCGTGGTGGCCGCGCGCCAGATGCGCAGCGCGAGCATCGTCACACGGCGCCTCACGACGGGCTGCATGACCGTCTGCGCCACGCCCGCGTATCTCGAAACGCATGGCACGCCCACGCGGCCCGAGCAGTTGATGGAGCATCCGTGTCTTTCGCTGCCCTCGGAATACTGGGGCGACGAGCGCGTGTTCACCGGCCCGGACGGCGAAATTCGCGTGCGCCCGAGCAACGTGATCGTCGCGAACAACACCGAGATGCTGCGCCAGTTCGCGCTGCTCGGCATGGGCATCGCGATTCTGCCGAGCTACCTGATCGGCCGCGACATCGAGCGCGGGCGCCTCGTGCGTCTGCTCGGCGACTATCGCTTGCCGCAAGTGGAAATCAACGTCGCGTACCCGAGCCGCCGCCATCTTCCGGCGAAGGTGCGCACGTTCATCGACCATCTCGTCGAGCACTTCAGCCAGACGCCGAACAGCCAACTTGGCGAACAATGGGTCAAGGACGGCATGGCGCGTCCGTCGGCCGCTTCGGCGGCTTCGCACAATGGCAATGGCGCGGCCGAACCGTTCGACGGCGTCGAGCCGACGGTTTCGCGCCACGACGGCGAGCACGGCGCGTTGGACGCCGAACGCGCGCCGAAAGCCGCTCGCGCTTCGGCGCCTCGCACGCGAACTTCCGCTATTTCGCCGCTATAAGCCGTGCGATGAAGTCGTTTTGAACGATGTTAGCCGATGAAAAAGGCGCCGTCTCGCGAGAAACGGCGCCTTTTTGTCGACGCGCGCGGGCGAGAGGCCCGCGCAAAAATCCGTCGGGAACCCGCCGTCAAGAACCCGCCGTCAAGAACCCGTCTTGCGCGCGGGCGTTTTGCGGGCAGCGGTCTTGCGTGCCGCCGGGTTTTTGGCCGCCGCAGTCTTGCGCGCGGGTTTGGCGGTTTCTGCTGCTTCACCCGAACTGGCCGAATTGCCGGAATCCGCTGCGTCGTTGGCGGCGGCGCTGGCCTTGGCCGTTTTCTTCGCCGCCGTCTTGGTGGCCGGATCTTTCTTCTCGAACTCGAAGCCGATCTTGCCGTCCGGCTGCTTGACGAGGAACGCCTTGAAGTTGCGCCCCGTGCGCGACGACTTGAAGTTCGTCAGGAGGTCGGTGCGGCCTTCGGCGAGCAGCTTCGCCATTTGCTCGCGCGCGATTTCCTGCTGAAGAATCACCTTGCCCGAGCGGAAATCGCAGGTCTTGGCGGCGCCCACCGAGTGCTCGCACACGTAGCTCATGCCGTGCTCGAACACCTTGCCGTTGCACTTCGGGCATGCGCCCACGGGTTCCTGCTGCGAGAAGTCGGGCGCTTCGCCGTCCTCGCCACCTTGGTCCTGGCCGAAATCGAACTCCAGCTTGAAGTTCTTGATGTCGTCGTCGAACGAGAGCTTGAGAATGGCCGAGAACGGCCGGCCCATCTTGCTGCGGAAGCCCGAAAGCGGGCCGATCGTCTTGTTCTGCAACAGTTCCTCGACTTCGGGAATTTCGAACTGACGGCCGCCCGGAATCTTCGAGATCGAGAACTCGCACTTCGTGCATGCAAAGCGGCGGTAGTTTTCCTTCACCTGACCGCCGCAATTCGGACACGGCGTTTCCAGCGTGGCGTAGTCGCCGGGGATCGTGTCCGAATCGTATTCCTTCGCGCGCTTGACGATGGTTTGCGTCATGCGGGCGATTTCCTGCATGAACGCGTCGCGCGGCAGCTTGCCGCGCTCCATCTGCGAAAGCTTGTACTCCCATTCGCCCGTGAGTTCGGGCGCGGTCAGTTCCTCCACGCCGAGACCGCGCAGGAGCGTCATCAACTGGAACGCCTTGGCCGTGGGAATCAGCTCGCGGCCTTCGCGCACGAGATATTTTTCGCCCAGCAGACCTTCGATGATCGCCGCGCGCGTGGCCGGCGTGCCGAGCCCCTTGGCGGCCATGGCCTCGCGCAGTTCTTCGTCGTCGACGAGCTTGCCCGCGCCTTCCATCGCCGAAAGCAGCGTGGCTTCGTTGTAGCGCGCGGGCGGCTTGGTCACGAGCTGGTGCGCCGCGATCTTGTCGGTCTTGACCTTCTCGCCCTTTTGCACCGGCACGAGATTGGCGTCGTCGCCGCCCGTGTCGCGGCCATAGATTTGCAGCCAGCCCGCCTCGACGAGCACCTTGCCCTCGGTCTTGAAGTGATGGCCGGCAACTTCGGTGATGCGCGTGGTGACGCGATATTCGGCGGCCGGGAAGAACACGGCGAGGAAGCGTTTCACGACGAGGTCGTAAAGCTTCTGCTCCGGCTCCGACAGATTCTTCGGCGCCTGCAACGTGGGGATGATGGCGAAGTGATCGCTGATCTTCGAGTTGTCGAAGATACGCTTGTTCGGCTTCACCCAGCCCTTGTCGAGCGCCTGCTTGGCGAACGGCAGGTAGTTGTTGCTCTCCTTGAGCATCGCCATCGTCTCCTTGACAGTGTCGATGTAGTCCTCGGGGAGCGCGCGCGCGTCGGTACGCGGGTAGGTCAGAACCTTGTGCTTTTCGTACAGCGCCTGGGCGAGGCCAAGCGTGTTCTTGGCCGAAAAGCCGAAGCGGCCGTTGGCTTCGCGCTGGAGGCTCGTGAGGTCGAAGAGGGCGGGCGAAAGCTGCGTGGACGGCTTCGATTCTTCCGTGACCGTGCCTTCGCGGCCGTGGCAGGCCGCGACAATGGTTTCGGCGGCCGGCAGGCTCCAGAGGCGCGAGTCGCGCTTCTCCGGGTCGAATTCGTCCTTCTTGAACTTCGGGTCGTACCAGCGGCCTTCGTAGAAACCGCCCGCGCAGACGAATTCCGCGCGCACTTCCCAATAGTCGCGCGGCACGAAGCGGCGAATTTTCTCTTCGCGTTCGACGACGATGGAGAGCGTTGGCGTCTGAACGCGGCCAACCGTGGTGAGGAAGAAGCCGCCGCCCTTGCTGTTGAACGCCGTCATCGCGCGCGTGCCGTTGATGCCCACGAGCCAGTCGGCTTCGGAGCGGCAACGCGCGGCGTCGGCGAGCGGCAGCATGTCGTCGTCGCTGCGCAGGTTCGCAAAACCTTCGCGAATCGCCTGCTGCGTCATCGACTGGAGCCAGAGGCGCTGGACCGGCTGCTTCGCCTTCGCATGCTGCGCAATCAGGCGGAAGATCAACTCGCCCTCGCGCCCCGCGTCGCAGGCGTTGATGAGGCGGTCGATGTCCTTGCGCTTGAGCAGTTTGGTGAGCACCTTGAGCCGCGATTCGCTTTTCGCGATCGGGTTCAGGTCGAAATGCGGCGGAATGACGGGCAGATGCGCGAAGCTCCACTTGCCGCGCTTGACCTCGTATTCCTCGGGCGCGGCGATCTCCAGCAAGTGGCCGACCGCCGACGAGAGCACGTAGTCGTCGCTCTCGTAGTATTCGTCATGCTTGGTAAAACCGCCCAAAGCGCGCGCGATGTCGTTCGCGACGGATGGCTTTTCGGCGATGATCAGAGCTTTGGACATGACTGGTTGCTTGTGGGTGAATCCGGTTGAGCGCCCCGGCAGCCGGTGCCGTGCGGCCGGCCGCCGGGTCGGGCGGCGTGCCGCGAGACTGGACGGGGCCGCCTCGCGAGGTGGCGGGGCGCGTTAACGTCCGCTTTATAGCACATGGCGCGCGGACATCGATTTTTGCGTCGTTTCGTGACGATGCCGCTGCGCGTCTCGCCGGGACTTGCGAGGCGCCCAATCATAAGGGCGCGTCAGGCCGCGCGGCAAGCGGGCCGTCTCCGCGGGGTCAGATGCGCGTCACGCGTGGCACGCGGCGTGAATCGACAACGAATGTGATTACGCGACCGCGAGAGCCGGGCGCAATTTCGGCGCGCCGTCCGCGCCCGGCAGCGCCGTGAGGTCGGCGAGCATGCGCTCGACCACGGCGGCGTGCGGCAGAACCGTGCCGAAAAAGCGCGTGGCATGGCCGTCCTCGATCAGGATGGTCGGGAAATTTTCGACGTCGAGATCGTCGAAACGGTCGGCGTGCGTTTCGATGTCGATATACGCGAAGCAGATGTCGGGGTGCTTTTCGGCAATACGGTCGAAAGTTGCCCGATAGTCGCGGCAGGTGCCGCACCATTGCGCGCACAAACAGGCGACGAAGAGCGTGTCGCGATCGCTGATGCGTTCGGCGATCTGGTCGGCGTCGGTGTCGAGGTCAAGCGCGGGCATGGTCGTTCCTTGCGGCTCTTTATATATAGAGCGGATGCATTCGGGGTGTTGCGGGTAATTGGCGCGAATGTAACACGGCCTAGCGCTCGCAGTGGAAGGCCCGGACGAACCAGCCGCCGGGCAGCGCGTGCAGATGGCCGGCCAGTTCGAGCTGCAACAGCGTGCCCTGCAACACCGCTTCGGCCATGTCGGTGCGTTGGGCGAGGATTTCAAGCGTGGCCGGCGCATGGCCGAGGGCGTCGAGAAGACGCAGGGCTTCCGGGGCGAGGCTGGCGGGCGGCGTTTGGCCTTCGCGCGGTTTGCCGGTTGCGGTGCCGGCGGCTTTGTTTCGATGGGCTTTTGCGGCCTCGGTCGAAGGTGGCGCGGAGGCCGCGTCGGCAGCGGCCGCGTCGCGCGCCTGAGATTGGCCGCTCCCGGCGATGACGTGGGTTTTTGGCGATGGCGGCGGCGCCTCGTCCAACGCCAGCGGCAAGGTGACGCCATGCGCCTCGCGCTGCGTTGCCAGGAAAATCGAGCGTTTGGGCTCGCGCGGCCGTCGCGGCGCGCGCACTGTCGCGCGCCCGGCCGGGTGCGCCGGCGGCGCGACTTTCAGCGCTTCGAGCACGTCTTCCGGCGTTTCGACGAGCTGCGCGCCTTGCTTGATGAGGCCGTGGCAGCCGCGCGTGAGCGGTGCGTGGATGGAGCCGGGCAGCGCGAATACGTCGCGGCCCATTTCGTTGGCGAGCCGCGCCGTGATGAGCGAGCCCGAGCGCTGCGCCGCCTCGATCACCACGACGCCTTCCACGAGCGCCGCGATCACGCGGTTGCGCTGCGGGAAATTGGCCGAGCGCGCGGGTGTGCCGAGCGGCCATTCCGAGACGATCGCGCCTTGCGCGGCGATCTGCATGGTGAGCGCATGATGCGTGGGCGGATAGACGAGATCCGCGCCCGTGCCGATCACGGCGACGGTGCCGCCGGGCTGATCGAGCGCACCGCGGTGCGCGGCGCCGTCCACGCCGAGCGCCAGCCCCGAAACCACGGCGAGGCCGCGCGCGGCGAGCGCGCGAGCGAAGCGCCCGGCGTCTTCCAGCGCCTGCGGCGTGGCGTTGCGGCTGCCCACCACGGCCACCGCGCGCGCATGCAGCAGATTGAGCCGCCCTTTCACGTAGAGCAGCGGCGGCGGATCGGGAATCGCCAGCAGACGCGGCGGATACGCCGGGTCCGCGAGCGTGACGAGCGCGTTGCCGGGTTGCTCGCGCCACGCCAGCAACGCGTCGAACTGCGGCGCGAAATCGGGGCCCGGGTCGTCGAGCGCGGCGCGAGCGGCGTTCGCGCCGGCCACGGCGGCGAGCGCCTGAAACGGCTGCGCCAGCACCTGCAACGGCAGGCCGAACGCGCCCAGCAACGCATGCAAGGCCGCCGGTTTCAGTCTCCGCGCGAGCGCGAGGCGCAGCCAGGCGGCCAGTTCTTCGGCGCCGAGCGGCAAGGCGGAAGGCAGCGCCGGCGGCAAGCCGGGCGGTGAGGCGGGCAGGGTGGTGGAAGGCATCGCATTCTCCGGCGGCGGGCGAATTGCCGCATGCCGTGATAAAATTTTCACTATCCGAAATACAAGTTTGGCGCGCACAGGCACGGACCGCGCACGCCAGTTGCACGCGCTGCAAGGCAGCAAGCTATCGACGCTGAATCGCACGTTAAATCGCACGTTAAATTGCACATGAAGTCAGCGCGTTGAATTGCGGTCCGGTCGTCCGTATATCTGCGTATATCGTCCGTATCCGGCGCGGCCCCCGCAAGCTGGCCGAATGGCCAATGCGCGCCGACACGCGAGCGCAATCGAGCGACGCCGCACCGCTCCCGCGCCCAACGAGAAACCCGTTAAATCATGGCTCTACTGAACATTCTTCATTACCCGGACAAGCGTCTGCACAAGGTCGCGAAGCCCGTCGAAGCGGTCGACGACCGTATCCGGAAACTCGTCGCCGATATGGCCGAAACCATGTACGCGGCGCCCGGCGTCGGGCTGGCGGCCACCCAGGTGGACGTCCACGAGCGCGTGATCGTCATCGACGTTTCCGAAACGCACGACGAACTGCGCGCCTTCATCAACCCGGAAATCGTCTGGGCGAGCAACGAAAAGGAAGTGCACGAAGAAGGCTGCCTTTCGGTGCCGGGCATTTACGACAACGTGGAGCGCGCGGAGAAGGTGCGCGTGCGCGCGCTCAACGAGAAGGGCGAAACCTTCGAGATCGACTGCGAAGGGCTGCTCGCCGTGTGCATCCAGCACGAAATGGATCACCTCATGGGCCGTGTGTTCGTCGAATACCTTTCGTCGCTCAAGCAAACGCGCATCAAGAACAAGATGAAGAAGCTCGAACGCGCGATGTAACGCGCGTTGCCCCGTTTCTGCAATCGACATCGCCATGCGGCGCCGCGCCGTTTTTTTCGTCATTCAGCCTTGCCCCGAGCGCCCATGAGCCACAGCCTTCGCGTCATCTTCGCCGGTACGCCGGAATTCGCCGCCGCGGCGCTCGCCGCGATCCATGAAGCCGGTTTCACCGTGCCGCTCGTGCTCACGCAGCCCGACCGTCCCGCGGGCCGCGGCATGAAACTTCAGGCGAGCCCGGTCAAGCGCTACGCGCAGGAGCACGGCATCGCCGTTGCGCAGCCGCCGTCGCTGCGCCGCAACGGCAAATATCCCGCGGAGGCCGCCGCCGCCCTCGATCTGCTGCGCGCGACGCCGCACGACGTGATGGTGGTCGCGGCCTACGGCCTGCTGCTGCCGCAGGAAGTGCTCGACATCCCGCCGCGTGGCTGCATCAACATTCACGGCTCCATCCTGCCGCGCTGGCGCGGCGCCGCGCCGATCCACCGCGCGATCGAAGCCGGCGACGCCGAAACCGGCATCACGCTCATGCAGATGGACGCCGGGCTCGACACCGGCCCGATGATCTCCGAAGCGCGCACGCCCATCGCGCCCGACGACACCACGGCCACGCTGCACGACCGCCTCGCGCAACTGGGCGCGAAGCTGATCGTCGAAGGTCTCGTGGCGCTGGAGCGCGACGGTGCGCTGCCCAGCACGCCGCAACCCGCCGATGGCGCGACTTACGCCGAAAAAATCGGCAAGCACGAAGCCGCGCTCGACTGGCGCCGCCCCGCCGCCGAACTCGCGCGCCAGATTCGCGCGTTCGACCCGTTTCCCGGCGGCGCGGCCACGCTCGACGGCGCGCAGCTCAAGCTCTGGGCCGCCGAGCCCGTGGCGCGCGCGAACGCGGGCGCCGCGCCCGGCGAGATCCTTGAGGTGTCGCCCGCGGGCGTGCTGGTGGCCTGCGGCGAAGGCGCGCTGCGTCTCACGCAGCTCCAGAAGCCGGGCGGCAAGCGCTTGCCGGTGCGCGAGTTTCTCGGCGGGATGCCGCTTGCCGCCGGGCAGCGGTTCCAGTTGCCCGATTCAACCGGTACGCCCGCAGCGTAAACCGGCTGCGATCGCGGCGGAACTCATCCGTTTGGCTGAGTATCGCGTCACGGATGGCGCGTTAGAATCAATGGCGTTTTCGCGTGTCCCGTGCGTTTTTCGCGCCGTATCGTCGTTGTTCGAGGTTGTCATGTTCGGTATCACCCACTTCGGTTTCTTCCTCGTCGCCGTGTTGCTGCTCAACATGACGCCGGGGCCCGACACGGCTTACATCGTCGGGCGCAGCGTCGCACAAGGGCGTGGCGCGGGCCTCGTCTCCGCGCTCGGCATTTCGGCGGGTTGCTGCGTACACGCGCTTGCCTGCGCATTCGGACTCACGGCGCTGCTGGCCGCATCGGCCACGGCGTTCACCGTCATCAAGTTCGTCGGCGCGATCTATCTGATGTACCTCGGCGTGCGTCTGATCTTCGCCAGGCAGGGCGGCGGCCCGGCCGGGGGCGCGAACGGCGCAAACGGTGCGAATGGCGTGATTGGCGCGAATGGCGGCGCCGCGCGCCCGCTGCGTCAGCTGTTCCTTTCCGGTTTCTGGACCAACGTGCTGAACCCGAAGGTCGTGCTGTTCTTCGTCTCGTTCTTCCCGCAGTTCGTGGCCGCCGAAAGTGCCCACAAGGCGCTCGCGTTCCTCGTGCTCGGCGCGGTGTTCGTGCTGATGAGCACGGTCTGGAATTCTTTCGTCGCGTGGATCGCGGGCAGCGTCACGCAGCGTTTTTCGGGTAAGCCGGGCGTGAAAAAGTGGCTCGACCGCACTGTGGGCACGGCGTTCGTCGGTCTGGGCCTCAGGCTCGCGACCGCCACGCGCTAAGGCAAAGCGGCAAAGCGTTCTCTCAAAAAGCGTTGAATTTTTCGCGACTGTCCATATCTAACAGATCGCTTACAATGCTCGCCCGCGCGTCGCGCCGGTTAATGGTTGCCACGCGGGCGTCCCACGATTCGATCCCCTTTGGGTGAAGGAGCACAACACATGTTCAACTGGGTCAAGACCGCGATGTTGATGGCCGCGATTACGGCCCTTTTCATCGTGATTGGCGGCGTGATCGGCGGGCAACGCGGCATGATGCTCGCGCTGTTTTTCGCGCTCGCGATGAACTTCTTCTCGTACTGGTTCTCGGACAAGATGGTTCTGCGCATGTACAACGCGCAGGAAGTCGACGAAACCACGGCGCCGCAGTTCTACCGCATGGTCCGCGAGCTGGCCACGCGCGCGCAACTGCCCATGCCGCGCGTCTATCTCATCAACGAAGACGCGCCCAACGCGTTCGCCACGGGCCGCAATCCCGAGCACGCGGCGGTGGCCGCTACCACGGGCATTCTGCGCGTGCTGTCCGAGCGCGAGATGCGCGGCGTGATGGCGCACGAACTGGCGCACGTGAAGCACCGCGACATCCTCATCTCCACGATCTCGGCCACCATGGCGGGCGCGATTTCGGCGATCGCGAACTTTGCGATGATCTTCGGCGGTCGCGACGAAAACGGCCGTCCCGCCAATCCCATCGCAAGCATCGCCGTGGCATTGCTCGCGCCGATCGCGGGCGCGCTGATCCAGATGGCGATCTCGCGCGCACGCGAATTCGAGGCCGATCGCGGCGGCGCGGAAATTTCGGGCGATCCGCAGGCGCTCGCTTCGGCGCTCGACAAGATCCATCGCTACGCGCAGGGCATTCCGTTCGCGGCGGCGGAGGAACATCCCGCCACCGCGCAGATGATGATCATGAATCCGCTCGCGGGCGGCGGCATCGCGAATCTGTTCAGCACGCACCCGGCCACGGAAGAACGCATTCGCCGCTTGATGGACATGGCTTCGACCGGGCGATACTGACGCGCGCGGTCGCGCGGAAACGCCTCTTCGGAGGCGTTTTTTTATGGCGCTTACCGACACGATAAAAGCGGCGAAGGAAAGCGGCGAAGGCGGGATCGAAGCGCGACAACGGCATGACCAGGGCACGCTCCCGCGCGGCCTGCGACGCGCCCGCGACGGCGTTGCGCCCACGCCACGCTACAATGGCTCGCTCATGTTTCACTGACGCCGCGATTCGTCGCGGCCCGCATCCGGTTTCTTCATGACATCCAGTCCTTCCCGGCGTCCCGCCGCGCCGTCGCGCGGCAAGAAAGGCCCCGCATCGCCCGAGCGTCACGATCGCGCGGGCGCGGGCCGCGGCGCCGTGCATCTCCAGCCCGACTCGCTCGGCTTCGCGCTCGATCAGGCCGCGCAGGCCGTCGGCGCGGTGCGCGCGGGCGCGGCGCTGCCCGCCGCGCTTTCGAGCGCCTTCGCGGCGTTGCCCGCCGAGTTCGCGTCGATGGCGCGCGGCGCCGTGCAGGATCTCGCGTACCGCACGATGCGGCGTCTCGGCACCGTCGACTGGCTGATCCGGCAACGCGTGAGCAAGGCGCCGCCGCCGCATGTCGCGAATCTGCTGGCGTGCGCGCTGGCGCTGCTCGTCGACGACGAGGCCCACGCGGCCTACACGCCCTTCACCGTCGTCGATCAGGCCGTGCGGGCGATCGGCGCGCGCCGCGACGCCGCGTTCGCGAAGGGGCTCGTCAACGCCGTGCTGCGCGGGTTTCTGCGCGAGCGCGAGGCGGCGCTGGCCGCGGCCTTTGCCGATGAAACCGCGCGCTGGAATTACCCGCGCTGGTGGCTCGACGCCGTGCGCGCCGCATGGCCCGAATCATGGCAGGCGATTCTCGCGAGCGGCAACGTGCAAGGCCCGCTCACGCTGCGCGTGAACGCGCGCCGCGCGAGCGCCGCCGAATACGTGCAACGCCTCGCCGCCGCAAACATCGCGGCCACGCAGATCGGCGAACATGCCGTGAAGCTCGCCGCGCCGCTGGCCGTCGACCGCATTCCCGGCTTCCTGGACGGCGACGTCTCGGTGCAGGACGCAGGCGCGCAAGCGGCCGCCGAACTTTTGGACGTGCGCGACGGCATGCGCGTGCTCGACGCGTGCGCGGCGCCCGGCGGCAAGAGCGGCCATCTGCTCGAACTCGCCGACATCGACCTGATCGCGCTCGAAAGCGACGCCGCGCGCGCCGCGCGCATCCGCGAAAATTTCGTCCGGCTCGGCTTCGCGGAGGACGATCCCGCGCATGCACAGCGGCACGCGCGCATTGTCGTGGGCGACGCCGGCGAGCCCGCCGCGTGGCACGACGGCGCCGCGTTCGACCGCATTCTCGCCGACGTGCCGTGCTCGGCTTCGGGCATCGTGCGCCGTCATCCCGACATTCGCTGGCTGCGCCGCGCGAGCGACATCGCGGCGCTCGTGAAAGAGCAGCGCCGCATCGTCGATGCGCTGTGGCCGCTGCTCAAGCCGGGCGGCGAACTGCTCTACGTGACCTGCTCGATCTTCCCGGAGGAAGGCGAGGCGCAGGCCCGCTGGTTTGAAAGCACCCACGCGGATGCGGTACGATTGGACGCGCCGGGGCAATTGCTGCCCACGGCCAGCGAGGCGCGGCAGCATGCCGATGCGCCGGCCGCCGTTCCGGGTCGCACCGCGGACCACGACGGATTCTTCTACGCGCGCTTTCAGAAACGGTGACCCTCAAACGCTTCTTCCCGCTGCGGCTCGCGGCGCTGATCTGGCTGGTGCTGGCCGTCGTCGGCTTCGTGGCCGTCACGCCCGCGCGCGCCGACACGATCTCGGTGCAGCGCGCGTCGCTGCAATCCGACGGCACCGGCTGGAGCCTCGACGCGCGCTTCGACTTCGATCTGAACAGCAGCCTGGAAGACGCGGTCAACAAGGGCATTCCGCTTTACTTCACCACCGATTTCGAGCTGACGCGCGCGCGCTGGTACTGGTTCGACGAACAGCCGGTGAGCGTCTCGCAAAGCATCCGCCTTTCGTTCCAGCCGCTCACGCGCGAGTACCGCGTGTCGAGCGGCGGGCTGCAACTCGGTTTCTCGTCGCTCGGCGAAGCGCTCGCGGTCATCAAGCACGTCACCTCGTGGCACGTCATCGAGCGCAACGACGTGCATCCCGGCGAAACCTACACGGCTTCGGTGCGCATGCAGCTCGACACCGCGCTCATGCCCAAGCCGTTCCAGATCGACGCGGTGAACAATCGCGACTGGAATCTCGCTTCCGACTGGAAGCGCTTCAACTTCACGGTGACCGAACGTGCTAAATAAAGTGCGCCGCGCCACCAGCTTCAGCAGCGTCGTCGTCAAGCTGCTCGTGTCCACCGTCGCGTGTACCGCCACGCTGCTGCTCGTGCTGCTCGCGGCCGCGAGCGCGAACACCGAGTTCTTCGACCGCTATTACGGCTGGCTTTACGCGGCCAATATCGTCGTCGCGCTGATCTTCATGTCGGTGGTCACGGCGCTCGTGATCGTGATCGTCGTGCGCCTGAGGCGCGGCAAGTTCGGCACGCGGCTGCTCGCGAAACTCGCGTTCTTCTTCGCGCTCGTGGGCGTGGTGCCGGGCGGCATCATCTACATCGTGTCGTATCAGTTCGTGTCGCGCTCGATCGAATCGTGGTTCGACGTGAACGTGGAAACGGCGCTCACGGCGGGCCTCAATCTCGGGCGCGGCATGCTCGACGCGTCGCTCTCCGACCTGCAAACCAAGGGCCGCTTGATGGCCGAGCAGATCGCGAGCGGCGACGCCGCCGGCACCACGCTCACGCTGTTGCGCGCGCGCGATCAGTTCGGCGTGCAGGACGCCACCATCGTCGAGCCGGTGCGCAGCATGTCGGGCGCGGCGCCGGACATGCATGTGGTTGCGCAGGCATCGAGCAACTTTTCCTCGCTGATGCCGGCCGATCTGCCCACGCCGCTCATGATCGATCAGGCGCGCGGGCGCGGCTACGCGGCGATCGAAGGCGAAGTGGACGGCGACCCGCGTCTGCATGGCCCGAAGGGCGCGCTGCGGCTGCGCGTGGTCACGCGCATTCCCGACGGGAACACCACGGACTTGCAGCCCGTCGAGCGCTTCCTGCAACTGGAGCAGCCCGTGCCCGCCGCGCTCGCACGCAACGCCGACGCGGTTCAGCGCGCGTATCGCGAGTATCAGGAAAAGGCGCTCGGGCGCACGGGGCTGCGCAAGATGTACATCGGCACGCTCACGCTCGCGCTCTTTCTCGCGACCTTCGTGGCCATGATGCTCGCGCTCGCGCTCGGCAACCAGCTCGCGCGGCCGCTGTTCCTGCTCGCGCAGGGCACGAAGGAAGTGACCGAGGGCGACTACACGCCCAAGCGCGAAATCAAGTCGCGCGACGAACTGGGCTTTCTCACGCAGTCGTTCAACGCCATGACGCGCCAGCTTTCCGAGGCGCGCCAGGCCGTCGAGAAGAACCGCATCGCGCTCGAGCACTCGAAGGCGTACCTCGAAAGCATTCTCGCGAACCTCACGGCGGGCGTGTTCGTGTTCGACCGCCAGTTCCGGCTGACCACGGCCAACCCCGGCGCGGAGCGCATCTTCCGTCAGCCGTTCCAGACGCAGCTTGGCGTCGCGCTGGACCATATCGGCGCGCTGTCGGACTTCGGCGCGATGGTGCGCAAGGCGTTCGCCGATCAGGAAGCGTCGCGGCGCGACGGCGACAGCGACCTCGACCGCGGCCACTGGCAGCAGCAGTTTTCCGTGCCGATGGCGGGCGAAACCGATCCGCTCACGCTGCTCGTGCGCGGCGCGCGCCTCGTTTCCGACACGGGGCGCGACGCCGGCGACATGCAAACCTCGGGCTACGTGGTCGTATTCGACGACATCTCCGACGTGATTTCGGCGCAGCGTTCCGTGGCGTGGGGCGAAGTCGCGCGGCGTCTCGCGCACGAGATCAAGAACCCGCTCACGCCGATCCAGCTTTCCGCCGAGCGCCTGCAAATGAAGCTCTCGGACAAGCTCGCGCCCACCGACGCCGAAGTGCTCAAGCGCGGCGCGACCACCATCGTCAATCAGGTCGCGGCGATGAAGCAGATGGTCGACAACTTCCGCGACTACGCGCGCACGCCGCCCGCGGTGCTCGCGAACCTTCAGCTCAACGATCTCGTGAGCGAAGTGCTCACGCTTTACGGCGCGGAAGAAGGCAAGAGCGCGATCAAGGTCGAGCTTTCGCAGTTGCCGGTGATACGCGGCGACGCCACGCAGTTGCGCCAGGTCATCCACAACCTCTTGCAGAACGCGCAGGATGCGGTGGCCGACACCCCCGCGCCTCGTGTAACGCTGGAGACGCGCGCCGTAGAATACGGAGACCCCGACGCGCAAGGCCGCACGCGCGTGGCCGTGCGTCTCACGGTGTCGGACAACGGGCCGGGCTTTCCGGCGCGCATCCTCACGCGCGCGTTTGAACCCTACGTGACGACCAAAGCCAAAGGAACAGGGCTCGGGCTTGCGATGGTCAAGAAGATCGTCGACGAACATGGCGCGCGCATCGACATCCGCAATCGGCTGAAGGCGGGCGACGTGATAGAGGGCGCGCAGATTTCGATTCTCTTTCTCCAGCTTGCTGATACCCCGGACGGCGCGACATCGGGTCCGGGCGTGGCGCGTGCAACGCCGGAGCAGAAGTCAAAAGCAACAGTGCAGACAAGGGCAGCGTAAATGGCAACCATCCTGGTGGTAGACGATGAAATGGGCATCCGGGAATTGCTCTCGGAGATCCTCAGCGACGAAGGGCACGTCGTGGAGCTGGCGGAAGACGCGCAGCAGGCGCGCGAATTCCGGCAGCGTCACGTGCCCGATCTCGTGCTGCTCGATATCTGGATGCCGGACACCGATGGCGTCACGCTGCTCAAGGAATGGGCAGCGCAAGGGCAGCTCACGATGCCGGTCATCATGATGTCGGGGCATGCCACCATCGACACGGCCGTGGAGGCCACGAAGATCGGCGCGCTCAACTTCCTCGAGAAGCCGATCGCGCTGCAAAAGCTGCTCAAGGCCGTCGAGCAGGGTCTCGCGCGCGGCACGGCGGCGCCGGTCACGCCCGCCACGGCAGCCAAGCCTGCGACGGGCGGCCCGGCCGTGGTGGCGTCGGCGGCGGCGCTGCCGGTGCTCGGCACGGAGAACGCGACGGCGGGCGCGGTGGCGGCGCAAACGGCGTCGATCTCGTTCGACATTCCGTTGCGCGACGCGCGCGACGCGTTCGAGCGCGCGTACTTCGAATACCACCTCGCGCGCGAGAACGGCAGCATGACGCGCGTGGCCGAAAAAACGGGGCTGGAGCGCACGCATCTGTACCGCAAGCTCAAGCAACTCGGCGTCGATCTCGGCAAGAGCAAGGGCGAGTGAGCGCGGGCGCCGCTTCGGCGCGGGCGCCGTCGGCTGCCGTTGGCCGCTGTTGCCATTGGGTTGGCAATGAGGGGGCGGCAATAAGCCCTCGCACGTTTTTTGCCAAAATGCTTGCGCCCCTCGGTCCGGATGGCTATAATCTTCTTTCTTCGTTGGCCCGGTAGCTCAGTTGGTAGAGCAGCGGATTGAAAATCCGCGTGTCGATGGTTCGATTCCGTCCCAGGCCACCAGAATGCAGCCCCAGGAGATCGTTCGATTCCTGGGGCTTTTTCGTTGCTTGCGTTTGCGCTTTCCTTGCCGTGCGAGTTGTCCGCGGCGTCGCAATGTGCGCCGCGTGCGCGGCGGTATCCGCGGCATAAGCGTGACGCCGATGTTGGCGCGAAAGCCGCGGCCTATACTGCCTGAGCTGACTGAGCCGGCGCGCACCCGCGCGGCGTCGGCTGCGCCGGCCGCATCGGCATCGTGGCCGGGCCGCCGCACGGTGCCGCCAGAAGCGGGCGTTCGCGCGGAAATCTCAATCACGGAGTTTCACGGTGACTCGAACTGAAGCCAAAGGCGCGCTCGTGCTGTTTTCCGGCGGCCAGGACTCGGCCACGTGCCTCGCATGGGCGCTCGACCGCTACGAGACCGTCGAGACGCTCGGCTTCGACTACGGCCAGCGTCATCGCGTCGAACTGGAGTGCCGCGAGAGCTTCCGCGCCGGCATGGCGCGTGCGTTCCCCGCATGGGGCCAGCGTCTAGGCGACGATCACATGATCGACCTCGCGGTGCTCGGCGCGATCAGCGACACGGCCATGACGCGCGAGATCCAGATCGAAACGGCCGCGAGCGGCCTGCCGAACACCTTCGTGCCGGGCCGCAACCTGATGTTCATGCAGATCGCGGCGGCCATCGCGTATCGGCGCGGGCTCAAGGTGCTCGTGGGCGGCATGTGCGAAACCGACTTTTCGGGTTATCCCGATTGCCGCGACGACACCATGAAGGCGCTGCAAGTCACGCTCAATCTCGGCATGGACGCGCGCTTTCAGCTTGAAACGCCGCTCATGTGGCTCGACAAGGCCGACACCTGGCGTCTCGCGGAGCAGCTTGGCGGCGCGGCGCTCGTCGACATGGTGCGCGTGGAAACGCATACCTGCTACCTGGGCGAGCGCGCCGAACTGCACGCGTGGGGCTTCGGCTGCGGCGAGTGCCCGGCGTGCAAGCTGCGCAAGCGCGGCTACGAGGCGTATCTCGCGGGCGAGAACGTGACGGAAGCGCCGGTTTGAGCGCCGGCCGGGCGTCCGCCGAGGCATAGTCGGCCGACGTGGCCGACCTCGGCAGCCGGCATCGACGGTGAACAAGGCAAGACGCGCACGGGCGGCGCGGCTTGCCGGGCGATCGTGGCCCAATCGGCTTAAAATCGCGCCCGAAACGCACGCTCCCCATGAGCTTTACTCCGGCTGCAATCCGGGCCGCAATTCAGGCAGCACCATGACTTACGCCGTAAAGGAAATTTTTTACACGTTGCAGGGCGAAGGCGCGAACGCCGGGCGCCCGGCCGTGTTCTGCCGCTTCGCCGGCTGCAATCTGTGGTCGGGCCGCGAGGAAGATCGCGCCGAAGCCGTGTGCCGCTTCTGCGATACCGATTTTGTCGGCACCGACGGCGAGAATGGCGGCAAGTTCCGCACGCCCGAGGAACTGGTCGCGAAGATCGCCTCGCTGTGGCCCGAAGGCGAGCGCCATCGCTTCGTCGTGTGCACGGGCGGGGAGCCGATGTTGCAGATCGACCCGCCGTTCGTCGACGCGCTGCACGCAGCCGGCTTCGTGATCGCCATCGAAACCAACGGCTCGCTGCCGGTGCTCGACACCATCGACTGGATTTGCGTGAGCCCGAAGGCCGACGCGCCGCTCGTCGTCACGAAGGGCAACGAACTCAAGGTGGTCGTGCCGCAGGAGAACCAGCGGCTCGCCGAGTACGCCCGGCTCGATTTCGAGTATTTTCTCGTGCAGCCGATGGACGGACCGTCGCGCGATCTGAACACGAAGCTCGCCATCGACTGGTGCAAGCGCCACCCGCAGTGGCGCCTTTCGATGCAGACTCACAAGTATCTGAATATTCCCTGAAGAAGCGCCGTGCTGACGATCACCCGAAAACTCGAATTCGACGCGGGCCACCGCATTCCCGACCACCGCAGCCAGTGCCGCAATCTGCACGGCCACCGCTACGTGCTCGAAATCACGCTGCAAGGCGATCTGGTCGAGACCGAAGGCGCGCCGGACCGCGGCATGGTGATGGATTTCGCCGACGTGAAGTCGCTCGCGAACCAGCATCTCGTCGACTTGTGGGACCACGCGTTTCTGGTCTTCGAAGGCGACACGCAGGTGCGCGGTTTCCTCGAAACGCTGCCGGGCCACAAGACCGTCGTGATCGACCGCATTCCGACCGTGGAAAATCTCGCGGCCACCGCGTTCGGCATTCTGGCCGAAGTCTACGACGCGCATTACGGCGTGAATCTGCGCCTTCACAAAGTGCGCCTCTACGAAACGCCGAACTGCTGGGCCGAGGTCGTGCGCGACTGATACGCGCGATGGTTCCGATCCGCGCAAGGCAGGTTCCGCGCGGGCCCGCGCACTTTTGGCGCGGTATGATCGCTCCGGCAAGGTCCGCCGCATTCGCGCGCGCGGCCGACAACACTTAACGGAGCGAGACATGCGGGCTGCCGCGCCGCCGGGAGAACCCGGCCGCGCGCCACGCGCACGCTCGCCGGGAGCACGGCGATGAGCACCTTCACCAATCCCCTCAAGGAACGCCTCAAGGAAGCGGAGCCGCTTTACGGCCTCTGGCTTTCGATGGGCAGCGAAACCGCCGCCGAGGCGCTCGCGCACGCCGGCTTCGACTGGCTGCTCATCGACATGGAACACACGCCCAACGACAGCGCCGACACGGTTGCGCAACTGCGCGCGATCGCGGCCGCGCACCTGCCCACGGAGCCGGTCGTGCGCGTGGCGAGCAGCGAGCCGTGGCTCGTCAAGCACGTGCTCGACGCGGGCGCGCGCACGGTGATGTTCCCTTGCATCGAATCCGCGGAAGACGCGGCGCGCGCGGTGCGCCTCACGCGCTACCCCGACGCGGGCGCGCCCGACGGCGAGCGCGGCGTCGCGGGCGCGGTGCGCGCGGCGGCTTACGGCATGCGGCGCGATTACCTGCGCAATGCCAACGCGCAGATCGCCACGCTCTTGCAGATCGAAACGGCGCGGGCCGTCGAGCAGGTGGAGCGGATCGCGGCGGTGCCGGGCGTGGATTGCCTGTTCGTCGGTCCCGGCGATCTTTCCGCGAGCCTCGGGCATCTCGGCGACGCGAAGCATCCCGACGTGACGGCCGCGATGCAGCGCATCGTCAAGGCCGCGCGCGACGCGGGCGTGGCGGCGGGCATCTTCGCGATGGACCCGGCCGGTGCGAAGCAGTATCGGGAAATGGGTTTCAACTTCATCGCGCTCGCCGCCGACGTCATGTGGCTCGTGCGTGCGACGCGGCAAGCGCTTCAGGAGGCGCGTTCATGAGCGGTTCGAAAGCGAGGTATCTACGGGCGTTCGCGCTGGGCGGCATGACGGCGGCGGCGTTCGCGCTGAGCGCCGTCGCCGTGGAGGCGGCGCAGGCGGCGCAAGCCGCGAAATCGCAGGATGCGCAAACCCAAGGTGCGGAAACCCAAGGTGCGGAAACCAGAGGCGGCGTGCCCGTCGCGCCCATCGACCCGCAAACGGCGAACGCCGTGGCGGACTACAACGCGGGCAATCTGGGCGTGGCGCGCAGCGAGTTCCTGGCGGCCGCGCGGCACGGCAGCCGCCTCGCCGAATTCAACTACGCGATGATGCTGATGAACGGCGAGGGCGGCGCCGCCAATGCGGACGAAGGCCGCAAGTGGCTGCGCAAGGCCGCCGACGCGAACATGTCGCACGCGCAGTACGTCTACGGAAAAATGTACGACGACGGCGAGTTCGTCGGGCGCGATCCGGCCGAGGCGCATCAGTGGTTCCTGAAGGCGGCGAAGCAGGGCCACACGCAGGCGCAGCTCGCGCTCGCCAATCAGTTCCTCGACGGGCGCGGCACCGCGCGCGACAACAAGCAGGCGTTCTACTGGTACAAGAAAGCGGCCGAAGGCGGCGACATGACGGCGCAATACGTGGCCGGCTCGTTCTACGAGCGCGGCGGCGACGGCGTGACGAAGAACATCAACGTCGCGCGCGCGTATTACGCGGCGGCGGCGGCGCAGGGCGATCCGGCCGCGCGGCTCAAGTTTCAGCAGTTGAGCGATCAGTTGAAGAAGGCGGCGCCCGCGCAATCGCAGTGAGCGCGCCCGGGCGGCGCATGCCGCGACGCAAAAGCAAACGCGCCGGTCGATGCCGGCGCGTTTTTTTATCCGCGAAAGATGGGGCGGACGTCAGCTCTGCATCAAGCGCTTCTGGCGCCCCACGCTCATGATGAGCCCGATGGCGACGCCGAGCGTGGTGAGCGCCGTGCCGCCGTAACTCATGAACGGCAGCGGCACGCCCACCACGGGCAGAATGCCGCTCACCATGCCGATATTGACGAACGCGTAGGTGAAGAACGCCATCGTGAGCGAGCCGGCCAACAGGCGGCCGAAAAGCGTGGCGCCGTTCGCCGCGATATAGAGCCCGCGCGCGATCAGCAGCATGTAGAGCGTGAGCAGCACGATGCCGCCCGCCATGCCGAATTCCTCCGAAAACACCGCGAAGATGAAGTCGGTGTGCTTTTCGGGGATGAACTCCAGATGCGACTGCGTGCCCTTGAGCCAGCCCTTGCCGAGCGGGCCGCCCGAGCCGATCGCGATCACGGCCTGAATGGTGTGGAAGCCCTTGCCGAGCGGATCGGAAGTCGGGTCGAGCAGCGTGCAGATGCGGTGCTTCTGGTAGTCGTGCATGAGCGGCCAGTTCACCTGCGGCTGGCAGATCTTGTCCTGGAATGCCGCGATGGAGCCCACGGCAATCACGCCCGCAATGAGCACCGGCACGATCAGCTTGAACGAGAGCCCCGCGAAGTAGATCACGAACACGCCCGAGGCGAACACGAGCACGGCGGTGCCGAGGTCCGGCTGCTTGGCGATCAACCCGACCGGCACGAGCAGAATGACGAAGCCGACGAGAAAGTCGTACCAGCGCATCACGCCTTCGCGGCGCTGGTAATACCACGCGAGCATGAGCGGCGTGGCGATCTTGAGAATCTCGGACGGCTGAATCACCACGCCCACGTTGATCCAGCGTTTCGCGCCCTTGCGCGTCAGGCCGAACGCGGCCACGGCCACCAGCAGCGCGATGCCGAAGGTGTAGATCGGCACGGCGAACCGCATGAGCGTGTTGGGCGGCACGTTGGCGAGCGCCCACATCAGCACGAAGGTGAGCATGATGTTGCGCAACTGGTCTTCCACGCGGCCGGGCACGTCGAGGCTCGCGCTGTAGAGCGTGACGATGCCCACGCACAGCAGCAGGAACACGGTGAGCGCGAGCGGCCGGTCGAAGCCGAGGAACATCTTGCGCAGCGTGTCGAGCACGGCGCGTTTGTCGATCTTGTCGAACTGGAAGAAGGGCATGAAAACTCCTTACTCGTCGATGCCGCCGGTCGCGGGCCTGGGCGGCGGCGCGAGCGTGGCCGCGCCCGGCGCGCTTTCGGGGCGGCGCGGACGATGCGGGCCGGGGCCGAAATGGCGCGGCACCGAGGCGGCGCCGGGACGGCCCGGCGCATCGGGCGCATTGGAGGCGTCGGCGCGGTTCGCGGTGCCGCCGTTCACGGCGTCGGTGGCGGCGGGCGCGTCCGGGGCGACATTCTGGCGCGGCTTGCCGTTCGCGGCGGTGTTCGCGCCGTTATTGGCCGCGCCGCTCGTTGTGTTATTCGCCGATTTGCCCGCCGCGTGGCCCGGCCGGGGGGCCGAAGCCGCGCGCGCGGCGTTCGCGGCGGCGCCCGATGCAGTGTTCGCGGCTCCGTTCGCGGCGGCGTTCGAGCCATCGGCACCGGCACCGGCGGCGGACGCCGCCGAGGCCGGCGCGGGCGGCGGCGCCGTCACGGGCACGGGCAGCGGCGTGAAGCCGGCCGCGACCTTCACGGGCAGGGACGTGGACGCCGACGCGGGCGCGGGTGCTGGCGAGGGCGCCGAACCCGCCGAAGCGCCTGAAGCACTCGAAGCACCGGAAGCCGCCGCCGCGCCCGCATCGCCCGGCGCGGTGCCGATTTGCGGCGCGGACGCGTCCTCGGTCGCCGACGCGGCGGCGGCCACGGCCGCCTGCTCCACGCCCGGCTTCAGGCGATCGACCAGCCAGTAGTCGAGCACGCGCCGCGCGATCGGCCCGGCGGACTGCGCGCCCCAGCCGCCGTTTTCGACGATCAGCGCCACGGCGATCTGCGGCTTTTCCGCCGGCGCGAACGCGATGAACAGCGCGTGGTCGCGCAAGTGTTCGGCCAGCGCGTGCGCCTGGTACTTGTTGCCTTGCAGCGAGAACACCTGCGCCGTGCCGGTCTTGCCCGCCGACGTGTACGGCGCGTTGCGGAACACCTGGTACGCCGTGCCCGACGGGTTCATCGTCACGTTTTCCATGCCGCGCTTCACGACGTCGATATCCGACTGCTTCACGTCCAGGCGCCCGCTTTCGCTCGGCACCGTCAGATGCTCGGCCTTCGTGATGGGATTCTCGATTTCCTTCACGAGGTGCGGCTTCATCAGAATGCCGTTGTCGGCGAGCGTGGCCGTGGCGTGCGCGAGCTGGAGAATTGTGAACGAGTTATAACCTTGCCCGATGCCGAGGCTGATCGTCTCGCCTTCGTACCACCTCTGCTGCTCGGGCTTGCGGTACGCCTTGCGCTTCCATTCGGTCGAGGGCAGGATGCCGCGCGCCTCGCCCGCGATGTCGATGCCGGTGAGCTGGCCGAAGCCGAGCGGCTTCATGAAGTTCGCGATGTTGTCCACGCCCAGATCGTGCGCGAGCATGAAGAAGTAGGTGTCGTTCGACACCATGATCGCGCGGTTCATGTCGACCCAGCCCTGGCCCGAGCGCACGTCGTTGTTGAAGCGGTGGCCGCCGAACATGTAGTAGCCGGGGTCCGAGAAGCCCCATTGCGGCGTGCGCTTGTGCAGCGTGAGCGCGGCGAGCGCCATGAACGGCTTGTAGGTGGAGCCGGGCGGGTAGGTGCCGTGCAGCGGGCGGTTGAGCAGCGGGTGATCGGGCGAGTTGTTGAGCTCGTCCCAGGTTTGCTGGTCGATGCCGTCGACGAACGAGTTCGGATCGAAGCTCGGCGCGGAGACGAACGCGAGAATGTCGCCCGTGGCAGGCTCGATCGCGACGAGCGCCCCGCGCTTGCCCGCGAACGCCTGCTCGGCCACTTGCTGCAAGCCGATGTCGAGCGACAGCACGAGGTTGTTGCCGGGCGTGGCCTGGGTGCGCGAGAGCGTGCGCACGGGGCGCCCGCCCGCCGTCACTTCCACTTCCTCGAAGCCCGTCAGGCCGTGCAGCTCGGTTTCGTAGCTCTGCTCGACGCCGATCTTGCCGATGTAGTCGGTGCCATTGTAGTTGTTGGCGTCCAGACGCGGATCGTAGTGCTCGGGATCGCTGTCGTTCTTGTCGGAAAGATCGTCGATGCGGTCCTGATCGCGCTGCGAAATACGGCCGATATAGCCGATCACGTGCGCCGCCGTGGGGCCGAGCGGATATTGGCGGAACAGGCGCGCGCGCACTTCCACGCCGGGAAAGCGGAAGCGTTGCGCGGTGAAGCGCGCGACTTCGTCGTCGGTGAGGCGCGTGCGGATCGGCAGGCTTTCGAAGTTCTTGGAATCTTCGAGCAGCTTCTTGAAGCGGCGGCGGTCGCGCTGGTCGATCGGGATCACGGTCGAAAGCTGGTCGATCGTGTTGTCGAGCGTGTCGGTGAGCTTCGAGGGCGTGATTTCGAGCGTGTACGCGGAGTAGTTCTTCGCGAGCACGACGCCGTTGCGGTCGGTGATGATGCCGCGATTCGGCACGATCGGCGCGACCGAGATGCGGTTTTCGTCCGCCTGGAGCGAATACTTGCTGTGATTCCACACCTGGAGATAGAGGAAGCGGAATGCGATCAGCCCGAAGCAGACGAACACGAACAGCCCGGCCGCCGCGACGCGCAGGCGGAATTTCGAGAGCTGCTGCTGGGTGTCCTTGAATTCGGTCATGCTGTCAGACCGCGGCCCCGCTGTTCCAATCGCGAGGAACGGCGGGCCGGGGTGCGTAAGAGGTAGTCAAGCGGGTCTTCCTGCGGCGAGCGGCGCGGGCCGCTCAGATCGGCCGCGTGTCGTCGGGATCGACGGGACGGCGCTGCGGCAACAGCAGCAGCACGCTCGCGATCGGCCAGAGCACGGCTTCGACGAAACCGCTGACGAGATACCCCCAGCCAGGAAACGATGCGCCCATCAGCAGGCGGATCACGAAAGGCACGACCTGCGCGCCCACGAGCATCGGCGTGACGGCGAACATCTGCAAGCCGAGCGACATCCACAGCACGCGGCGGTGAATGGTGATCGCGCCGTACGAAAGCAGCGTGTACGCGAGCGCGTGCTCGCCGAGCAGGTTCGCGTTGTGGACGTCCATCAGCAAGCCCAGCAGGAACGCCACGCCCATGCCGACCTTGCGCGGCTGATGAATGTTCCAGAACAGCAGCACGAGCGCGACGAAGTCGGGCACGCCGGGCAGCTTGCCCCACGGCAGCAGGTTCAGCAGGAACGCGGCCGCGAGACTGAAAACGATGAAGTACGGGTTGACCGGCTGAAGAATGTATTGCGGACGCGGCATCACTGGCCCCCTTGCGCGGCTGGCGGTCTGGCGGCCGGCTTTGCGGACGGAGTTGCAGCCGGTTTCGTCGTTGGCCTCGCGGCCTGCTTTTCCGTGGGCCTCGCCGGTTCCGTGGCCCCGGGGCGGGTCGCGGGTTTGGTCGCCGCGGCTGCGCTGGCCGCCGAGGCGCCCGCGCTCGCGGCGCCCTTTTTAGTGTCGTCTGCCTTCTTGTCGGCGGCCTTGTCCTTCGCGGCGCTCTTGCCGGACTTCTTCTTGTCCTTCGCCTCGGCCGCCGCGGCGGCTTCCTCGGCCACGATCGGGTTGGGCGGCACCTGCGCGACGAAATGCAGCACCAGCACCTCGCGCGCGCCGCGCACGGCCGCAAGCGGCAGGCAAACCACTCGCGCGAACGCCGTGTCGGCCTGTTTGTCCACGCGCAGCACCTTCGCCACCGGCAACCCTTGCGGATACACGCCGTCGAGGCCGCTCGTCACGAGTTCGTCGCCCGCTTGAAGGTCGGCGCTGATCGGCACGAAACGCAGGTCGAGCAGATCGCCCTTCGCCGTGCCGTAGATCACGCTGCGCAGGCCCGTGCGCACCACTTCGACGGGCACGGCCTGGTCTTTGTCGGTGACGAGCGTGACTTCCGACTGCATGGGAAACACGCGCGTGACCTGGCCGATCACGCCGTCTTCGGTGACGACGGGCGAGCCGTCCTGCACGCCCTGTTGCGAGCCGCCGCCGATCACGACCTTCTGCGTGAACGGGTCGCGCGTGTCGTACTGGATTTCGGCGGGCGTGGTTTGCGCGCCGATGCGCTGCGAAAGCTGCAAAAGCGCGCGCAGATGCGCGTTTTCGGCGGCGAGCGACGCGGCTTGATTGGCCTGCTGCGAAAGCCGGAGGTTGCGCGACTGGAGCTGGGTGTTTTCCGCGCGCAGCGTGGAGCTTGTCACGGCCAGATCGGCGGCGCCCATAAAGAGATCGCGCGGCACGAGGGCCGCGCGTTGCAACGGATAAAGCCCCGCGCCTAGCACGCCGCGCACGATCTCGAGCGTCTTGAAGCGGGCGTCGGAGACCAGCAGCGCGATCGACAGCACGACGAAGAAGATCAGCCGTGCGAGTGCCGAAGGGCCTTGCTTGAACAGGGGCGGCGGACTGTATTCCATGGTCGGCGCCGGGGGCGTGTGCGGTTCGGTGAAACGGGAGGTGATACAGCGGCGCCCCGGAGGGCGCCCCAAAGCGGGCGGCACAGCGGCGCGGGCCGCCGTGCTCTCAACTTCGCGCGTTCAATTGCTTGACCGCACCGCGTGCCCGAGCGCGGATGCGCCGCGCGCTTACTCGTACGAGAAGATGCTGCCGAGCTTGTCCATGCGTTCGAGCGCCATGCCCGAGCCGCGCACGACGCAGGTGAGCGGATCTTCCGCCACCAGCACCGGCAGGCCGGTTTCCTCGGCGAGCAGGCGGTCGAGGTCGCGCAGCAGCGCGCCGCCGCCCGTCAGCATCATGCCGCGTTCGGCGATGTCGGCGCCCAGTTCCGGCGGCGTTTGCTCGAGCGCGATCTTCACCGACGAAACGATCTGGTTCAGCGGGTCGGTGAGCGCTTCGAGAATTTCGTTGCTGGAAATCGTGAAGCTGCGCGGAATGCCTTCCGACAGATTGCGGCCCTTCACTTCCATTTCCTTGACTTCGGAACCCGGGAACGCCGAGCCGATTTCCTTCTTGATGGCTTCGGCCGTTTGTTCGCCGATCAGCATGCCGTAGTTGCGGCGGATATAGTTGACGATGGCTTCGTCGAACTTGTCGCCGCCCACGCGTACCGAGCCCTTGTAGACGATGCCGCCGAGCGAGATCACGCCCACTTCGGTCGTGCCGCCGCCGATGTCGACCACCATCGAGCCCGTGGCTTCCGAAACCGGCAGGCCCGCGCCGATCGCGGCGGCCATGGGTTCTTCGATCAGGTACACCTGCGAGGCGCCCGCGCCGTGCGCGGCTTCCTTGATCGCGCGGCGCTCGACCTGGGTCGAACCGCACGGCACGCAGATGATGATGCGCGGCGACGGCGAGAACATGCGCGACTCGTGGGCCGTCTTGATGAACTGCTTGATCATCTGTTCGGTCACGGTGAAGTCGGCGATCACGCCGTCCTTCATCGGGCGGATAGCCTCGATGTTGCCCGGCACCTTGCCGAGCATCTGCTTGGCTTCCTTGCCGACGGCCTGAATCGTCTTCTTGCCGTTCGGGCCGCCTTCCTGGCGGATGGACACGACCGAGGGTTCGTCGAGAACGATGCCCTTGCCGCGCATGTAGATGAGGGTGTTGGCGGTGCCGAGATCGATCGCCAGATCGTTGGAGAAGTAGCTACGCAGAAAACCGAACATTCAAAAATCCTGTCTCGCTTGTGGCCGTCCCTCCCAGATGCGTGGACGAGGGCGGCAGCGGAAAAAATAACAGCCTCAGGGCGGGCGCAGCGCGCCGCTGCGAAGCGTGCCCCCGGGAACATGGCGGGTGCCGCGTGGGGCGCGCCGCCAGTGAAACGAGGGGCCTGAGACTACGGGGATGATTACCGGAGGCAGCCTCGCGGCGCTGCCCGTTGGGTCCATTCTGGCCGCATCGTGCTGCGTACAGAACTGAAAGGCGGGCGCAAGGCGGTCCGGGTTTGGGTCGAACGCGTAATGATACCTTATAATTTTGCCTGTTTTGCAGGATCCGGGAGGCAGTTTTTGACCTCGTCGAAGCTTTCCTCCATCGCCGGATCCGGCGCAATAAACCGCTGTTGCAGCACTGGATTTCCGCACTGCCGCAGCCACTTTTTCGGTGACCGCATGGCCCTGACCCTGAACGATGTGAAGCGTATCGCGCACCTCGCGCGCCTCGAACTGGCCGACGCCGAAGCCGCCAACACGCTCGACCAGCTAAACGGCTTCTTCGGCCTCGTCGAGCAGATGCAGGCCGTGGACACGACCGGCATCGCGCCGCTCGCCCATCCGATCGAGCAGATCGAGGATGTTGCGCTGCGTTTGCGCGAAGACGCCGTGACCGAAGTCGTCGACCGCGCGGCGCTGCAACGTCCCGCGCCCGCGGTGCAGGACGGACTTTACCTCGTGCCGCGCGTGATTGAGTAAACCGCGCAGCACTTTTTAGCTATTTTCGAAATCCTTCGAGTCGTCGGAACGATTCGAAAAACACGCGAAACACGCGAGAAAAACGGCATGGACTCCGAAGTTTCGAAACGCGCGTCCGCCACGGCCGGGCGCGGCGCTCTCGAACGGCGCCGCCCGCGCCGGATTCATCGCCGAATACACCGTGACGTTCTTTCAGGAATCACGCAATGCATGACAAAAGCTTGACCGAACTGCGCGCCGCGCTGGCCGCGAAGGAATGCTCCGCAGTCGAGCTGGCCCAGCACTTTCTGGGCCGCATCGAGGCGCACAAGGACCTGAACGCCTTCGTCGACGTCAATCCCGAATTGACGCTCGCGCAGGCAAGGGCCGCCGACGCGCTGCTGCACTCGGGCCACGCCGGCCCGCTCGCGGGCCTGCCGCTCGCGCACAAGGACGTGTTCGTCACGCGCAACTGGCGTTCGACGGCCGGCTCGCACATGCTTGCAAACTATGTGAGCCCGTTCGACGCCACCGTGGTCGAGCGGCTCGAGCGCGCGGGCATGGTCTGCCTCGGCAAGACCAACATGGACGAATTCGCGATGGGCTCGTCGAACGAGAACTCGTTCTTCGGCGCGGTGAAGAACCCGTGGGACACCAGGGCCGTGCCGGGCGGCTCGTCGGGCGGCTCCGCCGCGGCCGTGGCCGCGCGCCTCGCGCCCGCCGCCACGGGCACCGACACCGGCGGCTCGATCCGTCAGCCCGCGTCGTTCTCGGGCATCACGGGCATCAAGCCCACGTATGGCCGCGTGTCGCGTTACGGCATGATCGCGTTCGCCTCGTCGCTCGACCAGGGCGGCCCGATGGCGCGCGACGCCGCCGACTGCGCGCTGCTCCTGAACGCCATGGCCGGCTTCGACGAGCGCGATTCCACGAGCCTGCAACGCGACGACGAAGACTACACGCGCTTTCTTGGCAAATCCTGGGGCGAGGACGCCGGCGCCGGCAAACCGCTCGCGGGTTTGCGCATCGGCCTGCCGAAGGAATACTTCGGCGCGGGTCTCGCCGACGACGTGCGCGCCGCCATCGACGCCGCGCTCAAGACCTGCGAGTCGCTCGGCGCCACGCTCGTGGAAGTCTCGCTGCCGAAAACCGAGCTGTCGATTCCCGTGTACTACGTGATCGCGCCGGCGGAAGCCTCGTCGAACCTTTCGCGCTTCGACGGCGTGCGCTTCGGCCATCGCGCGGCGCAGTACGGCGATCTGCTCGACATGTACAAGAAGTCGCGCGCGGAAGGTTTCGGCCCCGAAGTGAAGCGCCGCATTCTGGTGGGCGCCTACGTGCTCTCGCACGGCTATTACGACGCGTACTACCTGCAAGCGCAGAAGATCCGGCGCATCATCGCGAACGACTTCCAGGAAGCGTTCAGGCAGTGCGACGTCATCATGGGGCCGGTCGCGCCCAGTGTGGCGTGGGACATCGGCGCGAAGGGCGACGATCCCGTGCAGATGTACCTCGCCGACATCTACACGCTCTCGACGAGCCTCGCGGGCCTGCCCGGCATGAGCGTGCCGTGCGGCTTCGGCGCGGGCGCGAACGCGCAGCGGCCCGTCGGTCTCCAGATCGTCGGCAACTATTTCAACGAGGCCCGCATGCTGCAAGTCGCCGACGCGTTCCAGCGCGCGACCGAATGGCATCGCAAGGCGCCGGCAGTGGCAGGGGTGCAAGCATGAGCACGCAATGGGAAGTCGTTATCGGTCTTGAGACGCACGCGCAGTTGTCCACGGCGTCGAAGATCTTTTCGGGCGCATCGACGCAGTTCGGCGCGGCGCCCAACTCGCAGGCCTGTCCCGTCGATCTCGCGCTGCCGGGCGTGCTGCCCGTGATGAACCGCGGCGCCGTGGAGCGCGCGATCCGCTTCGGTCTCGCGATCGGCGCGACGGTCGCGCCGCGCAGCATCTTCGCGCGCAAGAACTACTTCTACCCCGATTTGCCGAAGGGCTATCAGATCAGCCAGTACGAGATTCCGGTCGTGCAGGGCGGCAAAATCACCATTCAGGTTCCCGCCAACGAAAAGGCCGGCCGGCAAGCGTACGAGAAAACCGTCAATCTCACGCGCGCGCACCTGGAAGAGGACGCGGGCAAGTCGCTGCACGAAGACTTCGCGGGCATGACCGGCATCGACCTGAATCGCGCCGGCACGCCGCTGCTCGAAATCGTTACGGAACCTGAAATGCGCAGCGCCGCCGAAGCGGTTGCGTATGCGAAGGCGCTGCACACGCTCGTCGTGTGGCTCGGCATCTGCGACGGCAACATGCAGGAAGGCTCGTTCCGCTGCGACGCGAACGTGTCCGTGCGCCCGGTCGGCCAGAAGGAATTCGGCACGCGCGCCGAGATCAAGAACCTGAACTCGTTCCGCTTCCTCGAAGAAGCGATCCAGTACGAAGTGCGCCGCCAGGTCGAACTGATCGAGGACGGCGGCACGGTGGTGCAGGAAACGCGCCTCTACGACCCGGACAAGCGCGAAACGCGTTCGATGCGCAGCAAGGAAGACGCGCACGACTACCGCTATTTCCCCGACCCCGACCTGATGCCGCTCGTGATCGACGCGGCCTGGGTCGAGCGCGTGAAGGGCGAGATGCCCGAACTGCCCGCCACCATGCAGGCGCGCTTCGTCGAGCAGTACGGCGTGACGGCGTACGACGCGAACGTGCTCACGTCGAGCAAGGCGATGGCGGCGTATTTCGAGGCCGTGGTCGCGAAGGCCGGCGCGAATGGCGACAAAGGCCAGGCGAAGGCCGCCGCGAACTGGCTGATGGGCGAAGTCTCGTCGCAACTGAACCGCGAAGGTCTGGACATCGAAGCGTCGCCAGTCTCGGCCGCGCAATTCGCGCTGCTGCTCGCGCGCATCGCCGACGGCACGATCTCGAACAAGATCGCGAAGGAAGTGTTCCTTGCGATGTGGGACGAGAAGGCCACGGACGAAGCCGCCGCCGACCGCATCATCGAGGCGAAGGGCCTCAAGCAGATTTCGGACACCGGCGCGCTCGAAGCCATCATCGACGAAGTGCTGGCCGCGAACGCGAAGTCGGTGGAAGAATTCCGCGCGGGCAAGGAAAAGGCGTTCAACGCGCTGATCGGCCAGGCGATGAAGGCCACCAAGGGCAAGGCGAATCCGCAGCAGGTCAACGAGCTGCTCAAGAAGAAGCTGGGCTGATCGAGCGAAGGCACGGATTCGTGCCAGTTGCATTGAGCGAAGGCGGCGTTGCGCGTGACGTGTGACGCCGCCTCGTCGTTTCATGACGAGGTGAAAAGCATGCCGAAGACCCCGAAACCCGCCGCGAAGCTTGATGCGAATCTGGATGATTACCGCGTGCCGTTTTTCGGCGACAAGCAGGCAGCGGCCGGGTTCGCGCTCGAGGCGCTCGATCCGGGCGCGAAACCGTTTTCGACGGGCAGCAAGGACGGCGACCGCGCGCGCCTCTCCGCAATCGGCAAGCTGCTCGACGTGCAGCAGGAACGCCTGCACGCGCAGCGCCATCAACGTGTGCTGCTCGTGCTGCAAGGCATGGACACGAGCGGCAAGGACGGCACCATTCGCGGCGTGTTTCAGGAGGTCGATCCGCTCGGCCTGCGCATCGTGCCGTTTCGCGCGCCCACGGCCATCGAGGCGGCGCACGACTTTCTCTGGCGCGTGCATGCCCAGGCGCCCGCGGCCGGCGAACTCGCGATCTTCAATCGCAGCCATTACGAAGACGTGCTCGTGCCGCGCGTGACCGGGCAGATCGATCAGGCCGAATGCGAGCGCCGCTACCGGCAGATTCGCGACTTCGAAGCCCTGCTCGCGCAGAGCGGCACGACCATCGTGAAATGCATGCTGCACATCTCGAAGGACGAGCAGAAGCGCCGCCTGCAAGCGCGCATCGACGACGAAACGAAACACTGGAAGTTCGATCTTTCCGATCTCGAAGCGCGCAAGCACTGGGACGCCTATCAGGCCGCTTACGGCGATCTGCTCGCGGCCACTTCGACGCCCTGCGCGCCGTGGTACGTCGTGCCCGCCGACTCCAAGACGCATCGCAACGTGATGGTCGCCGAGCTGCTGCTGCGTTTGATGGACGGACTCAAGCTCGAATATCCGCCGGCCAAGTCCGAACTGAAGGGCGTGAAGATAGATTGAACGTGCGGGCCGGCGAAAACCCGATGCAACCCGATGCACCCGCCTCGCGCCGCGAGGCATCGCAAATCAAGAGGAAAACGACATGTTGCGTGTGATCACCGCGAATCTGAACGGCATCCGCTCGGCGGCGAAAAAGGGCTTTTTCGAATGGTTCGGCGAGCAAAAGGCCGACGTGCTCTGCGTGCAGGAAATCAAATGCTCGCAGGACGACATGACGCCCGAATTCCTCGCGCCGCACGACTTCAAGGGCTACTTCCAGCACGCGGTGAAGAAGGGCTACAGCGGCGCGGGCGTGTACTCGCGCCACGAGCCCGACGACGTGATCATCGGCTTCGGCAGCGCCGAGTTCGATCCCGAGGGCCGCTACGTGGAAACGCGCTTCGGCAAGCTTTCGGTGATTTCGGTGTACGTGCCTTCGGGTTCGAGCGGCGAGGAGCGCCAGGCCGCGAAGTACCGTTTCATGGACGAATTCATGCCGCATCTGGCCGAACTCGCGCGGGAGCGCGAAGTGATCGTGTGCGGCGACGTGAACATCGTCCACAAGGAAATCGACATCAAGAACTGGAAGGGCAACCAGAAGAACTCGGGTTGCCTGCCCGAGGAGCGCGCGTGGCTTACCCAACTGTTCGACGACGTGGGCTATGTCGACGTGTTCCGCACGCTCGACACGCGCGCCGAGCAGTACACGTGGTGGAGCAATCGCGGCCAGGCCTACGCGAAGAACGTGGGGTGGCGCATCGACTATCAGATCGCCACGCCGGGCATCGCGCACAAGGCGAAGCACACGTCCATCTTCAAGGACATCAAGTTCAGCGACCACGCGCCGCTCACGATCGACTACGACTACACGGTCGAGCGCTGAGGCCGCCGCGCGGGCGTGCCGGCCTTATTGCCCGGCGAGCTTGCGCCGCTGCGGCACGGCCATGCCTTCGTAGTCGGGCAGCGCGTCGAGCGGCTTGCCGATGGCCTTGGCGTAGAGCGGCATCATGTCGACAAGACGCTTGGCGATGTCGGCGCGGCGCGCGCTCGTGTACGGATGCACGTAGATGAAGCCCTGATCGCGGTCGGCGCGCGTGGCCACGGCGAGCTTGTCCCAGAGCGTGAGCGCCGCGCGCGGGTCGAAACCGGCGCGCGCGGCAATGTCGCCGCCGATCACGTCGGCTTCGGTTTCGTCGGCGCGGCCGTAATGCATTTCCACGAGCTGCGAGCCGATGCCGAGCGGGAACACGCCCAGATCGGCGAGACCGAACAACTGCGGCACGCTGCCCGATTCGATCTGCGCGGCTTGCTGCTCGCCAAGGCGCTCGCGCACGTGCTCGCGCACCGCATGCGCGATCTCGTGGCCGAGCAGCATGCCGAACTCGTTGTCGTTGAGCTTCACGCGGTCGAGCAGCCCGCCGTACACGACGATTTTGCCGCCCGGCAGGCAGTACATGCGGATATCCGTCGAGCGGATCACCGCGACTTCCCACTTCCAGCTCTTGACGCGATCGCTCCATTTCACCGCATAGGGCGCGAGCCGGTCGACGAAGGCGCGCGTGCGTTGCACACGCGGGTCGCTGTCGGGGTAAAGGCGATTCGAATGCGCCGCGCCGCGCACGATCTCGTTGAATTCGGACGCGGCCTGCGCTTCCAGCATCGGCGAGGGAATCAGGTTGCGATACACGGCGCTGTTGCCGAAGCGCACGACGCGGCCCGTGTTCGGCGCGTTCGAGGTGCTCTGGGCGTTCTGGACATTGGCGGCGGGCGCGCTGCCGGATGCGCCGGCGTTGCCCGCGGCGCCGCCGCTGGTTGCCCCGGCGGCCGCGCTGTTGGCGGCGGGGGCTTCGGCGCTCGACGGCTGCGCCGCCGGAGCGCTGGTGGTCGCGGCGTTGTCGGCGGCTTGCGCGACGCGCCATGCGGGCAGCGCCGCCGAGAGCGCGAGGAGTTGCGCGAGAAGCTGCGCCGCGAAACGCGTCAGCGCCCGCGCCGACCAACGCCCGCGCGGGCGCGCGGTGCGCTGCGGCGCTCGCTGCGGCGCACGCTGCGGCGCACGCGTAGAAACCGCGTTCCGCGTGTTGCGTGACACGGCGGTCTGATGCTGCCTCACGACCGGATTCTCCATGGGGCGATACGAATGAGCAGGAGCATACCCGGTACGGCGAGCGCCGTGCATACGATGAAGTAGTCGAACCAGCCGATCCGCGCGACCACGTAGCCGCTCGCCGCCGAAGCGAGCGTGCGCGGCACCGAGGCGAGGCTCGTGAACAGCGCGAACTGCGTGGCCGTATAACGCGGATCGGTCGTGCTGGCGATATAGGCCGTGAACGCGGCGAGCGTCAAACCCGTGGCGAAGGTCTCGAAGCCGTACACCAGCGCGAGCGCCACGGCGCGCGGATCGAGCGTGATCTGCGCGTTGACGGCCGAAGCGAGCAGACGATTCACGGCCACCGTGGCGTCCTGAATGGCCGCGAGCGACGCCGACCCGTCGTGCAGCTGCGCGAGCCACGCGAAGCCGAGCGTCGACACCATTTGCAGGAAACCGAAAATCCACAGGCCGCGCCCGATGCCGATCTTCACGAGCGCCACGCCGCCGATAATGCCGCCCGCGAGGCTCGCGCCGAACGCCGTCATCTTGGCGATCACGCCGATCTCGGTGCGCGAGAAGCCGATGTCGAGAAAGAACGACGTCGAAAGCGTGGTGGCCATCGTGTCGCCGAGCTTGTAGAGGAAGATGAACGCGAGCACGAACAGCGCGACCGCGAGGCCGTCGCGGCGCACGAATTCGGCGAACGGCTGCACGATGGCTTCGCCCAGCTTCTTCGGCGGCGCGCCATGCACCTCGGGCTCGCGCACCACGAGCGTCATGATCATGCCGGGAATCATGAACGCGGCCGTGACGACGAACACCGTGCTCCACGGCAGATGGTCGGAGAGGATCAGCGCGAGCGAGCCGGGCACGAGCGCGGCGATCTTGTACGCGTTCACGTGTACGGCGTTGCCGAGGCCTTGCTCCGTGTCGCGCAGCAGTTCGCGGCGATAGGCGTCGATGGCGATGTCCTGGCTCGCGCCGAAGAACGCCACGAGCGCCGTGAGCGCGGCCGCGGCAAGAATCGACTCCTTCGGCGAGACATAGCCGAGCGCGCCGATCGCGAGCGCCACGAGAATTTGCGTGACGAGCATCCAGCCGCGCCGCCGCCCCGGCTTCCAGCCGGGCAGGCGCGGCACGTAGCGGTCCATGAGCGGCGCCCAGACGAATTTCCACGTATAGGGAAACTGGATCAGCGCGAAGAGGCCGATTTCCTTGAGATTCACGCCTTCCGAGCGCAGCCAGGCCTGCACGAGATAAACGAGCGTGAATAGCGGCAGCCCCGACGTGAAGCCGAGAAAGACGCAGATCAGCATGTGCGTATTCAGATACGCACGCCAGCCGGGGTGAGTTTCGTGAGCGTTGAGAGAGGGTGCCTCGTGCGGCGGATTCGGCATGTCGAGCGTGAGCGGCGGCGGTGTGGGTCGGTCGAGGGCGGAAAAACACGCGACGCCGCGCACGGCGTCATTTTTTCCTCACGCGATAGACCGCAAGACTACCACGCCAGTTCACGCCCCATCGAACGGTCTGGCCCCCGTGGAGCACCGCGCGATCGAGAATTTCGATGCCCACCTCGGGCGCGAGCGCCTCGAAGTCCTTTACCGTGAGCACGCGCACGTTCGGCGTGTTGTGCCACTGGTAGGGCAGCGACTTCGAAACGGGCATGCGCCCGCGCAGCACCGAAAGCCGGTGCGGCCAGTAGCCGAAGTTCGGGAACGAGACGATGCATTCCTTGCCCACGCGCGCCGTCTCGCGCAGGATCGCGGCGGTCTGGTGAATGGTCTGCAAGGTTTGCGAGAGAATCGCGAAGTCGAAGCTCGCGTCTTCGAACAGGCGCAAGCCGTCTTCCAGATTCTGCTGGATCACGTTGATGCCGTTCTTCACCGAGGCGAGCACGCCCGCGTCGTTGATCTCGATGCCGTAGCCCGTGCATTCGAGTTCCTCGGTGAGCAGCGAAAGCAGCGAGCCGTCGCCGCAACCGAGGTCGAGCACTTTGGCGCGCGGTTCGATCCAGCGCGCGATGGTGCGAAAGTCGGGACGGGCGGAAAGACTGTCGAAAGCGCTCTGGTTCATGCGCCCACCTCAGCGGCAATGCGTTCGTAGTAAGCGCGCACCACGTTGTGATAGCGCGCGTCGTCGAGCAGGAAAGCGTCGTGGCCGTGCGGCGCGTCGATTTCGGCGTAGGTCACCTGACGCTTGTGATCGAGCAGCGCCTTCACCAGTTCGCGCGAGCGCGCGGGCGCGAAACGCCAATCGGTCGCGAAGCTCGCCACCAGATACTTCGCTTTGGTGTGCGCGAGCGCGCGCGTGAGATCGCCGTCGAACGCCTTGGCCGGATCGAAGTAATCGAGCGCGCGCGTGATGAGCAGATACGTGTTGGCGTCGAAGTAATCGGCGAACTTGTCGCCTTGATAGCGCAAGTACGACTCCACTTCGAATTCCACGTCGAAGTTGAAGTTATAGGCGTCGACGGCGCCTTCGGCGCGGCGCAGCGCGCGGCCGAACTTCTCGGCCATGTCGTCGTCGGAAAGATAGGTGATGTGGCCGATCATGCGCGCGACGCGCAGGCCGCGGCGCGGTTTCACGCCGTGCGCGTAGTAGTCGCCGCCGTGGAAGTCCGGGTCGGAGAGGATGGCCGAGCGCGCCACTTCGTTGAACGCGATGTTCTGCGCCGAAAGCTTGGGTGTGGAGGCGATCACGATGCAATGGTCGAGGCGCTCGGGATAGCGCAGGCTCCACGCGAGCGCCTGCATGCCGCCCAGGCTGCCGCCCATCACCGCCGCGAATTTTTCGATGCCGAAGCGGTCGGCCACGCGCGCCTGCGCGTCCACCCAGTCTTCGACGGTCACGACCGGAAACTTCGCGCCGTAAGGCTGGCCCGTGGCCGGGTCGACGCTCATCGGGCCGGTCGAGCCGAAGCACGAGCCCAGATTGTTCACGCCGATCACGAAGAAGCGGTTGGTGTCGAGCGGCTTGCCGGGGCCTACCATGTTGTCCCACCAGCCGACGTCTTTCGGATTGTCCGCGTAGACGCCCGCGACGTGATGCGAGGCGTTGAGCGCGTGACAGACGAGCACGGCGTTGCTGCGCGCGGCGTTGAGCGTGCCGTAGGTTTCGACCACGAGGTCGTAGCCGGACAGCGCCGTGCCGTTCTGCAATTGCAGGGGCGCGTCGAAATGCAGGGTTTGAGGAGCGACGATACCGATCGATTCCATTCGTTCCGCCTAGGTTTTTCGGGCGGCTAAACGGTGTCGGCGGGCGCGGAGTGCGAAAAGGTTGGCGCGGCTGACGACCTCTTTAGCCGCATTTATATCGAACGCCGGAAGAAGCCTGCCGGTGTTCACGCGCCCGCAATCGAGTCAGCAAATCGGCGCGTGGTATTGCAAAAGGAACGGGAAGTATATCGGAAAATGTGCAAAGCGATGCGGCGGCCTGCCTGGCGCGCGCCGCCATGCGCGCCGCCGCCGGAGAGTTCGCTATCGAAGCATGATGCGGATCTGCTCGTCGGCGTGTTCGGCCGGCGAGCGCGTGAAACCGCTTTGCGCATAGCGATGCCAGCAGCCGATCACGTAGCGGAGCACCAGATTCGCGCGCACGGCGGCATCGTTGCTCCGCGTCGCGGCTTGCGCGCGAGGCAGATCCGTTCCCGGCGACGCGGCGCGGCGTTCCGCCTCCTGCGCGAGATCGACGCGCAGGCACTGGCGCAGCGACGCCTCCACGCGGTCGAGCATCTGGTTCACGCGCTCGGCAAGGCGTTCGTGCTCGCCCACGAGCGCCTCGCAGGTCAGCACGCGCGTCATGCCGGCGTTGCGCGCGGCGAAGTTCAGGAGCATCAGCGCGATCGCGCGCGCCTGCTGCACGCCGCCCGGCTCCTTTTCGACGATCTGGTTGATGAGGCCGAAAAGCGTCTGCTCGATGAAGTCGATGAGCCCCTCGTACATCTGCGCCTTGCTCGCGAAATGGCGATAGAGCGCCGCCTCGGACACGCCCAGGCGCGCGGCCAGCGCGGCGGTGGTGATCTTCTCGCCGCGCGGCGCCTCGAGCATGGCGGCGAGCGTCTGGAGAATGTGGATGCGGCGCTCGCCCGGCTTCGGCCGGCTGCCGCGGCGGACTTCGCCCGGCGATGCGTCGCCCGGCGAATCGTCGCCCGGCAATTCCGCTGCTGCGACTGCTTCACGCGTTTCGGTCGGCTGCATGAATGGCGTCCTCGGTCTGGCCTCTTGCCGCGGGTCCGGCGCTCCCCCGTTTTACTTCGAGCGTCGCGGCTGCAAGCCTGGTTTCAGCGATTTTAGCGAACGAATGCTACGGTCGACATAGTGCGGCCGGCCGGTGCCGCGCGCGTGCGCGGGCAAATGCCCCGTGATCCACACGGTGCGGATGCCGAGCCGCCGGTAGTCCTTCAAGTGGCTGCGCGTGTCTTCGACGAGAATCGCGTCGCGCAGCGGCACGCCGGCCTCGCGCAGCTTGGCGCGCAGCATCGCGCGGTCGGGCTTGGCGCGCCAGTGGCCGCGCGGGCTGCGCATGTTCTCCACGGCGATCACGCGCTCGAATACGCGCTCGATGCCCACCGCCGCGAGCACCGCGCGCGCGTAGGCCTCGGGCGCGTTGGTCAGCACGATCTTGCGGCCCGGCAGCGCCGCGAGAAGGCGTGCGACGCCGCGCTCGGCATGCACCATCGCGTGCAGGTCGTCGAAGGTATGCACGTACTTGAGGAAGTCGTGCGGATCGACGGGATGATGGCGCGCGAGGCCCAGAAGCGTCGCGCCGTAGCGGCGCGTGTAGCTCGTGCGCAGGTGATCGGCGTGTTCGCGCGAGACGCCCAGCGCGTCCATGATGTACTGCGTCATGCCCGCGTTGATGGCGGGAAAGATCGCGCGCGACGCGCCGTGCAGCGTGTTGTCGAGATCGAACAGCCAGACCGGCGTGCGCTGGCCGGGCGCGCCGGCCGCATGGGCGACGCGCCGGGGCCTGCGCCGGAGGATCGGGCGTGAGACGGTCATGGTGCGTCGGGAACGTGGGCGGCGCGGGCTGCGGGTTCTGCCGGCTCGCGCGTCGCGCGTTGAAGAAGGCGGCCGGACGGCGGCCGCAGACCGGCAGGACGACGGCGCCGGGCGCTCAATGGCGCGATCCGGTGCGCACGGCCGCTGCTCGCAGCTTCGCGAAAAACCGCCGCGCCTGCCGCGTCGCTCAATGCGAGCGGATCATCGTGCCGAACGGCTGCTCGGTCAGGATTTCGAGCAGCACCGAATGCTCGATGCGGCCGTCGATGATGTGTACCGAGCGCACGCCGCTCTTGGCCGCGTCGAGCGCCGACGAAATTTTCGGCAGCATGCCGCCCGAGATCGTGCCGTCCTCGAACAGCGCGTCGATCTCGCGCGCGGAAAGATCGGTGAGCAGATTGCCCGCCTTGTCCATCACGCCGGGAATGTTCGTCATCATGACGAGCTTTTCGGCGTTCAGCACGACCGCGAGCTTGCCCGCCACGAGGTCGGCGTTGATGTTGTACGAGAGGCCGTCTTCGCCGAAGCCGATCGGCGAGATCACCGGAATGAACGCGTCGTCCTGGAGCGCCTTCACGACCGCCGGGTTGATCGCCTCGACTTCGCCGACCTGGCCGATGTCGATGTACTGACCGGGGTTGTCGCGGTCCGGCATCATCAGCTTGCGCGCGTGAATCAGGCCGCCGTCCTTGCCGGTCAGGCCGACCGCGTGGCCGCCGAAATGATTGATGAGCGTGACGATGTCCTGTTGCACCTCGCCGCCGAGCACCCACTCGACGACTTCCATGGTTTCTTCGTCGGTGACGCGCATGCCCTGGATGAAGGTGCCTTGCTTGCCGATCTTCTTGAGCGCCGTGTCGATCTGCGGGCCGCCGCCGTGCACGATGACCGGGTTGATGCCGACGAGCTTGAGCAGGATCACGTCGCGCGCGAAGCCCTGCTTGAGCCGTTCTTCGGTCATGGCGTTGCCGCCGTATTTGATGACGACGGTCTTGCCGTGGTACTGACGGATATACGGCAGCGCTTCGGCCAGAATTTCGGCTTTCAGGGTGGGCGCGATCTGCGAAAGGTCGATAGGCTCGGACATGGCGGCGGGGCTAGCGAAAACGGACGAAGGGCGGACGAAACTCGCGCGCGCACTCGCGGACTGGAGTGGCGAAAGAAAAGCGCGGGCGAAAACCGTTGAAACAGGCCGGATTGTACAGGACTGTCGCGGCGCAGCAGGAAAAGCGCCGCGCGGCGAAGCGCGGGCGCAACAGGCGCGTTCGCGCGGCGGCGAGGGCGCTGCGAAGGCCGCGAATACGCGAGGGAATGTGACGAAAACGAGACGAAAACGGCGGCGTGTGGAGGCGGCGGCAAGCGGGAATTCGTGGCGGATTTGATGGCTCCGATTCGGCGGCCCGATTCGGCGGCTCGATTCGACGGCCCAATTCAACGGCCCAATTCAACGGCCCAATTCAACGGCCCAATTCAACGGCCCAATTCAACGGCCCAATTCGACGGCCCGATTCGAAGGTTCGATTCGACGGCCCAATTCGTCGCTGATTCAACGCCCCGATCCATCGCCCTAAATCGACGGCGCAAGCCGCGCCGCCCTGCGGCCGGACGGGCGCGGCATCGCCCCTGTGGCATCATTTCCGCATATCGTCTCGTTCACGAGCACGCCATGACGGCTCCCCGCACTTCCGCCGACGCCCTGAAAAGCGTTCGTTGCCCGCGCTGCGGCGCCGCGTTCGACTGCGGCCGCCTCACCGAACCCTTCGACTGCTGGTGCAAGGCGCTGCCCGCGTTACCCGCGAACCGGCTGGACCCGCGCGGGCGCTGCCTGTGCCCCGAGTGCCTCGCCGAAGCCGCCGCGCCCGCGGCCGACGCCGCGCCGCCGCGCCGGGTCTGATTCGTCCCCATTTCGACCGTCAAGGCGCCTGCAACGCGGCCTAGGCCGCGCGATGCGCCTGCGCGAGCGCGGCGAGATCGGCGCCCGCACGCGCGAGCACCGGATCCCACTTGCGGAACGTTTCCTGCCGATACAGCGTGGTGTTCGGATACCACGGGCTATCGGCGCGTTCGAGCTGCCAGACCCAATGCGGATTCACGTCGAGCAGCACCCACGTCCGCTTGCCGATCGCGCCCGCGAGATGCGCCATCGACGTACACACCGAAATCACCAGATCGAGCGACTCGACGAACGCCGCCGATTCGTCGAAAGTGCGCCATTCCGCGCTGAAATCCGCCACCTCGAAACCCGCCGCGCGCGCGGCCGCGACATCGGCTTCGGCACCCGGTTGCAGCGAATAGAACGCCACGTCTCCCAGCGCGCCGAAATGCTTCGCGTAGGCATCCAGCCCGACGCGCCGGAACGGATTGCGCTTGTGCGCGAGACTGCCCGTCCACGCGAGCCCGACCTTCAGCCGCTTTTCGCCGGCAAGCCGTTCGCGCCAGCGTGCCGCCGCCTGCGCATCGGGTTGGAGATAGCCGGCGGGACCCGGAATTGTCGCGTCCACGGTGCCGAACAGCAGCGGCAGGCTCAGCAGCGAGATTTCGCAGTCGTAGGGCGGCAGGGACTCGACGGGACCGCCCGCGCAGTAGAGATCGCAATGGCCGCCGAGGCTGCGCGAAAGCAGCGCGCCCATCTGCGGAAACGAATTCCAGACCAGCCGGCCGCCCTCGCGATGCACGCGCTCCGCGAGCATCGGCACATAGCGGGCGAACTGCAACAGGTCGCCCATGCCCTGCTCGCCCCACAAGAGCAGCGTGCGGCCCGCGAGCGGCTCGCCGCGCCACTCGGGCTTGGGGAACACTGGCCGCCCCGAGGCCAGCTCGCTCGAGCCGAGCCAGCGCATTTCGTGACCCGCCCAGCCTTCGGCATAGTTGCCGTGTATGAGTTGAGTCATCGCCAGGTTCACGCGCTGCGAGGCATCGTTGGGGGCATACTGGCAGGCGAGACGGGCGGCGCGCTCGGCTTCGTCCCACAACTGCGCTTCCTTGCAGACCAGCGCGTGGTTGTTGAGCGCCAGCGGGCTGTTCGGCTCCAGCGCAAGCGCGCGGCGCGACGCCTCGAGCGGCCGCGCGATGTCGGTGTCGACGGGTTGCACACGCGCAAGATTGATCCACGCGTTAGCATTGCCCGGTTCCTCGGCGACGGTTTCGTTCAGCAATGCCAGGGTTTCATTGCCATCTGATTTGATTTGTATCAAAGCAGTAGCGAGATTGTTTCGCAGATTAGGAAACTTTCGAGCGATGGCGAGCGCGCGGCGGTAAGGTTGCACGGCGTCCGCGTGCCGGTTGGCGAATTGCAGCGCAAGACCGGCGGCGAACCACGCGGCGGCGCGCTCCGGCGCGAGGCGCGTCACGGCGGCGGTGATGCGAATGGCCTCGTCGGCCAGCGTGCTTTGCCGCGCATTCGAAGCGATCAGCGCGAGCGTGTCGTCGTCGAGCGCGCGCAGCGCGGCGCGCACACGGTCCGGCATGGAGCGCGCGGCGTCGGCGCAATGCGTTGAAGCTTCGTCGGCGGCGTCGTCGATGAAATCGAGAAAGAGCGCATGGATGGGCGCGAGCGCTTCGTGCGAGGACGGGAACATGGAGTCTTCAGCCTTTGTCAGAAAATGCCGCGTTCTATGTAGTTAGCGGATGACCTAGATTGAAGCAAAGCTTTTCAAGATGATGAATCAGACAAGTCTTAACCGGTAAACTGACCCTCATGCATCGAATAACCGTGAGTGCTCGCGTTAATCTGAGCCATTTGTTCTGGCTGCGCAGCCTCGCCATCATCGGCCAGCTCTGCACGATCGCCTTCGTGCAGCTCTTTATCGGCGTGCAGTTGCCGTTGCCCGCCATGCTGTTCGTGATCGCCATGGAAGTAGCGTTCAACGGCGTCACCTGGCTGCGCGTCACGCAGGACCGCCCCGAATCCAATCTCGAACTGTTCGGCCAGCTTTGGGTCGATCTGGGCGCGCTTTCCGCGCTGCTGTTTCTCTCGGGCGGCACGACCAATCCGTTCGTCTCGCTCTATTTGCCTTCGCTCGCGATCGCGGCGGCGGTGCTGCCGTGGTATCTCACCGCGTGGCTCGCCACCTTCGCCGTGGCCTGCTACGTGCTGCTCGGCTTCGACAGCGTGCCGCTCAATCTCGACAATCCCGCGAACCTGTTCGACTACTACCGCGCCGGCATGTGGGTGAACTTCATGGTGAGCGTGGGCCTGATCGTGTGGTTCGTGGCGCGCATGTCGCGCGCGCTGCGTCAACGTGACACAGCGCTCGGCGACGCCCAGCAGCGCCTGTTGCGCGACGAGCGCGCGGTGGCGCTGGGCGTGCAGGCGGCCACGGTCGCGCACGAGATCGGCACGCCGCTTTCGACCATCGCGATGCTCACCGAGGAACTGCGCGACGTCGCGCTCACCGACAAGGGCCTCGCGCCCTACGGCGCCGACCTCGAACTGCTCGACAAGCAGATCACGCTTTGCACCTCGGCGCTCGCGCGCCTGCGCAGCCGCGCGTCGTCGGCGGGCAGCCGCCAGGGCGTGCGCGAATGGCTCGGGCCGTTCGTCGAACAATGGCGCCTGCGCCATCCTCACGTCAAATTCGAACTGCTGGACGAACCGCCCGCCGACTTGAGCCTCGACGACACCGTGGCCGTCGGCCAGATCCTCACGATCCTGCTCGACAACGCCGCGCGCGCGAGCCGCGACTTCGTTACGTTGCGTGCGTTCGCGTCGCCGCGCGCGGGCAATCTGGACTTCGAAGTTTGCGATGCGGGGCCCGGCATTCCGGCTTCGCTGCGCGCCTCGCTGGGCGCCGCGCCCGTGGACAGCACCCAGGGCGGTCACGGCGTGGGGCTGTACCTCGCGTTTTCGTCGGCGGCGCGGCTGGGCGGCTCGATCGAGCTGGCCGATGTCGCGGGCGAGAGCGACGCGGGCGCGGAGAGCGCGGCGAACCCGCCGGGCGCGCCGAACCCGGCGAGCGGCGCGGCGGCGCGAGCGCGCAAGCCGCGCGGCACGCGCGCGGTGCTGCGCGTACCGGCGAAGCCGCTCGAGGCGAGCGCACAGGAAACGAATGGGGCGAACGCGGCGCCGCGCGAAAGCGTGGCCGCCGGTTCGGGAATGAGATCGGGCGAGGGGCCGGCTCGGCCCGATGCCGCCTAACAACACGGAGCAACAGGCATGAGCGACATGAGTTTTCTGGTTATCGACGACGACGAGGTGTTTTCCGACATCCTGGCGCGCGGCCTCACGCGGCGCGGCTTTCAGGTGCAGCAGGCCCACAACGCCGACGAGGCGATCCGCTTCGCGAACCAGCAGAAGTTCGCGCAGATCACGGTGGATCTGCATCTGGGCAACGACTCGGGCCTTTCGCTCATCGCGCCGCTGCGCGATCTTCAGCCCGACGCGCGCATGCTGGTGCTGACGGGCTACGCGAGCATCGCCACGGCGGTGCAGGCGGTGAAGGACGGCGCCGACAACTATCTCGCCAAGCCCGCGAACGTCGAAATGATTCTCTCGGCGCTGCAAAGCGACGCGAGCTCGCTCCAGGCCGAAGAGGCCATCGAGCATCCGGCGCCGCTTTCCGTCGCGCGGCTCGAATGGGAGCACATTCAGCGCGTGCTCGCCGAACACAACGGCAACATCTCGGCCACGGCGCGCGCGCTCAACATGCATCGGCGCACCTTGCAGCGCAAGCTCGCGAAGCGGCCCGTGCGGCAGTGAGCCATGCAGTGAGGCGGCAGTGAGCCGGCAATGAGCCGGCAATGAGCCGCGCCCCGGAACGCTTCGGCGCGCGCGCGATCGCCGCTGCGGCATGAACGAAAAAGGAAACGAAAAAGGGACCCGCGCGGGTCCCTTTCTTCATGCGGCGGCAAGCTCGCGCGTTAGAGCACGTAACGCGACATATCCTCGTCCTGCGCGACTTCGCCCAGCGCGCGGTCGACGTAGGCGGCGTTCACAGTCACGCTCTGGCCCGCGTGATTGCCGGCCGCGAACGACACGTCCTCGAGCAGCTTTTCGATCACCGTGTAAAGACGGCGCGCGCCGATATTCTCGGTCTTTTCGTTCACGGAAAAGGCAATTTCCGCGAGACGTCGAATGCCGTCGTCGGCGAAATCGAGCTGCACGTCCTCGGTCGCGAGCAGCGCCTGATACTGCTTCACGAGGCTTGCGTCGGTGGCGACCAGAATGGCTTCGAAGTCGTTCACGGAGAGCGAGTCGAGTTCGACGCGAATCGGGAAACGGCCTTGCAGTTCGGGAATCAGATCGCTGGGCTTGGAAAGATGGAACGCGCCGCTCGCGATGAAGAGGATATGGTCGGTCTTGACCATGCCGTACTTCGTGTTGATGGTGGTGCCTTCCACGAGCGGCAGCAGATCGCGCTGCACGCCCTGGCGCGAGACTTCGCCGCCGCTGCCTTCGTTGTTGCGCGAGGCGATCTTGTCGATTTCGTCGAGAAACACGATGCCGTTCTGTTCGACGTTCTGCACGGCCTTCTGCTTGACCTCTTCGTCGTTGAGCATCTTCGCGGCTTCCTCGTCGGTGAGGAGCTTGAGCGCTTCCTTCACCTTCACCTTGCGGCGCGTTTTCTTGCCGCCGCCGAGGTTCGCGAACATCGAGCGGATCTGCTCGGTCATGTCTTCCATGCCCGGCGGCCCCATGATGTCCATGCCCGCTTGCGGCAGTTCGACGTCGAGTTCGATTTCCTTATCGTCGAGCTGGCCTTCGCGCAGGCGCTTGCGGAAGGTCTGACGCGTGGTGTTGTCGCTGTCCGCGGCGCTCGCGTCGGACGAACTGAAACCCACGGCGCGCGCGCTCGGCAGCAGGATGTCGAGAATGCGGTCCTCGGCCTGGTCGGTGGCCTTGCTGCGGACCTTGCGCATTTCCGTTTCGCGCGTCTGCTTCACCGAAATCTCGATGAGATCGCGCACGATGCTGTCGACATCGCGGCCCACGTAGCCCACTTCGGTGAACTTGGTCGCCTCGATCTTGATGAACGGCGCGTCGGCGAGCTTGGCAAGACGCCGCGCGATCTCGGTCTTGCCGACGCCCGTCGGCCCGATCATGAGAATGTTCTTCGGCGTGATTTCCTGGCGCAGCGGCTCCGCGACCTGCTGGCGGCGCCAGCGGTTGCGCAGCGCGACGGCCACGGCCTTCTTCGCCTTCGCCTGGCCGATGATGTGCTTGTCGAGTTCCGAGACGATCTCGGCGGGAGTCATGGTGCTCATCGTGAGTCCTTGTAGTCGGTGGCGAGGCCGTTACTCGATGGTTTCGATCACGCGGTTGTGATTCGTGTAGATGCACATGTCGCCCGCGATTTCGAGCGACTTTTCGACGATCTCGCGCGGCGAGAGGTCGGTGTTTTCGACCAGCGCGCGCGCCGCCGCCTGCGCGTACGAGCCGCCCGAGCCGATCGCGCAGATGCCGCCTTCGGGGTCGAGCACGTCGCCGTTGCCGGTGATGACGAGCGTGGTGTGCTCGTCGGCGGCGATCAGCATGGCTTCGAGACGGCGCAGCATGCGGTCGGTGCGCCAGTCCTTCGCGAGTTCGACGGCCGAGCGCGTGAGATTGCCCTGATGCTTTTCGAGCTTGGCTTCGAAGCGGTCGAGCAGCGAGAACGCGTCGGCGGTGCCCCCCGCGAAACCGACCATGACCTTGCCGTTGTAGATGCGCCGGACCTTCTTCGCGCCGCCCTTCATGACGATGTTGCCGAGCGTGACCTGGCCGTCGCCGCCGAGCGCGACCTTGTCGCCGCGCCGCACGGATACGATCGTCGTGCCGTGAAATTGCTCCATGTGCGTTCCTTTTTGCGTTGATGCCGCGCGAGGCGAAGGCGATGCCTGCCGCTCCCGGCGCGATGGGCGCTGGTGGTTGAGGCGGCGGCGCGGACATCGACTTGCGCCGCCGGCTCGAATCCGGCCGCGTCGCGCCTGCGATACGGCTTGTCAGGCGCGTTGCGCGCGTATCGGTTCAAGTTTAGGGCGGCGTGGGACAGTTCAAGGGCTGGATGCGCAGAAAACAGGCCGCGCGAGCGCCCGGAAGGCCGCGGCCCGGCGCGGCCGGAAGGCGTCGCGGCCGCAGCGCCGGAAGCGAAAACGCAAAGAAAAAAGCGCACGGGACACCCGTGCGCTTCTCGAGGAAGGCTGCGTGCGCCGCGAAAGGTTCGCGGCGGCGAGTCTCAGTCGCCGAACAGCTTCTGGCGCAGTTCGCGTCGCTCCTGCGCTTCGAGCGAAAGCGTGGCGGTGGGGCGCGCGAGCAGACGCGGAATGCCGATCGGCTCGCCCGTTTCCTCGCACCAGCCGTAATCGCCCGATTCGATGCGCGCGATGGACTGCTGCACCTTCTTCAGCAGCTTGCGTTCGCGGTCGCGCGTGCGCAGTTCGAGCGCATGCTCTTCCTCGATCGTCGCGCGGTCGGCCGGATCGGGAACGATCACGGTTTCGCGCAGATTTTCGGTGGTCTGGCCCGCATTGCGGAGAATTTCCGCCTGCAACTGTTCGAGCCGGTTCTTGAAGAAGGCGAGCTGATCCTCGTTCATGTAATCCTTGTCGCTCATCTTCAGGATTTCGGCTTCGGTCAAGAGTCGTTTCGTCGTCATCTGGCTTGCTTCTTCAATGAGTGGGGCAAAACTGGCACATCTTGCCTGCACTTTTGTGTTGCCCGCAGTGGCCGCACTGGTCTTACCCAATGACCGCTTTGCCAGGCGCTTGTACCGCGCCGTGATGCGCGCTGGCGGGCACGGACGATGATTTGTCGTGACGCCGAAAGCGCCGCTGCGGGGCCGAACCCCTCTGGAAACCGGACTTCAAGTGCTTCTGAGGCATATTTCGTACCGGCAGCGCGCTGCGACGCGATGCGCTGACGGCGGGGCGACCTTCGGAATCGCAGATTCCGGGGTGCCGCTCTTCCAGTGGGGCCGTATTGTAACCGAACCGCAAACTCGCGCCGCAAGCGGGAATTTCCCGCCGCAGCCCGGTTTTCGCTCACCCGTTTGCGAACCGGACGATATCCAGAAAATATAACGCGCCAATCGTGAAAAAGCGATGGTCGGGTACGTTATTTGGAGCGGTGGGCCGCGAAACGGCGTATTGCGAGGTTCGAAAAAGCCCGTCAGGACGTGTTGGACGGAGCGGGCTCGCGTGGACGCAAAAGAAAACGCCCGGTCGAGCGAACCGGGCGTTGCGGGCAGGCGCCGTGCCGGAAATCAGGCGAGGCAGGCGTCCAGGCCGTCGGTGATGAGATCCTGCGGCAGTTCGATGCCGATGAACACCATCTTGCTGTTCTTCTTTTCGATCGGCAGCCACTTGGCGGCGAGGTCGCTGCCCATCATCTGGTGTACGCCCTGGAACACCACCTTGCGATCGACGCCCTTCATGTAGAGCACGCCCTTGTAGCGCAGGAGGCGTTCGCCGTAGATCTGGAGGATGCCGCCGAGGAAGTCTTCGAGACGGTTCGGGTCGAACGGGCGGTCGCTGCGGTAGACGAACGACTTGATCTTGTCGTCGTGATGCGCGTGATGGTGATGATGGCCGTGATCGTGACCTTCGTGCGCGCACTTGCCGTGGTCGTGGTCGCAATCGGCGTGATCGTGCGCGTGGTCGTGGCCATGATCGTGATGATCGTGCGCGTGGTCGTGCTCGTCCTCGGCGAGGAAATCGGGGTCGATTTCGAGCTTGGCGTTCAGGTTGAAGCCGCGCAGATCGAACACTTCCTTGATGTCGGCTTCGCCAAAATTCACCTGGCGGACTTGCGCCTTCGGGTTCATGTGCAGCACGCGGTGGCGCAGGCCGGCGAGTTCCTTTTCGTCGACGAGATCGGCCTTCGTGATGAAGATGCGATCGGCGAAACCGACCTGGCGCTGCACCACTTCGTGCTCGTCGAGCTGATGGTTGCCGTGCTTGGCGTCCACGAGCGTGATGATCGCGTCGAGCAGGAAGGTGTCGGCGATCTCGTTGTCCATGAAGAAGGTTTGCGCGACCGGGCCCGGATTCGCGAGCCCCGTGGTTTCGATCACCACGCGCTCGAAGTCGAGCTTGCCGTCGCGCTTTTGCTGCGCGAGATCGCCCAGCACGCGCGCGAGGTCGCCGCGAATCGTGCAGCAGATGCAGCCGTTGCTCATCTGGATGATCTGCTCGTTGGCGTCCTGCACGAGAATTTCGTTGTCGATGTTCTCTTCGCCGAATTCGTTCTCGATCACGGCGATCTTCATGCCGTGCTTTTCGTTGAGGATGCGCTTGAGCAGCGTGGTTTTGCCGCTGCCGAGGAAGCCGGTCAGGATGGTGACGGGAATCATGCTGGTTGCCATGCTGTCTGCCTGGAGAGTGTGCGTTCGGGAGCGGTCCGGCGCGCCGCCGGGCCGTCAGTGTTACAACATAACTTCCTATTGAAACATATCTGCGCCGCGCCCGCAGGAGGCGCTCCGACGCGCCGGTTCCGGCGCGTTCGTGCGCCGTTGCGGCCGTTTCGGCGCGTTCGTGCGCCGGCCGTCGAAACGAGCCGAATACGGCGAGCGGAACAAGGCGGCAGATAGGGCCGCGTCAGCCGATTTGCAACAGCAGGCCCTTCAGGTATTCGCCTTCGGGAAACGCCGTGAGCAGGGGATGATCGACGCCCGCGCCGAGCCGCTTGAGGATGCGCGCGTCCACGCGGGCGTCGGCGGCGGCGCCCGCGACGATCTTCTGGAACAGCGCCGAATCGATCGCGCCCGAGCACGAATACGTGAACAGCAAGCCGCCCGGACGCAACAGCTTGAAGCCGGTCAGATTGATGTCCTTGTAGGCGCGCGCGGCGCGGTCCACATGCTCGCGCGAGGCCGCGAACTTGGGCGGATCGAGCACCACGAGGTCGAAGCGCTCGCCTTCTTCGTGCAGGCGGCGCAGCGTCTTGAAGGCGTCGGCGTCGAGCCAGGTCGCGCGTTCGGCGTCGAAACCGTTGGCTTCGACGTTCTTGCGCGCCGTGGCGAGCGCTTCGCCCGACGAGTCGATCGACACCACGCGCGTGGCGCCGCCCTTCATCGCCGCGAGCGAGAAGCCGCCTGTGTAGCAGAAGCAGTTGAGCACTTCGCGCTCGCGCGAGCAGGTCTGCACGAGCGCGCGATTGTCGCGCTGATCGACGTAAAAGCCGGTCTTGTGGCCGTTGCGCACGTCCACGTGATAGCGCACGCCGTTCTCGTTCGTCACGATCGTTTCGGGCGGTTCGTCGCCGGCGAGCCGGCCCGTGGTTTGTTCGAGCCCTTCCTTTTCGCGGATCGAAACGTCCGAGCGCTCGTAGACGTTCGGGCAGCCCGTGACCTGCGTGAGCGCCGCGACGATCGCTTCCTTCCACGCTTCCACGCCCGCCGCCATGAACTGGCTGACGAGTTGCTGGCGCGCACCGGCGTCGTCGGCGACGTAGTGATCGACGATCAGGCCCGGCAGGCCGTCCGCCTCGCCGAAGATCAGGCGCACGGCGCCGGTGTTCGCGACCATCGCGCGGCGCTCGGCCAGCGCGCGCTGCACGCGGCGCTTGAAGAATGCATGGTCGATCGGCTCGTTTTCGTCGAAGCTCCAGATGCGCGCGCGGATCTGCGAATGCGGGCTGTACGCGGCGCGGCCGAGAAAGCGCCCGTCCGCCGCGCGCACGATGACGGTCGCGCCGGGCGCGGGCTTGCCCTCCACGCGATCAATCGCGTTGGCGTAGACCCACGGATGGCGGCGCAGCAGGGATTTTTCTTTCGACGGCTTGAGAGTGACGATATTCATGATGGATTCGATGCTGCTGATGCGGGCGCGTTGCTGACGAAACCGGCGTGAATGCCGGCCGCCGCCATTCAGTCGCGCTTTTTTGCGCGCGGGTGCGCGGTGTCGTAGACCTTCGCGAGATGCTGAAAGTCCAGCGACGTGTAGACCTGCGTGGCCGCGATGCTCGCGTGCCCGAGCAGCTCCTGCACGGCGCGCAGGTCGCCGCTCGATTGCAGCAAATGCGTCGCGAACGAGTGGCGCAGCACGTGCGGATGCACGTTGGCCGGAATGCCCGCGGCAATGGCGGCGCGCTTCACGCGCTCGCGCACCACGCCCGGCGCCATGCGGTTGCCGCGCACGGAGAGAAAGAGCGGCGCGTCGTCGTGCTTCACGAACGCGCCACGCGCGGCGAGCCACGCGTCGAGCGCGTCGAGCGCCTTGGTCCCTACCGGCACCATGCGATGCCGGTTGCCCTTGCCGTGGACTTCCACTTCGGCGGCGTCGCGCTTGAGCCAGCCCGCCGATTCGTAGCCGTCGCGCTTCACGTAGCGCACGTCGAGCCCGACCAGTTCGGCCAGCCGCAAACCCGACGAGTAGAACAGTTCGAGCATCGCGCGGTCGCGCAACGCTTCGGGGCCGTTTTCGTCGGCGCCGCCGATCGCGGGCGCGTTCATGAGCTGCGCGGCATCGTCGACGGAAAGCGCCTTCGGCAGCGTTTTCGCGCCTTTGGGCGCACGCACGGCGGCCACGGGATTCGCTTCGAGTTCCACGCGCCCCGCGAGCCAGCGATAGAACGCGCGCCACGCCGAAAGCCGGTGCGCGATCGAGCGCGCGGACAACCCGCCCGCATGCGCGCGCGCCACGGCGCCGCGCACGTCGGCGGGCGCGAGCGCCGTGAGCGGGCGGCCGTTGGCGAGCTTCTGGAGTTCGCTGAGTTCGTGCGTGTAGCCGCGCAGCGTATGCGCCGAAAGCCGCCGCTCGTGTTCGAGGCTCGCGAGGTAAGCCGCGATATGGGTGTCGACGGGAGCGTCGGCAGGAGCGCGCGTATCGGTGTTGGCGCGGGCGTTGGCGCGGGCGTCGGTCGGATTGGGCGCGTTCACGATCGGGCGGCTCGGCGAGTCAATGCGGGAGCAGACGCGTGAGCGCCGCGCTCGCGAGGGCGCCGATCTGCGTGAGGAAATCGGTGGCCATGCCTTCGTGGAAGCGGCGCGGGTCGGGCGAGCCCATCACGAGCAGGCCGAACGCGCCGGCTTGCGCGGCGCCGTCGGGCGTGGCGACCTGGGTTGGCGGCAGCGCGCGCAGCGCGATGATCGCCACCGACTGCGCGGCGCCTTCGCTCGAATCGAGCCATTGCGCGGCTTCGAAACCGGAGTTCGCGCCGCAATACGGCGTGTCGAGGCTGTTGGCGAAGAGGCGCACTTCCTCGCCCGTGTGGCGCGCGAAATCGGCTTCGGCATAGGCGGGCGCGACGTCCCAGATGCGCAGCGCGGCCTGCGGCACGTCGAACACGTCGCGCAGGTTGTGGGCGATGGTGCGCGGCAGCGCATACGGATCGCGCTCGGCGATCACGCGCGTGGTCCAGCGGCCGAACTTCGTCGCGATCGAATCGTTTTCGTGGCCGTAGCGCAGCAGCTCCGAAAGACGCCGTTCGAGATGCTTGTTCTTCTCGCGCAGCATTTCCATCTGGCGTTCCTGCAACGACACGGCTGCCTTGCCGTGCGGATTGCCGAGCTTGATCGACGAGAGCAATTCGGCATGCTCGACGAAGAAGTCGGGATGGGTGAGCAGGTAGTCGGCGACTTCGCGATCGTTCATGTTGTTGGTGCCGTTGATACGTTGCAAACGTGTTGCAAGAGCGCGCGCGACTTCGCCGGAGGGCAGCGTCACGCGCGCGAACAGGAGGAAACCGTCGCGCGGTTCGACGGGCGGTTCGTCGAAAAGCGATGCGACGAAAAGCGGTTCGTCGAAAAGCGGTTCGTCGAAAAGCGGCGCGGCGGCATGCGGTTCGCCACGTTAATCCGCGAACTCGATCTCGCCTTCGAACACGGTCGCGGCCGGGCCCGCCATGCTGAGCGCGGCCGCTTCGTCGCGCGCGCCGTCCCAGCCGATGGTGAGCGTGCCGCCGTGCGTGCGCACCTTGACGGGCGTGTCGAGCAGCCCGCGCCGGATACCCGCCGCCACCGCCGCGCACGCGCCCGTGCCGCACGCGAGCGTTTCGCCCGCGCCGCGCTCGAACACGCGCAGCCGCACTTCGTGGCGCGAAACGATTTCCATGAAGCCCGCGTTCACCTTGTTCGGAAAGCGCGCATGAGTTTCGATCAGCGCGCCTTCCGCCTTCACCGGGTACGCCTCGACGTTGTCCACGACCTGCACCGCATGCGGATTGCCCATCGACACGGCCGAAATCCAGCGTGTTTCACCGTTCACGTCGAGCGGCCACAGCGTGTCGTTGCCTTCGCGGCGGCCTTCGAGACCGCTCGCGTCGAACGGCACGCGCGCCGGTTCGAAATCGGGCTGGCCCATGTCGACCACGACTTCGCCGTTCTCCTGCATCACGAGCGTGATGGTGCCTTTTTGCACTTGCACGCGAATGCGGTTCGACGCGGTGAGCTTCTGGTCGCGCACGAATTTGACGAAGCAGCGCGCGCCGTTGCCGCAATGCTCGACCTCGCCGCCGTCGCAATTGAAGATGCGATAGCGGAAATCCACGCCCTCGACCGTAGGCTTTTCGACCAGCAGCAGTTGGTCCGCGCCCACGCCGAAATGGCGGTCGGCGAGCGCGCGCACGCGTTCGGGCGTGAGCGCCAGCGGCCGGCTGTAGCCGTCGAGCACGACGAAGTCGTTGCCCGCGCCGTGCATCTTGGTGAATTTGAGTTTCATGCCGTCATTGTAAGCGACGCCCGCGCTCGGCATGCCGCGTCAGTAGACGCTCGGCTCGCCGGGCGGACGCGTCTTGAAGCGCTTGTGTACCCAGTAATACTGCTCCGGCAGATGCGGAATCTGCTCTTCGAGAAAGGCGTTCATGCGGCGCGCGTCGAGTTCGTCGTCGCCGGTCGGGTAGTTGTCCCAAGGCTTGAAGACCTTCAGCCGATAACCCTTGTAATCGGGCAGCACTTCGCCGATGAACGGCACGACCTGCGCATGGCCCACCTTGGCGAGACGCCCGACGGCGGTGAGCGTGCAAGCCGGCACGCCGAAGAAGGGCACGAACGCCGAGTTGCGCATGCCGTAATCCATGTCGGCGCCCAGCATCACCGGCTTTTTGTCGCGCAGCCAGCGCAGCACGGCGCGCGCGCTGTCGGCGCGGCTCACCATTTCCGCGCCGAAGCGGCTGCGCCCCGCCTTCGCCGCGGCTTCGAATTCCGGGTTCGAGAACGGTTGATAGAGCGAGCCGCACGGCCGGTGCAGCGAGTAGTTCAGGAACATCGAGCCCGCTTCGATACCCACGAAGTGCAGGCCGAGAAAGAGCGTGGGCGGCAGGTCCGGATCGGTGAGATCAATGGCGCTGTCGAGCTGCACGAGCTTTTCGAGCTTCTTCGCCGAGCCGAACCATTGGACGCTGCGCTCCATGTAGCTGCGAATGGCGTGGCGAAAATGCAGGCCCGCGATTTCCTCGCGCTTCTCGTCGCTCCATTCGGGAAAGCACAGGCGCAGGTTGGTGTGGACGACGCGCTTGCGGCGGCTCGGAATCTGGTAGAGCAGCCAGCCGAGGCCGTCGCCCAGGCGCGCAACGAAGCCATAGGGTAGGATCGCGAACAGCTTGAGCAAGCCGATTGCGAAGCGGGAGCCGAGTTTGCCTAGCATGCGGCGGCTCCAGCGCGGAGTACCGCAGGCGTGAACGAGGAGAAGGATGCGACTGACAGCACGCGGCGTAACTCTGCGACGAATTAGGGAAGTCGCTATAATAAGGGCTTCGCCGAGTTAATAGACAACTTGCGGGGCGAAGCCGGTTTATCTCGTCCGATCAGGTCGGACACGGGAAGCCGGGCAGCAAATCCGCTAAAGCGTCGCCGCTTCAAGGCATCCGAAGCTGGCTACGTGAACTCAACCGTCACCAGCTACAGGAGCCAGAAACGTGGCAAACGACTATTTCTTCACCTCCGAATCCGTTTCCGAAGGCCATCCCGACAAGGTCGCCGACCAGATCTCGGACGCGATTCTCGACGCCATCCTCACGCAAGACAAATACTCGCGCGTTGCAGCGGAAACGCTGTGCAACACGGGTCTCGTCGTGCTTGCCGGTGAAATCACCACCACGGCCAACGTCGATTACATCCAGGTCGCGCGCGACACGATCAAGCGCATCGGCTACGACAACACGGATTACGGCATCGACTACCGCGGCTGCGCGGTGCTCGTCGCCTACGACAAGCAGTCGCCGGACATCGCGCAAGGCGTGGACCGCGCGCACGACAACAATCTCGATCAAGGCGCCGGCGACCAGGGCCTGATGTTCGGCTATGCGTGCGACGAAACGCCCGAACTGATGCCGCTGCCGATCCACCTTTCGCACCGTCTGGTCGAGCGCCAGTCGAACCTGCGCCGCGACGGCCGCCTGCCCTGGCTGCGCCCCGACGCGAAGTCGCAGGTCACGGTGCGCTACGTCGACGGCAAGCCGCACGCCATCGACACGGTCGTGCTCTCCACGCAGCATTCGCCGGACATCGACCTCGGCACGCTGCGCGAAGCCGTGATCGAGGAAGTCATCAAGCCGGTGCTCCCGGCCGACCTCATCAAGGGCGACATCAAGTTCCTCGTGAACCCGACCGGCCGCTTCGTGATTGGCGGCCCGCAAGGCGATTGCGGTCTCACGGGCCGCAAGATCATCGTCGATACCTACGGCGGCGCGGCCCCGCACGGCGGCGGCGCGTTCTCGGGCAAGGACCCGTCGAAGGTGGACCGCTCGGCGGCCTACGCGGGCCGTTACGTGGCGAAGAACCTCGTGGCCGCCGGCCTCGCGTCGCGCTGCCTGATCCAGGTGTCGTACGCGATCGGCGTGGCGGAACCCACGTCGGTCATGGTCAACACGTTCGGCACCGGCAAGGTGTCGGACGCGACCATCACGAAGCTCGTGCGCGAGCACTTCGACCTGCGTCCGAAGGGCATCATCCAGATGCTCGACCTGCTGCGTCCGATCTACGAAAAGACCGCCGCTTACGGCCACTTCGGCCGCGAGGAGCCGGAATTCTCGTGGGAAGCCACCGACCGCGCGCTCGCGCTGGCCGAAGCCGCCGGCACGGAGCCGGTCGTCGAACTGGCCTGAGCCGTTCGCTCGCGCGCTGGCGGCAACGCCGCGCGCGCGATGAAACAAACCCCGCAGGGCGCACGCCCATGCGGGGTTTTTTATTTTCGGCGCGAGAAAAGGCGGACGCGAACGCGGGCGGTTCGCGCGCGCTCAGCGCATCGCGAATCCGAACCAGCCCGTGCTGCTCGCGCCCATGCGGCGCGGGCGGCGCGTGTTGCGCGCGGCGTGGACCGTGGCGGGCGCGGCGAGCGAGCGCAGCGGCGCGTTCGGGCGATAGAGCAGCGTGCGCAGCGAAAAGTGGCGCGCGCCGGCGCGCAGGCGCAGCACGGAGAAGAACGAGTGGAACCACGTTCGCATGCTGTCGACCGGCTTCACGTCGCGCACCATGGCGCCGAGCGCGCGGGTGCGGGCCGCGTGGTGGCGCAGCGCGCGGGTCGCATGGCGGGCGGGACGCGCGGCCTTGAGGGCGGCGCGGGACAAGCTGCGGCTGTTGAAAAGGGTATGCATGGCCTGGGTTGATGCGGTTTCGGAATGCGCCTCGCGCGACGCAGGGCGTCGAGCAGCAAGTGTGCCTGTCATGGTTTCGTCACGATGAAGGGAGGGCGAACGACAGGCCGGCGGGCGCGGCAACACATGCGACGTGACAAGGATGCCGCCGCGAGCGCGCCGTGCGGCGAGCGTTTGCGGCAATTCGTCCGTGCGATGCCTTTTTTCTGAGATGGAACGACATGCGCGCAGACTACACGCGAAAGATGACGCCCGAAAGTCGGTTAATACCCGGCCCCGCCCGATTTCGATGCAGCCGATCGCGCCCTTTCTCGCCATCGCGGTGCGCGTGCGCCGTTTGCGTGCGGCGAAGCGAAATCGCGGTTTTTCAGCGCAATTCAGGCAGCGATGATTGCGATTGGTACCCGATTGCGCCGCCGGTCCGGCATCGGCGAAAACCGCCCGCGCGCACCGGTGCGCCGCGATGCGGGCCAGCGGCGCCGCCGGCCGTTCGCGCACGCTTTACAATCGCAGGATCGGCATGCGCCGACGCCGCGCCCGAGGTGACGAAAGACGCGTCACGCGCCGCGGTCCTTGCAGGCATCGAGATCGCATCAACGGAAGTCCCATGTCAGTCCAGTCAAAGAAAGAACAGGTGCGGACGCTGCGCGAGCGCGGCTTCGTGGTCGTGCCGGGGCTCGTCGCGCCCGAGCGTTGCGCGGCGATCAAGCGCGCGGCCGAGGCGCAACTGCTCGCGGCCGCCGCGCCGCTCGAATTCGAAGCCGATTTGCGATACCCCGGCGCGCCCCAATCGAAAGACGCGCCGGGCGGCCACACGGTGCGGCGTCTGCTCGACGCGTATTCGCGGCACCAGCTCTTTCGCGAATGGGCCGTGTCGCCGGAAATCGCGGGATGGATGGAAGTGTATTTCGGCGAGGAGCCGGTGCTTTCGCGCGCGCACCACAACTGCATGATGACGAAGCATCCCGCCTACGGCAGCCTGACCGGCTGGCATCGCGACGTGCGCTACTGGTCGTTCGAGCGCGACGATCTGGTTTCGGTGTGGCTCGCGCTCGGACCGGAGACGAAGGAGAACGGCGGCCTGTGGTTCGTGCCGGGCTCGCACGACGCGCCGTTCACTTCGGAGCGCTTCGACGGCGCGAAATTCTTCCGCACCGATCTGCCCGAGAACCAGGCGTGGATCGACCGCGCTCTCGCGCCCACGCTCGCGGCCGGCGACGTGGTGTTCTTCCACTGCAACACGCTGCATTCGGCGGGACAAAACCAGAGCGACGACGTGAAGTTCTCGCTCGTTTATACGTACCACGGCGCGAGCAACGTGCCGCTGCCCGGCACGCGCTCGGCGGCGACGCCCGAAGTCAGGCTCTGAGGCCGCGGCGCCGGGCGGCGCGACGAAGCGAGTGCCGCGCGACGCAATTTTTTAGCGGCTTTCGATGCTCGATGGCGAACTGTGACGCTTTACGTGCGCGATGCGCAGTCGAGCGCGTAGTCGAGTGCGTAGTCAAGTGCGATAGGGCTTCAGGCGCGCGATACGGTTCGAGCGAGGCGCGGCCTGGCGAGGCGCGGCTTCCCGCGCGCCGCACGGAATCACGCGCGCGCCGCACTCATCGCCGCCGTCCCGAGAGCGCGAGACCGGTGATGCCGGCGAGCGTGGCGGCCGCGCCGGCCACGATCAGCAGGATCGTGCGATTGGTCGGCGCGCCCGTGAAGAGGCGCGACATGTCGTTCGAGAACGAGTGAAACGACTGACCGCCGAAGTACAGCAGAACCACGCCGCAGGCGATCAGCGCGATGGAAGCCACTTTGGCCATGAACCACCTCCCGCATAGGAACGAGGCCGCAGTGTAGGCGAGCGCTGGGCGGGCGTCCACCGCGCGCCGCCGGCGCGGAACGTGAAGGCCGAACACTTCGTCCCGCATACTGGGCCTCTGCACGCCGCGCGCGGATTGGCTAACATAGCGGCCTCACCCGATCGAGACACGGCGTATCGAAACACGATCGAGGCGCGGTCGAAACACGGTCGAAACACGGTCGAAACACGGTCGAGGCACGATGGACGCACGATCGAGGCGCGGTAAATACGGCGTGACGAGACCGGCGCGCGATTGCCGCTACACCCTGGCGGAGACGACATCGGCGGCAGCGCCCGCCATCGCCTTTCCGCTTTTTCCCAACGTTTTTGCCGAGGAACCAGACCATGGCCTACGAAGCCGCTTCTGAACGCTATTCAGACATGCAGTACCGCTTTTGCGGCAAGTCGGGGCTCAAGCTGCCCGCGTTGTCGCTCGGCCTGTGGCACAACTTCGGCGACACCACGCCGATCTCGACTCAACGCGAGATTCTGCGCACCGCGTTCGATCTCGGCATCACGCACTTCGACCTCGCGAACAACTACGGGCCGCCGTACGGCAGCGCGGAAACCAACTTCGGCCGCATTTTCGCCGACGACTTCCGCCCGTATCGCGACGAACTGCTGATCTCGTCGAAGGCGGGCTGGGACATGTGGCCGGGTCCGTACGGCCAGGGCGGCGGCTCCCGCAAATACGTGCTCGCAAGCCTCGACCAGAGCCTGAAGCGCATGGGCCTCGATTACGTCGACATCTTCTATTCGCACCGCTTCGACGTGGACACGCCGCTCGAGGAAACCGCGGGCGCGCTCGCCACGGCCGTGCAGCAGGGCAAGGCGCTGTACGTGGGCATTTCGTCGTATTCGCCGCAGAAAACGCGCGAAATGGCCGCGCTGCTTGCCGAGCACAAGGTGCCGCTGCTGATCCACCAGCCGTCGTACAACATGCTCAACCGCTGGATCGAGCAAGGCTTGCTCGACACGCTCGACGAAGTGGGCGCGGGCAGCATCGCGTTTACGCCGCTCGCGCAAGGGCTGCTCACGAACAAGTATCTGAACGGCGTGCCGGACGACGCGCGCGTGAATCGCCCGGGCGGCGGCTCGCTCAAGGGCGAGCATCTGAGCGCGCAGAATCTCGATCACGTGCGCAAGCTCAACGAGATCGCGCAGCGCCGCGGTCAAAGCCTCGCGCAGATGGCGATCGCGTGGACGCTGCGCGGCGGCCGCGTGACTTCGGCGCTGATCGGCGCGAGCCGCGCGGAGCAGGTGCGCGAGAACGTCGCCGCGCTGAAGAACCTGGAATTCTCGAAGGAAGAACTGGCCGAGATCGACCGGTTCGCGACCGAAGGCGGCGTCAATCTCTGGGAAAAGCCTTCGACGGATCAGCACATCTGAGTCGCTACGCGTGCTTCACGTCACGCGATGCATCGTTGCGACGCCTCTTGCGCTCGCATCGTGAATCGCGATCGAAACCGCCTCTTTGCGAGGCGGTTTTTTTGTGCGTTCGGTGTGCGAAACAAGCGGGAATCAAGCGGGAATCAGGCGGGAATACGCCGTAACGGGCCGTTCTTCGCGCTGTCATGCGTCGCTGCTAACGTCGCGGCAACCTGAGCCGCGAGGAACCCGCGATGGAGTCGACGAGCGCCGAAACGCCCGTGTTTGCCGCACCTGCCGAATGCACCGAATGTGTAGAACGCGCCCAACGTAAAGAACGCACCGAACGTAAAGAACGCACCGAACGCCACGCGGCCGCGCGCGTCAATCCCTTGCTGATCGCGCTCGCGTGCGCGGCGCTCGTCTACGAACTCGCGGCCTTGCCGCTGCTGCTGCGTGCGCCGCACGTGGCGCTGCTCACGCTCACGCTTTTTCCGGTGGTGCTCGTCACGCCCATTCACTGGGGACTCGTGCATGAAGGCATTCACGGCCAGTTGTTTCGCGCGCGCGGCGCGAACGAGCGCGTCGCGCGTGCGCTCGCGATCGGCCTTGCGTTGCCGTTCGACGCTTGATCAACGCGCTTGGATCAACGCGCCTTGATCGACGCGCCTTGATCGACGCGCCTTGATCGACACGCTTCAAGCAACGCGCTTTGATCAACGCACTTTGATCAACGCGCCTCGAACGACGCTCCCGGCTCGCGCAGCGAAGCGCGCTACATGAGCGCCGGCAACGCCTCGACGAGCACCACGGCCACCATCGCACCGATCAACGCGCCCACGACGCGCAACGTGTTGTGCCGGAATTCGGTGGCGCAGGGCAGCGCGCCGAGAAAGAGCGCGCCCGCGAGCGCCATCGGGATGATCATTACGAAATCGCCGACAGTGAAATAGCCTTGCATGCTCGTCTCCTTGTTTATCGGCGGCGAAGTCGCACCAATTCGTGTGCTTGTGGTCGTCATGCGTGCGGCATCGCGCGCAGGACGCAGCGGCTTCGGGCCTGAATCGAGTATAGGTGAGGGTTTCGAGCGTGGCGGCGCGCGGCGATGCGGCATGCGTGAACGCCCTGTTCCCCGCGCCGCCGCCAGGCCTTGAGCCACGCGCCTGTGCGGCAGACGACGGGTGTCGTCACCCCTTCTCCACTCTTACGGCGCCGGCTTTCTCAGGATTACGAAGTGCTTTCGATTGCGAATGCCGGCGCTTGGGAAACGATGCAGCATGCGGCGTGCCGATGTCGATGCATGCCGATGCGTGCCGGTGCATCGGGCACGCGCGTTGTCGTTGTCTCACGCCGCCGCGGCGCGCTCGCGCGCACGCAACACGAACGCGCCCGCGAGGCCCGCGACGAGCAGCGCGATCACGAGTCCGGCCACGCCGCCCCAGCCCATCGACGTCCAGAAGTGGCCGCCCGCCGAACCCATGACGCTCGATCCGAGGTAGTACGCGAGCAGATAGAGCGCGGCGGCCTGGCCCTTCGCTTCGCGCGCGAGCCGGCCGACCCAGCCGCTCGCGACCGAGTGCCCGGCGAAGAAGCCGATCGTGAGGCAGGCGATGCCCGCCGCAATCGCGCCGATCGGCGTGCAGAGCGTGAGCGCGACGCCGAGCAGCATCGTCAGCAGCGCGCCGATCAGCACGCGGCCGCGCCCGAACATGTCGGCCATGCGGCCCGACCACGGCGACGCCACCACGCCCGTGAGATAAACGAGAAAGATCGCGCCGATCTCGGCCTGGCTCATGCGATACGGCGGCGCGATCAGCCGGTAGCCGATGTAGTTGTAGAGCGTGACGAAGCTGCCCATCAGCACGAAACCCATCGCGAACAGCACGGGCAGGCCGGGCCGCGCGAAGGTGCGCGCGAGCGCCGCGCGATGGTGCGCGAAGCCGAGTCCGCGCCGGGGCGCGAAATGGCGCGACGGCGGCAGCAGCGAGCGGAACGCGAACATCGAAGCGAGGCCCAGCACGCCGATGGTGGCCACGGCCACGCGCCAGCCCAGCAGATCCGTGACGACGCCGGTAATCACGCGCCCGGCCATGCCGCCGATGGCGGTGCCGCCCACGTACAAGCCCATCGAAAGGCCGAGCCCTTCGGGATGCATTTCCTCGGCGAGCCACGCCATGGCGACGGCGGGCACGCCGCCGAGCGCGATGCCTTCGAGCGTGCGCAGCACGAGCAGCTCGTGCCAGTGCGGCACGCAGGCGGCGGCGAGCGTGAGCAGCGAGGACGCGCAGAGCGAGGCCGTCATCATGCCGCGCCGGCTCCAGCCTTCGGAGACGAAGCCCGCGACGAAAATGGCGATGGCGAGCGCGGCGGTGCTGAACGAGAGCGCGAGGCTCGACTGCGCGGGGCTCACGCCGAAGGTTTCGGAGAACGCGGGCAGCAGCGGCTGCACGCAGTAGAGCAGCGAGAACGTGGCGTAACCGGCGAACAGCAGCGCGAGGCTCGCGCGCCAGAAAGCGGGCGTGCCGCGCTCGATATACGGGACGGCGGCGGTCGAGGGCGCGGCGTGATGGCGGTCGGCGCCCGGTGAAACAGTCACGACGGAAACTCCAGGATTAGGGGAAAACCCTGAACGATACGCCTGTTGCGCATTCGATGCGGCGAACGTCGCGGCTTGGGGCGGTTTTGCGGCGTTCGCGTCGATGAATTCCCGCCGATGGATTTCCGCCGATGGATTCCCGTCGATAAATTCCCGTCGATGGATTCCCGCCGACAGATTCCCGCCGTTGGATTCCCGCCGACAAATTCCCGCCGACAAATTCCCGCCGACAAATTCCCGCCGACAAATTCCCGCCGACAAATCCCCGCCGACAACTTCCGCCGATAAGCCGCCGCGTTGCGCCTCCTCAGCCTGGCGCGCTGGCGGGCGCGGCCGCGCCTGCCTTGCCGGGATGCACCAACGCGTCGTCCGAAGGCAGATCGCTCGCGCTCCAGCCGCCGCCCAGCGCCTTCACGAGCGCGACGCTCGCCGCCATGCGCCGCCGCGCGATGGCCACCGCCTGCCGTTCGTTGGCGAGCGCCGTGGTTTGCGCGACCACGACGTCGAGATACGTGATCGCGCCGCTCTGATAGCGGCTTTGCACCGTGGCGAGCGTGCGCTGCGCGGCCGTCACGGCGCGGTCCTGCGCCGCCGCTTCCTGTTCGAGCACACGCAGCGTCGCGAGGTTGTCCTCGACTTCGCCGAACGCGTCGAGCACGGTTTCGCGATACTGCGCCACGCTCTCGTCGTACTGCGCGCGCGCCGCCTCGCGCACCGCCTCGCGGCCGCCGAAATCGAGCAGCGTGCCCGCGAGCGCCGGCCCGAGCGACCAGAAGCGCGCGGGCGCCATGAGCCACTGGCCGTAGTTGGTCGCTTCCACGCCGCCCGTGACCGCGAGCATGAGGCTCGGGAAGAACGCCGCCGTCGCCACGCCCACTTCGGCGTTCGCGGCGGCCACGCGGCGCTCGGCGGCGGCGATGTCGGGGCGCCGTTCGAGCAGCGTGGACGGCACGCCCGGCGGGCTCGCGACGGCGCGCACGCTGTACGCCGCCTCGGGCGCGACGGGCAGCGAGAACGTGGAGGGCGACTGGCCGATCAGGATGCCGATCGCGTGTTCGAGCTGCGCGCGTTGCACGCCGAGATCAATAGCCTGCGCCTGGGTCGTTTGCAGTTGCGTCTGCGCCTGGCCCACGTCGGCGTCGGTGGCAATGCCGCCCTCGTAGCGATGCTGCGTGAGATCGAGCGAGTCGCCGTAAGCCGCGATGGCGTCGTCGATCAACTGGCGCTCGCGGTCGATGCCGCGCAGCTCGAAGTAGTCGGTCGCGAGTTCGGCCTGCATCGAAAGCAGCACGGCCTGCATGTCGGCGGCGCTCGCCTGCGCGTTGGCCTTGGCGGCTTCCACGCTGCGCGCGACGCGGCCCCACAGATCGGGCTCCCAGGTGGCATCGAGGCCCGCCGAATAGTCGTTGATCGTATGCCCGGCCTTCGCGGTGTAAAGCACGTTCTGCGAGGTGCGCGCGCGCGAGAAGTCGCCGCTCGCCGTCACGACCGGAAAGAACTGCGAGCGCTGCTGCGCCACGTTGGCGCGCGCCGCGCGAAAGTGCGCCTGCGCCGCGAGCACGTTCTGGTTCGCGCCCGCCACCTTCGCTTCGAGCGCGTTCAGCGCGGCGTCGCCGTAGATCGTCCACCACGCGCCGCGCGAGGCCTGGTCGGCGGGTTGGGCGAGCGTCCAGCCGGTGCCCTCGAGTTCCTTGTAGGTTGCCGCGACAGGCAGCGCCGGGCGCCGGTAGTCGGGGCCCGGCGCGCAGCCGCCAAGCGTGGCGAGCGCGGTGGCGAGCGCGATCAGGCGAGCCGGGCCGCGCTTCATGACGCCGGCTTCCGTTGCTGAACGGCGGCGCCCGCCGCGCTCGCGCCGTGCGTCGAAGCGGCTTCGGCGCCGGCTTGCTGGCCGCCGTTCGCGCCATTCGCGCCGTTCGCGCCGTTCGCACCGTTCGCGCCATGCGGCGCGACGATGCGCACCGGCGTGCCGTCGACGATCGAATCCTGCGGATTGACGATCACGCGCTCGCTGCCCGCGAGGCCGGCGGCCACGGCCACGCGCGTGCCGTAGTCGGTGCCGAGCGTGACGTCGACGAGCTTCACGCGGTTGTTCGCATCGACGGTTGCGACTTTCACGCCGCTCGGGCGGAACAGGAACGCGTTGCCCGGCAGCGTGAGCGGCGTGGCCGAGCCGTCGAGCGCGAAATGCACCTGCGCGTAAGCGCCCGGCAGCAGATCGCCCGCGCGGTTGTCCACGGCCACTTCCACGAGCATCGTGCGCTGCGTGGGATCGACCGCGCCCGCCGTGCGCGCGATCGTGCCGGGATAATGCCTGCCCTGGGTTTCGTTGAGCGTGAGGAACGCCGGCTGGCCCGCGCGAATCTGCTGCGCGTACGCCTGCGGCACGTTCGCGTAGACGCGCAGCTTGTCGGCCTGCGCCACATGGAACAGTTCCTTTTGCGAAGTGCCGCCGTTGCCCGCGTCGATCAGCGCGCCCACGTCCACGTTGCGCGCCGTCACGATGCCGTCGAACGGCGCCGTCACCTTCTCGTACGACTGCAACTGCGCGAGCCGCGAAACGTTGAAGCGCGCGGCGTCGAGCGTCGCTTGCCTCGCGAGCATGTTGCCGACTTTTTCGTCGGTGTCCTGCTTCGAGACCGAGCGGTTTTGCAACATCTGCTGCCAGCGTTCGGCCGTGGTTTTCGCGAGCGTGTAGTTCGCCTGGGCGTTGGCGAGATCGGCGCGCGCGGCGCGCAGTTGATCGTCCACTTCGGGCGCGTCGATTTCGGCGAGCAACTGGCCCGCCTTCACGTGCGCGCCGATGTCGAAGTACCACTTGCGCAGATAGCCGCTCGTGCGCGCGTAGATCGGCGTGTCGAGAAACGCCTGCACGTTGCCGGGCAGCACGAGGTCGAGCGCGCGCGCCGAGCGCTGCGGCTTGACCACCTGCACCGAGAGCGTGCTCGCGGCCTGCGCGTCGCGTTCGAGCGCCGCATGCGCGCTGTGGCGCGACCAGATGCCCTGCGCGGCGAGGCCGATCACCACGAGCGCGGCGACCACGAGCGGCCAGCGCCGCGGCTTGCGCGGAGTTCGTCCGTCTGGCTCGTGCGGTTCGGGCGTGGGGGTTGAAGTCGTCATGACGAAGTAAGGCGAATGGACGCGAAGTTACGATTTAGGCACGACGTTCTCGAGCACGCGGCGGCGGCGTTCGCCGAGCTTGCGATAGACGAGCGAGAACACCACGGGCACGAAGATCAAGGTGGCGAGCGTGCCGACGGCCAGGCCGCCGATCACGGCGCGCCCGAGCGGCGCGTTCTGCTCGCCGCCTTCGCCAAGGCCGATCGCCATCGGCACCATGCCGATCACCATTGCGAGCGCGGTCATCAGCACGGGGCGAAAACGCGTATAGCCCGCCTCGATCGCGGCGCGCGCCGCGTCGCCGTGCTCGCGCAACTGCTCGCGCGCGAAGCTGATGACGAGAATCGAGTTGGCCGTGGCAATGCCGATACACATGATCGCGCCCGTGAGCGCCGGAATGGAGAGCGTGGTGTGCGTGAGGAACAGCATCCAGACGATGCCCGCGAGCGCGCCCGGCAGCGCCGTGATGATGATGAACGGATCGAGCCACGACTGGAAGTTCACGACGATCAGCAGATACACGAGCACGATCGCGAACACGAGCCCCACGAGCAGGCCGGAAAACGAATCGTTCATGGTCTGCACCTGGCCGCGCAGTTCGATCGTCGAGCCCTTGGGCAATTGCGCGCGGCTTTCGTCGATGATTTTCGCGATGTCGTCGGAAACCGCGCCCAGATCGCGGCCGTCGGCGGTGCCGTAAATGTCGATGGTGGTTTGCGCGTTGTAGTGCGTGACCACGGCGTTGCCGGCCACGCGCTGCATGCTCGCGAGCGAGCCGAGAATGTTGCTGCGGCCGTTCGCGGTGAGCGGAATGTTGGCGAGCGATTGCAGCGAATCCATCGTGTATTGCGGCGCTTCCGTCACCACGTTGTAGCTCACGCCGTTGCGCGGATTGAGCCAGAACGTGGGCGTGGTCTGCTGGCTGCCCGAAAGCGTGATGAGCAGATCGCTCGCCACGTCCTTCTGCGTGAAGCCCGCTTGCTGCGCGCGCGTGCGGTCGACATCGATGAAGATGCGCGGCAGGTCGGCGGGCTGCTGGATGCGCGCGTCGGCGAAACCGGGCACGCCGCGCAGGCGCGCGAGCAGCTTCGCGGCGAACGCCCGATTGCCCGCCACGTCGCGGCCCACCACTTGCACGTCGATGGGCGAGGGCATGCCGAAGTTGAGCGTCTGGCTCACGATGTCGGCGGGCAGGAAGGCGAACTGCACGCCGGGGAATTCGGCGTTGAGCGTGCGGCGCAGCGTGCGCACGTAGCCGGCGCTCGCGTGGTGGTCCTCGTTGAGCGTGATGAGCACGTCCGCGTCCGAAGTGCCGATGGTGCCCGTATTGCTGTACGAGAGGTTGATGCCCGAGACCGGCAGGCCGATGTTGTCGATGATCGAATGCAGCTCGGCTTTCGGAATCAGCTCGCGTATGCGCTTGTCCACGCGGTCGGTGAGCACGGCGGTTTCTTCCACGCGCATGCCGGTTTTCGCGCGCAGGTGCAGCGCGATCGTGCCCGCGTCCACTTGCGGAAAGAAGTCGCGGCCGAGAAACGGCATGAGCAGCATCGAAGCGCCGCAGCAGCCCAGAAAGATCGCCACGAACCAGACGGGATGCCTCACGCGCGCTTCCAGAAAGCCGCGATAACGCCCGCGCAGCCGCTCGAATCCGCGCTCGAACGCGAGATGCACGCGCATGAACGGATTGCGCGACCGCGCGTTCGCATGCAGGTCGGCGGGCTTGTGGTGATGGCGCATCAAATACATCGCGAGCGTGGGCACGAGCGTACGCGAGAAGAAGTACGACGCGAGCATCGCGAACACCACGGCTTCGGCGAGCGGAATGAAGAGGTAGTGCGCCACGCCCGTGAGCAGGAACATCGGCACGAACACGATGCAGATGGAGAGCGTGGAGACGAGCGTGGGAATGGCGATCTGATGCGCGCCGTCGAGAATCGCCTGTTCGAGCGTCTTGCCCTGCTCGAGCTGCTGGCTGATGTTTTCGATCGCGACCGTGGCGTCGTCCACCAGAATGCCCACGGCGAGCGCGAGCCCGCCGAGCGTCATGATGTTGATGGTTTCGCCGAGCGCGGAAAGCGCGATCAGCGAGGTGATCATCGAAAGCGGAATCGACACCGCGATGATGAGCGTCGCGCGCCAGTTGCCGAGAAAGAGCAGGATCATCAGCGCCGTGAGCGCGGCCGCGATGAGCGCCTCGCGCAGCACGCCCTGCACGGAGGCGCGCACGAACAGCGATTGATCGGCGACGGGGTCGATGTTGAGCGAAGGCGGCACGAGATTGCGCAGCGTGGGCATCATCGACTTGATGCGATCGACGATGTCGAGCGTGGACGTGTTGCCGGTCTTGTTGATCGACAGCATGGAGGCGCGCTGGCCGTCCACGCGCACGATGTTGGTTTGCGGCACGAAGCCGTCGCGCACGTGCGCGATGTCGCGAATGTAGATCGTGCCGTTCGCCGTGGTTTTCACCGGAATATCGTTCAAGCCTTCTATGCTGGCGGGGCTTGCGTTCATCGTCACCGAATACTCGGTCGCGCCGATCTTTGCGGTGCCCGAAGGCAGGATGAGGTTTTGCGCGCTGATCGCGTTGACCACGTCGCTCGGCGCGAGGTTGTGCTGCTGCAACGCGCGCTGGTCGATGTCCACCATGATCTGCCGCTGCTTGCCGCCATAAGGCAGCGGCGCGGAGGCGCCCGGCACCGTGGCCAGTTGCGTCTTGAGGAAGTTGTTGCCGTAGTCGAACAGTTCCTGTTCCGTGAGTTGCGGCGAGGAAAGCGAAAGCCGCAGGATCGGCACCGTGGACGCGTTGTAGCGCAGGATGTTCGGCGGCGTGATGCCCGGCGGCAACTGGCGCAATTGCGTTTGCGAGAGCGAGGTGACTTCGGCGAGCGCCTCCTGAATGTTCGCGTGCGGCTGGAAGAAGATCTTCACGACGGCAATGCCGTTGAGCGAAGTCGATTCGGTGTGCTCGATATCGTTGACCGCCGTGGAAAGGCCGCGCTCGTAATTGAGCACGATGCGCCGTTCCATTTCGTCGGCGGGCAGGCCCGTGTAAGACCAGATCACCGAAAGCACCGGAATGTCGATGTTCGGGAAGATGTCGGTGGGCGTGCGCAGGATCGTCAGCGGCCCGACGATCATCAGCAGCAACGCGAGCACGACGAACGTGTACGGGCGCTTGAGCGCGAGTCGAACAATCCACATGGAACGGCAGGTCCCTTCGCTGATGTCGGCGTGGTTTTTGCGCGGCTCTGCGGCCGCATGCGCAAACGCACAGGTTGTCGGTCTCGTGGGGCCGGTTGCGGCCGGCGGGCGCATCGCGCGCTTTGCGTTCGCGACGAAAGCGCGGGCAAATCGCCTGAAAAATGCGCGCGAAAAATGCGGCCGCGGATTTGCTACGGTGTGCGATGCAATGCCGGCGCCCCGGTTGATGGGACAGGACTATAGCGCCTGTGCGCGGCACTTAGCGTACTTTTTGCGACGGGCCGCCTGCAAGAGCGCGTAATGTGGGGTTTACCATCTGTTACAGTGAGCGCTGCGTTGTTGCCGTGGATGTAAAAATGCGACGCCGAACTTATGGCCAGGCGACGTTTTTTATGAGGCGGTGCGCGCGCAAAGTGCGCAACGGGCACGGCGCGTGAATAACGCTCCCCTATTATTTCGCTTTGCTCAGGCGCTCAAACAGGCAACAATAGGTTGACCGACGGGTCGACCGGCGGTCTCGCAGGCCAGCACCGCGGCGAGTCGAAGGGGAATTGGATGCGCGCGCAACCGACGGTGCGCATCGGTTTTTGTCAGCATACCGACCGGCTTTCTTTCGAGGGCGCCGGCAAAGGTAACGGGGAAACATCATGCAAATCGGTTCTATCGTCCGCTCCGTTCATATCGCCGTGCCGCAAGGCGCGCGCGGCATCGTCATGCGTCTTCTCGGCGACATGGCCATGGTGACCTGGTACGCCGGGGAGCCTGGCGCGTCCGCGCAGCTCAATACCGAGCCCTTCTTTCTCGAAGACCTGATCGACACGGGCGAGCAGGTGATGCCCGCCGGCGCGCAGATTCATTGACGGTGCCCGTTTCGAGTCGCGTCTGACTCGTATTTGATTCCGTGACGCGCACCCCGCGCGTCACGCGTACCGATACCGCACGGCCTGCGGGCTGCGCCGTGGCCGCGCGCGCCTACGTTTTGCGCCAACGCTCCGCGCCAATGTTCCGCGCCTGCCGTCGCGCCGAGCGAGCGCCAACGTCCCGCTGAACGCTCGCAAGCTCACAAGCCAACGCTCGACGCGCACACGCCGATTCGCCCGGCCGGCCCGCAAAGAGGCACAATTGCGGGCATGAGCCTCGAACCTTCCTCCTTTTCTCACGAGCCCGGCGACGCCGGCGAGCGCGTTGCACCCTACGCGCGCCTTACGCCCGAGTGCGTGCTCGACGCGCTGGACAGCGTGCTGATACCCGCGAACCGCCGCACCGACGGCCGCATGCTCGCGCTCAACAGCTACGAGAACCGCGTGTATCAGGTCGGCGTGGAAGACGGGCCGCCGCTCGTCGCCAAGTTCTATCGCCCCGAACGCTGGAGCGACGAGGCGATTCTCGAAGAGCACGCCTTCGTGGCCGAACTCGCCGCGCGCGAGATTCCGGCCGTGCCCGCGCTCGCGTTCGAAGGCCGCACGCTGCATACGTATGAAGGTTTCCGCTTCGCGCTGTTCGAGCGGCGCGGCGGCCGCGCACCCGATCTCGACCGCAGCGACACGCTCGAATGGCTCGGCCGCTTTATCGGCCGCATTCATGCCGTGGGCGCGACCGAAGCGTATCGCGCGCGCCCGGCCATCGACATCGAAACCTTCGGCCGCGAGCCGCGCGCGTATCTGCTCGAACACGGTTTCGTGCCGCGCGATTTGCGCGAGGCGTGGCAAACCGTGGCCGATCTCGCGCTCGAAGGCGTGCAGGCCGCGTTCGAGCGCGCCGGCACGTTGCGTTCCTTGCGCCTGCACGGCGACTGTCACCCGAGCAACGTGCTCTGGACCGACGCAGGCCCGCATTTCGTCGATTTCGACGACAGCCGCATGGGCCCCGCGATTCAGGATCTCTGGCTGCTCCTGCCCGGCGACCGCGCGGGCGCCTCCAGCGCGCTTGCCGATCTGCTTGCCGGTTACGAGGACTTCTGCGAGTTCGAGCCGCGCGAGCTGCATCTCGTCGAAGCGCTGCGCACGCTGCGGCTCATTCACTATTCGGCGTGGCTCGCGCGCCGCTGGCACGACCCCGCGTTTCCCGCCGCGTTTCCGTGGTTCAACACGCAACGCTATTGGGAAGAGCGCATTCTCGAATTGCGCGAGCAGATCGGCGCGATGCAGGAAGGGCCGCTCTGGCCGGTGTGAAGCGCAGGCGTCGTCGCTTTTTCGAGCTTGGCGTCGCGGCGCGCTTGCCGCGACTCGCCTCGCCGCGATCGACCATGATCGACCGCGACTGACCGCGACCCGCCGCGGCATTCACTGCGCGCTCGGCGCGAGGCCGGGCGCGGACGTCAGCGCCGAAGGCTTCACGATCAACTGCGCGCGCAGATCGCGCGCCATCGTCTCGAACGCGGGCCGCATCTGCGTGAAATCGTCGGGGCTGCACACGTCGCTCGCGAAATGCGTGTGGCCCGTGCGCGTCACGCTCAGCACGTTGGCGGCGGAATCGAGCGCATAGTGCGAGCGGAAATCGATCCAGCGATTGTCGGCATGCTGCGGGATGGGCACGTCGAGCACCCGCATGCCGGCCGGCAGCGCGATGCGCGCGCGCTCGGTCACCACCACGTTGCGGCACATGAACGGCTGCGTGCGGCGCGGCTCGCCGAGCCAGTAGCGCAGCGAAGCGTCGAGCCCGCCCACGAAGCTCGTGAGCGTGGGCACGGGCGTGGTCATCTCCGGGTCGACAAAGCCGTCGAAGGTGCCCGTGAGCGTGAGCACGAGCGGGCCGCCGGTGGCGTCGAGCGAACTTGACGCGAGCGTGGCGCTGCCGCGCAGGTTCGCGTTGCGCAACTCCCATTGCAGCGATTCCTCGCGCTGCGCGGGCGTTTGCAGACGCAGCACGCTGCGCGTCTGTTCCGCCGACCAGCCTTGCGCCTGCAAGCGATAAACGAAGCGCGCGCTGCCGTCGGCGGCCACGGTGATGTCGAGATCGCTGTCGCGCGTGGTGGTGGCCGTGGCGGGCGTGCGCAACTGCGTGCCGTCGCCGGCGAGCACGGCCGCGCGGTCCATGTCCGTCGAAGGCAGATAGCCGAACTCGATGTTGCTGGCCGTCGAATCCGCGAATATCTGCAAGTCCGGCAGCCAGGTGATGACGTGATTGATCACGCCGAAGCCGGGCACGGCGGGCAGCGTGTAGACGGTGCCGCTGTTGATGAGCGCGGGGGTGTTGCGCACGCCCACGGCGTCGAGCAGCGCGCCGTAGAGCGCGACGTGGTCCTTGCAGTCGCCGTAGCGGTTCGCGAGCACTTCGCTCGCGCGATGCGGCACGATCTCGCCGCGCCCCACGTTGATCGCCACATAGCGGATATTGCGGCGCACCCAGTCGTAGAGCGTTTGCGCTTTCGCGCGCGGCGTGCCGTCGCGGGCCGTGAGCGTTTGCGCGAGCCGGACGATGCGCGCGTCGCGCGTGGTGGCGTCGGCGGAGGCTTCGCGATAGACCGTCGCGAACGCGGCGTAGTCGGGGAACGTGGAAACCATCAGCCGGTCGCCGTAACTTACGTAGGCCACCGAACCATATTCGAGGCGCCCGAAATTCGCCTTGTCGTAGCGATATTCGTAACGCGTGCGGCCATGCTGCGTGACGGGCGCGAGCGCCGCGAAGCCGCGCGCATCGGCATAGAGCGGCACGCTCGCGGGCAGGTCGTAGATCACGCGAAAGTTGCGCGTGGGCGCGAGATCGGGCGGCGTGAAGTCGCTGAACCAGCCCGGCACGAACGGCACGCGCTGGGTTCTGCGCCAGGTGAGATGCACGCGCGCGCCGGGCTCGACGGCCGGAAACACGATCACCTTGTCCTGCACGTCCTGGAACATCGGCGCATCGAACGAACGCACTTCCTGCACGTCGCGAATCTGCTCGGGACGCACGTCGTGACGGCCGCCCGACGGGTCTTCCGTCCATGCTTCGAGAATGTCGACGTGCGCCATCTCGCGGTTGAACCACACGTAATACTGGCCGGCGCGCGCGACGCCCGCTTCGGTATTGATGCGCAGCGTGAGCGTGTCGAGTTTCGTGTACGAGCCGTCGGTGTTGACGGTGAAGGTCTGCGTTTCGCCTTCGTTCGTGTAAGGCGCCTGGGCGGCTTCCAGGCTCGTGCCTCGGCCCGCGTTTGCGTTTGCGTTGGCGGTTGCGGCGAGGGGCGCGGCGCTCGGCGGCATGTCCGCGGCGCGCGCCGGCGCGAGCGAGGCCATGACCGCGAGCGCGGCCGCAAGCAGCGCAAGGCGGGGCGCCGGAAGATGCGCCGGAAGATGGGCCGGAAGATGGGCCGCGAAGCGCGCCCGGAATCGCCCGAGAAAGCGCCTTAGGAAGCGCGCCGGGAATCGCTCCAGGAATCGCCCCACGAATCGCGTAAAGAAAGGCGCAAGGAAAGGCGCAAAGCACGGCGCGACGAGAAAGGCAGCGCGAGGGACAACGAGGGCGAGGCGCATGAGAGGCTCGGCGAATGTCGGGTCACGAAAACGTCACGGGCTACGTTTGTGACTTAAAAACGGGTCGAATTCGTTGTCAAGCGGGTGGGCCGCACAGCGCGCGAGGTCGGCGCGGCGCGGGCAAAATCCGGCGCGCGCACGGCTCTTTCCGGTCCCGGCGATGACAATCGTTCGCAACTGCGACGCTCGACGGCCTCTCTCCGGGGCGTCGTCGCGCAGCACCCAAATATCGGTGTGCCAGGCGTTTTCCCGTATGTGTTTGTCCCGCGCTTATCCCGTTAAACAGATTGCTGCGCTGGCAGCATGAATGGGCGCGGCCGATCGGATTTGTGCATATGCATAGCTGTCTCATATTGCCAAGCGCGCGCCGTGGCACTAACGTTCGGGCTGCCGTATCCGGCACAACGGTTTTCGGCGTCCACCGGCGCCAGAAACGCGAGAGACCACGCCTACCACCCGCCATCTGGCAAGGGACCGGCACCAGGGAAAACGCCCTGGCGCCGGCCGCCATAGGAGACCCCATGAGCAGCGTTGCTGATTCGACGCGCGGTGCGCAAAGCGCACCATTCTTTTCCAAGGAGGCGACTGTCGCGCCGCCCGGCTTTTCGCGCTGGATGGTGCCGCCCGCCGCGCTCGCGGTGCATTTGTGCATCGGCCAGGCGTATGCCTTTTCCGTCTTTAACGCGCCGCTCACGAAGGTGATCGGCGTCACGCAATCGGCGGCGGGCGACTGGTCGCTCACCACGCTCGGCTGGATTTTCTCGCTGGCAATCGTGTTTCTGGGCCTGTCCGCCGCGTTCGGCGGCAAGTGGCTCGAGCGCGTCGGTCCGCGCCGCACGATGTTCACGGCGGCCTGCTGTTTCGGCGGCGGTTTCCTCGTGTCCGCGCTCGGCGTGTATCTGCACCAGATCGTGCTGCTGTATCTCGGCTATGGCGTGATCGGCGGCATCGGGCTCGGGCTCGGCTACGTCTCGCCGGTTTCGACGCTGATCCGCTGGTTCCCGGACCGCCGCGGCATGGCCACGGGCCTCGCCATCATGGGCTTCGGCGGCGGCGCGATGATCGCCGCACCGCTTTCCGTGATGCTGATGAAGCACTTCGCGAGCGACACGAGCGTGGGCGTCGCGCAAACCTTCGTCGTGCTGGGCGTCGCGTACTTCATCTCGATGACGATCGGCTCGATCGCGATCCGCGTGCCCGCGCCCGACTGGAAGCCGGCCGGCTGGACGCCGCCCGTGGTCGCGAAGAAGCTCGTGTCGAGCAAGCACGTGCATATCGACGAAGCGCTCAAGACGCCGCAGTTCTACCTGATCTGGCTCGTGCTGTTCCTCAACGTGACGGCCGGTATCGGCGTGCTCAGCCAGGCTTCGGTGATGATCCAGGAAAGTTTCAAGGACACCGTGACGGCGGGCGCGGCGGCGGGCTTCGTCGGTCTGCTCTCGTTGTTCAACATGGGCGGCCGTTTCCTGTGGGCGTCGGCATCGGACTGGGTCGGCCGCAAGAACACGTACTTCATCTTCTTCGTGCTCGGCGCGGTGCTGTACTACGCGGTGCCGCAGTTCGCGCAGAGCGGCAACATCGTGCTGTTCGTGCTCGCGTTCTGCCTGATCCTGTCGATGTACGGCGGCGGCTTCGCAACCGTGCCCGCGTATCTCGCGGACATGTTCGGCACGGCGTTCGTCGGCGGCATTCACGGCCGTCTGCTCACGGCGTGGGCGGCGGCGGGCGTGGCGGGCCCCGTGCTCGTGAACTACGTGCGCGCGTATCAGGTCGCGCACGGCGTCGCCAAGGCCGACGCATACACGATGACGGTACACATCATGGCGCTGCTGCTCGTGGTGGGCTTCGTCTGCAACCTGCTCGTGCGCCGCGTGGACGAGAAGCATCACATGAGCGAGACGCAGCTCGCCGCCGGCAAGTAAGGAGAACGAACGATGAACGCTGTTGCCCCGAAATCCTCGAACAAGGCGCTGATGGCCGTGTTCTGGCTTTACGTGCTCGTGCCGCTGGTCTGGGGCGTGACGAACACGCTCGCGCAGGCGATGAAGCTGTTCGGCTGACGCCGCGCCGCCTTCGCGCAAAGCCGCATTCCACGCGGGCCGCCGACGCAAGTCGCGGCCCGCGTTTCTTTTTGGGGCGCGAGCCGCGCGCGGCGGCTTCGGCACGCGAATGCGCACCTTCGTAACGGCCGCACGCCGCGCGGGCGTACGATGCGCTTCACGGCATTGATGCAGCGTACAAAGCGGAGGCGGGCGATGGTGCGGCTCATGATGATCCTGCTGGGCGTCGATTATTTGCGCGCGCGCTGGCGCGGCGTGCTGACCGTGGGCGCGCTGAGCGCGTTCGTCGGCGCGGGGCTTTTCATCGACGCGCTCGACGGCGTGCTGCGCTTTCGCATCGCGCCGTTCGCGTGGCTGTTGCTGGTGGAAGGTCTCGCGACGCTGGCCGTGGCGTGGACCGGCATGGGCGGCCAGCGCACGCTGCGCTATGTGAAGGGCGCGAGTTTCGTCGCCACGGCGGCGCTGATTCTCTCGGGTTATCACAACGCGTCGTTTATCCTGTCGATGGTGTTCGCGACGCTCTTTCTCGCCGACGGCCTCTTGCAGATCGCTTCGGCGTGGGTCGTGCGCTATCGCACCTGGCGGCTCGCGGTGGCGGGCGGCGCGGTCGAGATTGTCATCGCCGTCTTTCTCTATCAGCCGTATCCGACGCATTACAAGGGCACGGTGCCTTACTGTCTCGGCCTCGTGCTGTTTTTCGCGGGCTGGAATTTGATGCTGCTCGCCTCGCGCGCGCGGCGCCTCGCCGTGAATCCGGCCGCGGCGCAAGGCGGCGTGGCGGCGCTGGCCGCGAGCGCCGCGGGCCTCGCCAATGCGTCGGCGAACCGCCCGGCGCTCGCACGCAAAGTGTTCGACGGGCCGCCCGCCCCACAGGAAAACGCGCTCACGGTCCACGTCTGGACACCCGTCGGCACCTCGAAAAGCGAGGCGCGGCGGCAACCCGTGATCGACCGCTATATCGCGGCCGTCGACCGCGACGGCGTGATCTCCACCGGCCACGCGGCGCTCGAATCGCCGGAGCGCATCTATATCAGCCTCTATCCGGCCGCGGAAATTGATCGGAATCCTGACGAATTCGCGCGGCTGTTGCGCGCCACGCAGGAAAACGACGTGCCCGGCGTATTCCAGCCCGACTACGCCACCGAGTCGAAGGCATGGTGCCCGTCCACGCGCCAGGTGCGCATCCGCAATTACGATCCGCTGCGTTTGGCGCGCTTCTGGCAGCACTATCGCGAGAACACCACCTACAACCTCACGCATCGCAATTGTTCGAGCACGGTTGCGCAGGCGCTCGAAGCGGCGCTCGAAGGCGCGACGCCGCGCGTGTGGGGCAATGGCTGGCTTGCGTTCGCGCGCATGCTGGCGACGCCGGAGATGTGGGTGGCCGCGCAGGTGCGCAAGCGCGGTCAGACGATGGCGTGGACGCCCGGTCTCACGCTCGACTATGCGCGCGCGCTTTCGATGCTGGCCGACCCGCGGCCGTCGGGCTGGACGCGCATGGGGCGCCTGCTGCGCGCCAGGCTGTTGCGCGAGCAACGGGCGCGTTCTCGCGAAGCCGCGACGAACGCCACGCTGCACGACGATACCGACGAAAGCGGCCGGCAGCGCGAAGCGTGAGCCGCAAGCCCATGCTTCGCGGGTTCAGACGCCGCAGGTCGATCCCGCGCCCGCCGCCACCTCGCGCGCGGCCTTCGCGCCTTCCACTTGCAGGATCGTCGGCAGCGAGACGCCGTTTTTCGCCGCGGTGACTTCCGCGAGGATCGACACGGCAATCTCGGGCGGCGTGCGGCTGCCGATGTAGATGCCCACCGGCCCGTGCAGGCGAGCCAGTTCGGATTCCGAAAGATCGAATTCCTTCAGACGCTCGCGCCGCGCCGCGTTGTTGCGCCGCGAGCCGAGCGCGCCCACGTAGAACGCGGGCGTCTTGAGCGCCTCCATCAGCGCGAGGTCGTCGAGCTTCGGGTCGTGCGTGAGCGCGATCACGGCGCAGCGTTCGTCGAGTTTCATGTCGAGCACGGTGTCGTCGGGCATCGTGTGGACGAGCGTCGTGCCGGGCACGTCCCAGGTTTCGGTGTACTCCTCGCGGGGGTCGCACACCGTCACCTGATAATCGAGCCCGGCCGCGATCTGGCAGAGGTAGCGCGACAACTGTCCCGCGCCGATCACGAGCATGCGATAACGCGGGCCGTGGATCGTGAGCAGACGCTCGCCGTCGAAATGCACGCCGTCGGTGGCGCTCGCGGGGCCGAGCGTGGCGATGCCGCTCGCCATGTCGAGCGTGCGCGCGACCAGTTCGCCGCGCTCCACGGTGTCGAGCAGCGCGCGCATGCGCGACGCCGTGCCGAGCGGCTCCAGCACGAGCTGGATGGTGCCGCCGCACGGCAGGCCGAAGCGGTGCGCCTCTTCGGCCGTGATGCCGTATTTCACGGCTTCGGGCGTTTGCTGCAAGACGCCTTCGCGGCGCACGCGCTCGATCAGGTCGTCTTCGATGCAGCCGCCGGAGACCGAGCCGACCACGAGGCCGTCGTCGCGCACCACGAGCATCGCGCCTTCGGGGCGCGGCGACGAGCCCCAGGTTTTCACCACCGTGACGAGCAGCGCGCGATGGCCCGCGTCGAGCCAGCGCACGCTGGACTTCAGGACTTCGAGATCCACGCTGTCCATGATCGTTTCCTTTGTTGCGTTGCGTCGGCGCCGCCGGTTTCGTCCGGGCCTCGCGCCGCTTGTTCCGAAGCAGCCGAAGCCGCCGAAGCCTCGCGATCGGCGCCGGTTTCCGCTTCGGCGGGCGCGCCGCCGCCCAGTTGCTCGCCGAAGCGCTTGAAGAATTCCGCGGCGATCTTGCGCGCGGCGCCGTCCACGAGCCGCGAGCCGATCTGCGCGAGCTTGCCTCCCACCTGCGCGCGCGCCGTGTAGGTGAGCGTGGCGGCGTCGTCGCCGGCCGATTCTAGCGTGACCTGCGCGTCGCCCTTGCCGAACCCGGCGGCGCCGCCCTGGCCTTCGAACACGATTCGATAGCTGCGCGGCGCGTCGATGTCGGCGAGTTCCATGCGGCCCTTGAAGCGCGCCTTCACCGGGCCGACCGCCGCCGTCAGCGCGACCGCGTAGGCGTTATCGCCGTCGGCTTCGATGCTTTCGCAGCCCGGTATGCACGCTTTCAGCATGGCCGTGTCGTTGAGCGCTTCCCACGCGCGCTGCTGCGAAACCGGCAACGTGTGGCTTTCGGTCAGCTCCATCGTGCTTCTCCTTGTGAGTGGCTGTGCAACGCGCGTGCCGCCGGCGCCGCGGCCGCGTGCGGCGCGCCGCTCAGGCCGCGCGCGAACGCTTCGAGGCTTTCGAGGTTGTGAACGGGAAAATGCGCGTCGACGTGCGGCAGCATTGCCTGCACGCCGCGTGCCTTCGGCGCGAACTCGCGGTAACGCAGGAGCGGATTGAGCCACACCACGCGATGCGCGAAGCGATGCAGGCGCGCCATTTCCTCGCCGAGCGCGCCGCTCGCGTCGTGGTCGAGGCCGTCCGTGACGATCAGCACCGTGGCGCGGGCGCCGAGCATGCGCCGCGCCCAGCGCCGGTTGAATTCCGCGAGCGTCGCGCCGATACGCGTGCCGCCGGACCAGTCGGCGACCTGGGCGGCAAGCTGCGCGAGCGCGACGTCGGGATCGCGCTCGCGCAGCGCGCGCATGGCGTGCGTGAGGCGCGTGCCGAACAGGAACACCTGAAGCCGCTCGCGCGATTGCAGCAGCGCATGGCAAAAGTACAGCACGGCACGCGAATAACTGCTCATCGACCCGGAAATGTCGAGCAGCAGCACGAGCGGCAGCTTGCGCTCCACGGGCGCGCGAAACTTCCACTGCGTCCAGTCGCCGCCCGCGCGCACGGCCTCGCGCGCGCTCGCGCGCAAATCGGCATGCGTGCCGCGCGACGCGGCCTTCAGCCGCCGCGTGCGCTCGGTCGCGAGCGGCAACGGGGACCAGCGCCGCGCGCGGATCAGGTGCCGCAGCGCGCGCCATTCGCCGGCGCTCAAGGTGTCGAAATCGCGCTGGCGCAGGCGTTCTTCCGCGCTGAAGGTCGCGTGCGCGCGCAACTCGTGCTGATCGCGCGGATCGTGTTGATCGCGCTCGGGCGGCGGCTTCGCCTGCGCGCGTTCGCCCGCGCGCGCGGCGAGCGCGTCGGCGAGCCGGTTGTTGCGGCGCGGCGGCGGCACGCCGCCTTGCACCTTCGGCAAGAGCAGCGCGCGCAGCTTGCCTTCGAAGTCGGGGTCGCGCCAGAAGAGGTCGAACGCGGCGTCGAAAATCTCGCGTTCGTCGGGCGCGCTCGTGAGCATCGCGGCCAGCGCGGCCTGCACGTCGTCGCGGCGCGCGATGTCGATATGGCGCAGCGCTTCCAGCGCATCCACGGCGCGCGCGGGCGACATCGGCAAACCCGCGCCGCGCAGCACGCGCACGAAATGCACGACGTTGCGCGCGAACATCGGCGCTTCGCTCGTCGCCGCCGCTGCCGCTGCCGCCGATGTCGATGCCGATGTCGATGTCGTTTCGATCATGTCGATTCCGCGAGCGCGAGCGTTTGCGCGATCCGCTCGCCGTCGAGTTGCGCGAGATCGTCCTGATACTTGAGCAGCACGCCGAGCGTGTCCTGCACGGATTGCGGATCGAGTTCCGTCACGCTCAGCGCGGCGAGCGCGCGGCACCAGTCGATCGTCTCCGCAATGCCGGGCGCCTTGAACAGATCCAGGGTGCGCAGCCGATGCACGAACGCCACGGCGCGGCGCTGCAATTCGGCGCTCGTCTGCGGCGCGCGCGCGGCCACGATGGCGAGTTCGCGCTCGCGGTCGGGATAGCCGAGCCATTGATACAGGCAGCGGCGCTTCAACGCATCGTGGACTTCGCGCGTGCGGTTCGAAGTGATGACGACGAGCGGCGGCACGCTCGCGCGCACCGTGCCGTACTCGGGAATGGATACCTGGAAGTCCGAAAGAAGTTCGAGGAGGAACGCTTCGAACGGCTCGTCGGCGCGGTCGATTTCGTCGATCAGCAGCACGCGGCGCGTGCCCGCGCGCGCCGGATCGGCTTGCAGTGCTTGCAGCAGCGGGCGCTTCAAAAGGAATTCGTCGCGATAGAGCGTGTCGTTGCGCGGTTTCTCGCCGGCCGCCTCGGCCAGCCGCAGCGCCATGATCTGACGCGGGTAGTCCCATTCGTAGAGCGCGCTCGCGGTGTCGAGTCCTTCGTAGCATTGCAGCCGCAGCAGCTCGGTGCCGACCATCTGCGCGGCGGCTTTCGCCAGCTCCGTTTTGCCGACGCCGGGCTCGCCTTCCAGAAAGAGCGGGCGCTCCATTTTCAGCGCGAGAAACAGCGCCGTGGCGAGCGCGCGGCTCGCGAAGTAGCCGCGCGCTTCGAGTTGCGCGAGGGTGTCGTCGATCGAATCGGGCATGACGCGAATCCATGACGGCAAGCGCGCGCGGGCGCGCTCGCCTTGCGAGAACGTCAGGCGACGGCCTTCGCCACCGCGCGCGCCGCGAGCACCGGAATCAGGTGCGCGCGATACGCCGCGCTCGCGTGCAGGTCGGTGTTGAGGTTGTCGGGCGCGATGCTCACGGCGCGCGCGGCCTCGGGCGCGAAGTGCGTGTTCAGCGCGGCTTCGAGCGCGCTCGCGCGAAACACCGAGGACGCCGCGCCCGTCACCGCCACGCGCACCGGACTGCCCGCCGCATCGTCGGCGTACTGCGCGACGAACACGCCCGTCAACGCGAAATGCGAAGCGGGGTTGCGAAACTTCTCGTAGGCCGCGCGCCGGGGCACTTCGAATTCCACGGCGACGATCAGCTCGTCGGGTTCGAGCGCCGTCTCGTACATGCCCACGAAGAAGTCGTCGGCCGCGATGCGCCGCCGGTCCGTCACCACCGTGGCCCTGAGCGCGAGCACGGCGGCGGGATAATCGGCGGCGGGGTCGTCGTTGGCGATCGAGCCGCCGAGCGTGCCGAGCGCGCGCACCTGCGGGTCGCCGATCATGCCCGCGAGTTGCGCGAGCGCGGGCAGCGCGTTGCGGATCTGCGCGTTTTCGGCGACATCCGCATGGCTCACGGCCGCGCCCACTTTCACGATGTTGCCGTTCACCGCGACGGCTTTCAGCTCGGGAATGCGCGTGACGTCCACGAGCGTGGACGGCTGCGCGAGCCGCAGCTTCATGGCCGCGAGCAGGCTTTGGCCGCCCGCGAGGTATTTCGCTTCGGTGTCGGCGGCGAGCGTTTTCACGGCGCCTTGCGCGTCGTTCGCGCGCTGGTAGTCGAATGCGTACATGGTTGCGCCTCCGCTCAAGGTTGACGGGCGGCTTGCGCCGCGCGCATGGCTTCCCACACGCGGTGCGGCGTGGCCGGCATCTGCATGTCCTTCACGCCGAGCGGCGCCAGCGCATCCAGAATGGCGTTGATGACGGCGGGCGGCGAGCCGATCGCGCCCGCTTCGCCGCAACCCTTCACGCCGAGCGGATTGTGCGTGCATGGCGTGCCCCTAGCGGTTTCCACCGTGAAGGACGGCATGTCGGACGCGTGCGGCATCGCGTAGTCCATGTACGAGCCGGAGAGCAACTGGCCGCTTTCGTTGTCGTACACGCAGCGCTCCAGCATCGCCTGGCCGATGCCCTGGCCCAGGCCGCCGTGAACCTGGCCTTCGACGATCATCGGATTGATGACGTTGCCGAAGTCGTCCACGGCGGTGAAGCGCTCGATGCGCGTTTCGCCGGTGTCGGGGTCGATTTCGACTTCACAGAGATACGCGCCCGACGGATAGGTGAAGTTGGTGGGATCGTAGAACGCGCTTTCGTCGAGGCCCGGTTCGAGCGTTTCGAGCGGATAGTTGTGCGGCACGTAGGCCGCGAGCGAGATTTCGGCGAAGCTTTTGGTGCGGTCGGTGCCCGCGACGCGGAACACGCCGTTGGCGAACTCGATGTCCTCCACGCCCGCTTCGAGCATGTGCGCGGCGATCTTCTTCGCTTTCGCCTCGATCTTGTCGAGCGCCTTCATGATCGCGGAGCCGCCCACGGCGATCGAGCGCGAGCCGTAGGTGCCCATGCCGAACGGAATGCGGCCCGTGTCGCCGTGAACGATCTCGATCTGTTCGATCGGGACGCCTAAGCGATCGGCGACCACCTGCGCGAAGGTGGTTTCGTGGCCTTGGCCGTGGCTGTGCGAGCCGGTGAACACGGTGACGGAGCCGGTCGGGTTCACGCGAATCTCGCCCGCTTCGAACAGGCCCGCGCGCGCGCCGAGCGCGCCCGCGATGTTCGACGGCGCGAGGCCGCACGCCTCGATGTAGCACGAGTAGCCGAGGCCGCGCAGCCGTCCGCGCGCCTTCGAGGCGTCGCGGCGCGCGGCGAAACCCTTGACGTCGGCGAGTTCGAGCGCGCGCGAGAGGCACGCTTCGTAGTCGCCGGTGTCGTAGGTGAGGCCAACGGGCGTGGCGTACGGGAACGCGGTGATGAAGTTGCGGCGGCGCAGTTCGGCGGGGTCGACGTTCAGCTCGCGCGCGGCGGTTTCCACGAGACGCTCGACCACGTAGGTCGCTTCGGGACGGCCCGCGCCGCGATACGCATCGACGGGAACGGTGTTCGTGAACACGGCCTTCACTTCGGCGTAGATGGCGGGCGTGGTGTACTGGCCCGCGAGCAGCGTGGCGTAGAGGATCGTCGGCACGCTGGAGGCGAACGTCGAAAGATACGCGCCCATGTTCGCCGTGGTGTGTACGCGCATGGCGAGGAACTTGCCGTTTTCGTCGAGCGCGAGTTCGGCCCTCGTGACGTGATCGCGGCCGTGCGCGTCCGATATGAAGGATTCCGAACGTTCGGCGGTCCATTTCACCGGGCGGCGGATTTTCTTCGATGCCCACGTGAGCGCGACGTCTTCGGCATAGAGAAAAATCTTCGAGCCGAAGCCGCCGCCCACGTCCGGCGCGACGACGCGCAGCTTCGTTTCCGGCAGCCCGAGCACGAACGCGGCCATCAGCAGGCGCTCGACGTGCGGGTTCTGGTTCGCCACGTACACGGTGTAGCTGTCGTCGTGCGGCGAGTAGCTCGCGTTCACGGCGCGCGGCTCGATGGCATTGGGCACGAGCCGGTTGTTGACGATATCGAGCGTGGTGACGTGCGCGGCTTTCGCGAACGCGGCGTCGGTGGCGGCCTTGTCGCCGTGACCCCAGGTGTAGCAGGTGTTGTCGGGCACGCTGTCGTGGACGCGCGGCTGGTTCGGGGCCGCCGCCGTGGCGGTGTCCACGGCGGCGGCCAGCACTTCGTAATCGACGTCGATCAATTCGGCGGCGTCTTTTGCCGCTTTCATCGACTCGGCGATCACGAGCGCGACCTGGTCGCCCACGTGCAGCGCTTTTTCGTGCGCGATGACGGGATGCGGCGGCTCGTGCATCGGCGTGCCGTTGATGCTGTGGATCAGCCAGCCGCACGGGAGGCCGCCCACGTTTTCGGCGGCGAGGTCGGCGCCGGTGAACACGGCCACCACGCCGGGCGCGGCTTTGGCGGCGGCCGTGTCGATGTTCTTGATGCGCGCGTGCGCATGCGGCGAGCGCACGAACACGGCCCACGTTTGCGCGGGCAGCGTGACGTCGTCGGTGTACTGGCCGGCGCCGGTGAGAAAGCGGAAGTCTTCCTTGCGCTTCACGGACGCGCCGATCATGCGGGCGGTTTCGGGGGCGTTCATGGCGGCTCTCCCGGTTACGCGGCGGTGGCGGCCGGCGCGGCCGGGGTCGCGGCGCCGGCGTCGGCGCGCATGTGCTGCGCCCCCGTCATCACGGCGCGAACGATGTTGTGATAACCCGTGCAGCGGCACAGGTTGCCGTCGAGGCCGTGACGCACGTCGGCTTCGCTGAGGTCCGGCCTGGCGGCGGCGAGCGCCGTGGCGCACATCACCATGCCGGGCGTGCAGAAGCCGCATTGCAGGCCGTGGCATTCGCGAAACGCGGCCTGCATCGGATGCAGCGCGCCGCCGTTCGCGAGTCCTTCGATGGTCGTGACTTCCATGCCGTCGCATTGCACCGCGAGCTGGTTGCACGACTTGATCGCGCGGCCGTTCAAATGCACGGTGCATGCGCCGCACTGAGCGGTGTCGCAGCCGACGTGCGTGCCGCTCAGGCGCAACTGTTCGCGCAGGAACTGGACGAGGAGCGTGTGAGGTTCGATTTCGGCGGTCACGGGTGCGCCGTTGACCGTGAGGTGGAGGGTGATCGGCATCGAGTTGTCTCCTGTGTCGACCAGAGTTGGCGTGTCGGCTAACGCACTCGCTCCGATCGCACGAACATGAAGGTGAGAGACCAGTCAGAACCTTTCCAACCACCTGCTGCTGCGCCGCCGCCCGCCAAAAGACTCGCCCGTGCTACGCATTGCGCGTGAGCCTGCCGCGCGCAACGCACCTCGTTTTGCTTGCATGCGAAACGATTCGGGCGAAGCGGATAGAGCGGAATCTGGGGTCCGGCTGGTGCCTTGCGGTGAAACCGTGGGGTGACGCCTCGCCAGTAAAGCACAATTTTTTCATTTGCGCTGCGCGGGTTTACCGGCTCGCCTCCCGCGTATTGCCCGCTTTCACCGTGCCGGATATCCGGCTTGTTACGTCGCTTTTACGCCGCTTTTTACGTCGCTTTTTACTCCGCTTATTACGTCGCTTGTTACGCCGCTTTTTACGCCGCTTGTTGCTCCGTTTTTACGCCGCTTGTTACGCCGCCCGACAACTTCGCCGATAACCGCTCGCGAGCCGTTCGCGAACCGTTGACCGTGCGAAAGAAAACGGCCCGCGCCGATCGAATCGGAGCGGGCCGGGAGGCGGACGTTTTCGCTGCGGTGCAGCGTTTTTTATCGGCTCAATGCTCGTGCGGCGTATGCGCGAGACGCGAATGGCGGCGCGAATAGCCGAAGTAAATCGCCATGCCGATCAAGAGCCATACCACGAACGCGAGCCATGTGAGCGCCGCGAGATTCACCATCAGAAAGAGGCACGAGGCGACCGCGAGCACCGGCACCACGGGCACGCCGGGGCAGCGGAACGCGCGCGGCAGATCGGGATGCGTGCGGCGCAGGATCAGCACGGCGATCGACACCATCGAAAACGCCGCGAGCGTGCCGATGTTGATGAGTTCCGCGAGCACGTTGAGCGGCACCAGCGCGCCGATCAGCCCGAAGAAAATGCCGACGAGCCAGGTGGTGAAGAACGGCGTGGAATAGCGCGGGTGAACTTTCGAAAGCCGGGCGGGCAACAGGCCGTCGCGCGACATCGCGAAGATGATGCGGGTCTGGCCGTAGCTCATCACGAGAATCACGGTGAGCATGCCGAGCACGGCGCCCAGATCAATGAAGCCCGCCACCCACTTCTGGCCCGCCACCTGAAGCGCGTACGAAACCGGGTGGCCGATGTTGGCGAACTGCGCGGAAGGCACGATGCCCGTCACGACCGCGGCCACGGCCACGTAAAGCACGGCGCACACCGCGAGCGAGGCGATGATGCCGATCGGCAGGTCGCGCTTCGGGTTCTTCACTTCCTCCGCCGCCGACGACACCGAATCGAAGCCGATGAACGCGAAGAACATCACGGCCGCCGCGCCGAACACCCCGCTCCAGCCGTTCGGCATGAACGGGTGCCAGTTCGCGGGCGTCACATGAAACACGCCCACGACGATCACGAGCACCACCACCGTCACCTTGATCGCGACCATCACGTTGTTGATGCGCGTGGATTCGCGCACGCCGATGGAAAGCAGCGCCGTGATCGCCATCATCACGAGGAATGCGGGCAGGTTGAACAGCGTATGCACGCCGGGCAGCGCGCCGGGCGCGGCCGTGAGCGCGGCGGGCAGCGTCACGCCGAAACCGGCGAGCAGCGATTGTAGATAACCCGACCAGCCGACCGAAACCGCCGAGGTCGCGAGCCCGTATTCGAGCATCAAATCCCAGCCGATGATCCACGCGGCCAGCTCGCCGAGCGTGGCGTACGAGTAGGTGTAGATCGAGCCGGCGACGGGAATCGTCGAGGCGAATTCGGCGTAGGCGAGCGCGGCGAAGCAGCAGGCCACGGCGGCGATGAGGAAGGCGACCATCAGCGCCGGCCCGGCTTGCACGGCGCCCGTGCCGGTCAGCACGAAAATGCCGGTGCCGATGATCGCGCCGATGCCGAGGAAGGTCAGATCGAGCGCGCCGAGCGCTTTCTTGAGCCCGGCGCCCTGGGCGCTGGCTTGCAACATGTGCTCGATGTTTTTCTTGCGAAAGAGGGACATTTGGCGGGAACTCCACGTAAAACGCGCGAGCGCGGCCGGCGCGCTGTCGTGCCGCCGGCCGAAGGCATCGCGTGCCGGATGTCTTGGGGAAACCTGAAATTTTAGCGGATGTCGCACCCGAGACCGGGCTAGCCGGGTCGGAGCGGGCAATGTGTCGCGGCGGATTCGGCCGGAAAACGCGGGGTGCGCGCGCGGTCCTTGCCCGAAGCCGCGCAATCGGCGAAATTCATTTCGGGATCGCGGCGTTATGGCGAGAAGGCCGCCTCGATGGCGCAAGCTTGATGTGCCGCCATCCGCGAGCCGCCAGCCGCAATCGCACCGCCGGGATCAGCGCGATTCGAGCCGCGTGCTCAGGCCGGATTCAAGCGGATTCGAGCGGATTCAAGCCCGATTCAAGCCCGATTCAAGCGGCGAGGGCGGGCGAGAGATCGACGAGCCGGTTGCTCATCACGTAGAAGGTCAGTTCGGCGTTGTTGCTGAGCTTCATTTTTTCGAGCAGGCGCGTGCGGTAGACGCTCACGGTTTTCACCGAAAGCGAGAGCGCGTGCGCGATGTCGGTCAGGCGCTTGCCCGAGGCCAGCATGCAGAGTGTCTGGTATTCGCGGTCGGAGAGCTTTTCGTGCGGCAACTGCTCGCCGTCGACCAGCACGTAGTCGGCGAGCGCCTCGGCCATTGCCGGGCTCACGTACTTGCGGCCCGCTGCGACCTGCTGGATCGCGCCGATCATCTGCGCGGCGTCGACCGTTTTCGAGAGATAGCCCGCCGCGCCGGCCTTGAGCGCGCGCACCGCGTACTGGTCTTCGCGATACATCGAGAACATCAGCACGGGCACGCGCGGCGCTTTTTTCCTCGCACGCTTGAGCACTTCGACGCCGTTCATGTCGGGCAGCGAAATGTCGAGCAGCGCCACGTCGAACACATGCCGGGCGATGGCGGCGAGCGCTTCCGCGCCGGTTTGCGCCTCGATCACTTCGTTCGCGATGCCGCGGTCGAGCAGAAGCTGGCGGACGCCCTGGCGCACGACCGCGTGGTCGTCGACGAGCAGGATGCGGTGGGTCATGACTGAGCGCCTCGTGGCGGGATGGTGGGCGCGGCGGCCGCCGTGCCGAGCAGCGCGTCCCACGCGAAACGGGCGCGCAGCGTCGTGCCGCGTAGCGACGCGTTTTCGGCGGCCTCGGAAAGGGGCGAAGGCGTTGCCGTGGAGCTTGCCGGATGCGTGGCCGTGACGCGCAGCGAGCCGCCGAAGGCGGCGCAGCGCTCGCGCATGCCCTTGAGCCCGTAATGCCCGGCCGCGCGGCCGGAAGCGGCGCTCAAGCCGATGCCGTCGTCGGCAATGGTTAGCGTGAGATGGCGCGCCGTGCTGTCGAGCCGCACTTCGGCGCGCGAGGCGCGCGCGTGGCGCGCGACGTTGACGAGCGCTTCCTGCGCCACGCGGAACACGGCGAGCGCGGCTTCGGCGGGCAGGCACGCGAGACGGGCGTCGTCGCTCGCGCGCGCGAGGTGCGCGGGCAAGCCGCTGCGCGCCGCGAAGTCGCGCACCCAGTCGCGCAGCGCGATCGGGAGGCCGGCGTCGAGCTGCGGCGCATGAAGGCCGTCGAGCACGCCGCGAATCGCGCCCGTGGCCGCATCGAGCGAGCGCGCGACCAGCGCCAGCGCCTCGGCGCACTGCGAAGGCGCGTCGGCGGGCAGCCAGGTGTGGACGTTGGCCAGCGCGAAGCGCGTGGCCGCGAGTTCGGCGCCCACGCTGTCGTGCAGTTCGCGCGCGAGGCGCTGGCGCGCGGCTTCGTCGGCGTGAATCTGCGCGGCGGCGGGGCGTCCGGCGGCCGGGCGGCGCGCGGGCGCTGCCTTGCCGTCGCGCCTCGCGGGGAGCTTGCGTGACAGCGTCGCGCCGAGCTGGCGTTGCGTGTGCATGAGATGTTCGAGTGTGGCGATGGTCGCCGCCTCGGTGGCGGCCGCGTGAGCGAAGAAGGCGAGGCCATCGCCGGCGCGTGCGGCGTCGCCCTCCGGCGTGCGCGCGTTCAGCGCGCCGAATCTCGACTCATCCATCATGTTCCCCGTTTGCGAACCGGTTCCGGCCTCTGGTCTTGCCGCTGCGAATTCGCCTTGGCGCAGCGGCAAAATGGCACGGCGCAGCGTAACGAAATTTACATCCGGTAACAACCTGGCTACGGCCCGGAGTTCGTTACGGCGTATTGTTTGCTGCGTCGCGATAATATCTCAAAAAAAGAAAAACTACAGTGCTAACAAGGGTTAGCAGCCGAACTTCAGGTGCAGCATGAAGTCGCGGCGGGTTTGTCATGTAGGAAAAACACCGACAGTCAAACTACCGGCTTTCTGTGACATCTGTAACCGCGCCGAAGCATGATGCAATGCGCAATCCGCAGAAGAAAGCGGACAAAAAAAGCGGACGAAAAAAAACCGGAGCGCCGGGCTCCGGTTTTTCATGGCGGCGGCGCGAATGCCGCGGCGGGCGACGCGGGATTTAGCCGACGAACGCCTTTTCGACGACGTAATGGCCCGGCTTGTTGTTGCTGCCTTCTTCCAGACCGGCCTTTTCCAGCAGTTCGACCGTGTCGCGCAGCATGTGCGTGCTGCCGCAGAGCATGATGCGGTCGCGCTCGGGCGAAAATGCGGGCAGGTCGAGGTCCTCGAAAAGCTTGCCCGTGTCGATCAGTTCGGTGATGCGGCCGCGGTTCTCGAAGGTTTCGCGCGTGACCGTGGGGTAGTAAACCAGCTTTTCGCGCACGATCTCGCCCAGATATTCGTGCTCGCGCAATTCTTCGGTAATGAACTCCTTGTACGCGAGTTCGTCGACGAAACGGCAGGTGTGCGTGAGGACGATCTTCTCGTAGCGGTCGTAAATGTCCGGGTCCTTGATGATCGACATGAACGGCGCGAGGCCCGTGCCGGTCGAGAGGAGCCACAGCACCTTGCCGGGCAGCAGGTTGTCGGCCACGAGCGTGCCGACGGGCTTCTTGCCGATCAGCACCTTGTCGCCGACCTTCAGATGCTGGAGGCGCGAGGTGAGCGGGCCGTCCTGCACCTTGATGCTCAGGAATTCGAGATGTTCCTCGTAGTTCGCGCTCGCGAGCGAGTAGGCGCGCATCAGCGGCTTGCCGTCGACTTCGAGGCCGACCATCGTGAACTGGCCGTTGTCGAAACGCAGGGCCGGATCGCGCGTGCAGGTGAAGCTGAAAAGCGTGTCGGTCCAGTGATGGACGCTCAAGACGGTTTCTTCGGTGTTTTTGCTCATGGTTCCTGAAGGTGCGAAACAAGGACCGCCGGACTGCGGCGATCCTGCCGGCCTGCTGTCCCGTACAGCGTAGCTTGACGTTTTTGCGCGCCGGTTTTTGCACGCGCGCGGCTTCCGACGAAGCGCAATCCGCCATTTTACCGCGCTCGCGCCGGGTGGGCGCCATGCGCTTCAAGGGGAGGATGGCGCGCGTCGTGCGCGGCGGCCGGCTCCCGCACGCATGAGGTGCGGACAACGCTGGCGGCGGCTGGCGTCGGGTTGCGGCATGCGCGCGCACTGTTGGGCGGCGCGCGGGCGAGAACGGGTTCCCTGCCGCTGGCGGCGCGCACCGCTATGACCGATGCGCGCGTACGAAATTTCGGCTAAATGATACCGGAAGCGCTGACAGATCGCAGCATTGACCCTGCTGCCCGGGTTGATTCCGCGCGGGTTTTATGTGCGATGACGGGGGGATCGAAGCGAAAGCCGGCAAGTTCGCGTCGATGCGGCGCGCCGGCGCACTGCGCCGTGATCGGACGCGCGGGTTGTGCGGGACTGCTTCGCAATGCCTGGCGCTTGGCGCATTCCGGTGGCGGGACTTCGATGCTAGAGGGGCAACCGGTCGATTTTCGATCGGCGACTTTCAATCTTCAATCGTCGACCTTCGACGGGCGACTTTCAATCGTCGACATTCAAACACTCGACCGCCGACCACCGATCTTCAACCCGCGACCGTCAGCCCGCGACCTTCAGCCGACGACCTTCGACGGGCGACCTTCAATCGTCGACATTCAAACACTCGACCGCCGACCACCGATCTTCAGCCCGCGACCGTCAGCCCCTCGACCGTCAGCCCTCGACCATCAACCAACGACCATCAACCAACGACCTGCAACCAACGACCTGCAACCAACGACCTGCAACCCGCGACCGTCAGCCCCTCGACCTTCAACCGACGCCCCTCGCCCCTCGCCCCTCGCCCCTCGCCCCTCGACCCTCGACCCTCGACCCTCGACCCTCGACCCTCGACCCTCGACCCTCAACGATCGGCGGCCAGCTTCACGCCTAGACCGATGAGCGCCGCGCCGCAGAACGCGTCGATCGGGCGGCGGATACGCTTGTAGCCGCGCTGCGTGCGGTCGTCGGCGAACAGGAAGGCGAGGCTGCAATGCCAGCCGAACGACATCGCGGCGACCGTCGCGAGCGCGACGCCGTAGAACCACAGCGGCGGATGCGCCGGAAACACGGCCGCGAACACGCTGGTCCAGAACACGCACGACTTGGGATTCGTGAGGCAGGTGATGAGGCCCGCGCGCCAGGTGCGCAGCCACGCGCGGCGGTCGGCGGGCGGCGGCGCGGCGGGAACCTGCGCGGCGGCGGCGATCTCGCGGCGCACTCCCGAGCGCAGCAGCTTGAGGCCGAACCACACCAGATAGAGCGCGCCCGCCACGCGCACGCCGTTGTAGAGCCAGCCGATATGTTGCAGCACGGCCGCGAAGCCGAGCATGGCGAGCGCGGCCCACAGCGTCGACCCCACGCCCACGCCCGCCGCCGAAGCCACGCCCAGCCCGCGACGTCCGGCGAGCGAAAGCTGCGTCACCATGAAGAAGTTGGGACCGGGGCTGATGAGCGCGAACAGATAAACGACGGCGATCTGCAACAGCGTGGCGAAATAGTGCATCCGGGACACCTGGCGAAAGGCGCGCCGCATGCAGGCGATGAAAGCCGACGAAAGCGCGCAAAAGGAGAACGAAGGAAAGCGCAACATGGTAGCGCGAGTTGCGCGCGCGGCCGGGGCTTTTTCGCGTATTCGTGTCGTGCCTGGGTCGCGTTTATCGCTGCGCGTGTCGCGCTTGATTTGGCGCCTGATTTTGCGCTTTGGTGGGCGCCGTAGTGGGTGGCGTATTGGGTGCACTTTAATCGGTGCCCAATTTCGCGAGTGCTCGCGTCGCGCCTTGTTTCGAGTACGGTTTTATCGTCCGGCGCTCGCCTGGTTCGCGCCTGTTTCCAGCCACGTCGCGCTTGGGCCACACGGCCCGTCTCGCGCACGCCGCGCTTGTCTCGTGCTTTTCTCTCGCCCCGCGCGCCTGGTTCGCGCTTGCCGCATCGCATGCGCTTCGCCGATGCCCTCGATCCGATGCCATCGTCGGCGTATCGGCTTCGTTCGCGCCACGCCGGATTCAACCGACACCAGCCGAATCGCCAACCCCGCTCCGCGACAAAACTCAGTCCAGCCGCAGCCGCGCCATATACGGCAGATGATCCGAAAGCCAAGCCGTTTCCTGCGCGGGCTGGATCAGCTCGACGGGTTTCAGGCCGCGCACGAACATCTTGTCGAGCGCGAGCGCCGGCGAAAATGCGGGGAACGTGCGCGCCGGTTCGCCGAGCAGCGTCGCCACTTCCTGCAAGCCGTGTTCGCCGAACAGCGGCACGGAGTCGTTGCGCCAGTCGTTGAAGTCGCCCGCCAGCACGAGCGGGCCTTGCGGCGCTTCCTTGGCGATCCAGTGCGCGATCCAGTGCATTTGCCGCAGCCGAGCGCTGCGCGTGAGCGCGAGGTGAGCGCAAAGCAGCGTGACCGACTGGCCCGCCACGCTCGCGCGCGCGACCAGCAGCCCGCGCCGCTCGAAGCGGTGCGCGGAGATGTCCCAGCGTCCGCCCAGATCGAGCGGATGCGGCGAGAGAATCGCGTTGCCGTGCCGCCACGACGGCTTGAACACGTTCGGCCCGAGCGCGATCTGCAATTCGAGCGCATGGGCGATTTCGGTGGCCTGGCACTGCCAGACGTCTTCGGAGGGATCGGCGAGCGGCGCGCCGAAACTCGACGCCAGCATCGGCTGCGGCAAGCGGCGCGCCATCGCTTCCTGGAGAAACCAGGCGTCGGCGTGCGTGGACTGCACCCAGCGCCGCATGGCTTCCCACGCCTCGAAACCGAGCGGCGAGCGGCCCTTGTGCAGGTTCCAGCTCACCGCAACGAAGTCCTTGGCGTGCTCCGGGTCGATCAGCGGTTCTTCGGGATTTCGCATGCGTTGTTCTGTCGGGTTGAGCGCCGCGGGTCGTGGGCACGTTGATCGGTGCGTCACTGGGCCGGCTGCGGCGCGACGCTCGCACTGATGCGGTACACGAGCGACGGGTCTTTGTCGACGATCTGCCAGCTTGCCGTTTGCCCCGGCGGCACGACGAGGCCCGGATGGCTGGCGCCCACCTGGCGCGGCTGCGGCGGCAGCTTGCAGCCTTGCGCCGTGGCAGGCGCGGGCGCGGCGGCGTTTTCGAGCGTTTCCTGCGCGTCGATGGCAAAAATCACGCCGCTCGAATCCACCCGCAACGGCGACACGGTGATCGTGCGCGAAAGGTCGATGCTGCCCGCCGGCTGGTCCTTGCAGCCGACGTTGTGCGTGACGACCTTGTGATGCGTATCGGTGCGCGCCTGGCCGACGGTCGTCGTCGCGCTGAACGAATCGACCTGCTGCCCGTCCTCGATCACGTCGAGTTTCCACTGAACGGGAACGGGCGCGGCGGGCATCGCCGCAGCCTGTGCGGCCGTGGGCGCCGGCGTTGGCACCGGCGCTTGTCCGGCAGCGGGCGCGGCAGCCGATGCGGCGGCCGGTATGGCGGCCGGCGCGGCGGTTTGAGCGAACGCGGCGGCTGTCATGGTGAACAGCGCGAGCGCGAGGCAGGGTTTCCACAACGTCATAGGGACGACTCCGTGCGAGGGCGGCGGGTACGTTCTGACCATCGATCCTATACCGGGTTCGCAAACGCCGGACCAGAGCAGTGCATTCCAGATGGGGACGTCAGGCGAGCGCTTCAACGGCAAGATTGTTGCTTCATCGGCAAATAAAGTCGCGCCGATTGGCGTAATGGAGCGCCAGATTGTTGCCGCATCCGCAACGCGAGGCAGAGTTTATCGACCAAGTCATGCCGATAGTGCGCGTTTACACCGGCTTCCGCCTGGCTCACAGGGAATACGGATGTGCGCCGTCGGATGGCAGCCTTTGCAATGCGTGCCTGGCCGGTTTCCACGCGCTGTCAGTTGTGTTTCCTGACGCTCGTTCGTCGCTAACGCCTCGCAAGGCTCACGCACTGTGCGGCGTACAATTTTTGACATACGTCATGGCATGCGCGCGGGTATGCACGCTGGGAAGCGGGAACATGGATCAGATCGAATGCGTGGTGATCGGCGCGGGCGTGGTCGGGCTCGCCGTGGCGCGGGCGCTCGCCGCGCGCGGGCGCGAGGTGATCGTGCTCGAAGCCGCCGACGCCATCGGCACGAGCACGAGTTCGCGCAACAGCGAGGTGATTCACGCCGGGCTCTATTACCCGCGCGGCTCGCTCAAGGCGGCGCTGTGCGTGCGCGGCCGCGAGATGCTCTACGAATACTGCGCCGCGCGCCATGTTCCGCACGCGCGCTGCGGCAAGCTGCTGGTCGCGACGGCCGCGAACCAGATTCCGCAGCTCGATGCGATTCGCGCGCGCGGCAAGGAAAACGGCGTGTTCGACCTCACGCGCATCAGCGGCAGCGAGGCGCTCGCGCTCGAACCGGCGCTCGAATGCGTGGCGGCCGTGTACTCGCCGCAAACCGGCATTGTCGACAGCCATCAACTGATGCTCGCCCTGCAAGGCGACGCCGAGCGCGACGGCGCGGCGGTCGCGTTCAAGTCGCCGGTCGAGTCCATCGAGGCGCTCGGCAACGGGCGCAACGGTTTCGTCGTGCGCGTGGGCGACGCCGGTTCCCCCGAGCCGACGGCCCTACGCGCGTCGTGCGTCGTCAACAGCGCGGGGCTGTACGCGACGAAGCTCGCGAGGCGCATACGCGGGCTCGACGCGCGCTACGTGCCGCCGCTTTATCTCGCGCGCGGCAATTACTTCAGCGTGGCGGGGCGCGTGCCGTTTTCGCGTCTCATCTATCCGATGCCGAACGAGGCGGGACTCGGCGTGCATCTCACGCTCGATCTCGCGGGGCAGGCGCGCTTCGGTCCCGACGTGGAATGGATCGACACGATCGACTACGACGTCGATCCGCGGCGCGCCGACGCGTTTTACGCCGCGATCCGCAGCTATTGGCCCGCGCTGCCCGACGCGTCGCTTCAGCCGGCGTACGCGGGCATCCGGCCGAAACTCTCCGGCCCCGGCGAAAGCGCCGCCGACTTCCTGATCCAGGGCGCGGCCTCGCACGGCGTGCGCGGCCTCGTGAATCTCTTCGGCATCGAGTCGCCGGGCCTCACGGCGGCGCTCGCGATTGCGCAACGCGTTTGCGAGCTGGCGGGCAAGGCGTAATCACCGCCGCGCCCTTGCGGCGATTTCGGCATTCGTCGGTGTACGAACGGTAATCGGCGATGTCGGCGATGGCGACAAGGGCGACAAGGGCGACAAGGGCGACAAGGGCGACAAGGGCGACAAGGGCGACAAGAGCGACAAGAGCGACAAGAGCGACAAGAGCGGCAAGAGCGGCAAGAGCGGCAAGAGCGGCAAGAGCGACAAGAGCGGCGATGCGGACGATGCGGCCAATAACGGCGGCATCGTGCCGCGCCGCCGCGACAATGCGGCTCACTTATCTCCGGGATTGCAGACGCAATCGGGCGCGCTTCGTTGTTAAGCTTCTTCGCGACGCCGCCGCCAGAGCGGCGCGCACTCGATACCGATTACAACCCAGCGAAAAATCGCCCCTCAATACTGGAGTGAGTTTTATGAAATCGTCCCGCCGCAGCTTTCTGATCACGAGCATCGGCGTCGCCTCGACGCTCGCGCTCTCGCGCCAGGCGTTCGCCGACGCGCCCAAGGCCGCCGAGACCGATCCCACCGCGCAGGCGCTGGGCTACAAGCTCGACGCGAGCAAGGTGGACAAGGCCCGGTTCGCGAAGTACGCGGCCGGTCAGGATTGCAGCAACTGCACGTTCTACCAGGGCAAGGCCAGCGACGCCTTCGCGCCGTGCCCGATGTTCGGCGGCAAGCAGGTCGCGGGCAAGGGCTGGTGCAGCGCGTACAACAAGAAGGCTTGAGCGCGACGGCGGCCGCGCGGACGATGCGCGCCGCCAGTCCAAACGCAAACCGGAAAGACAAACAGGCGCGCCGGTCAGCGCGC
>NZ_CAJMZE010000020.1:0-123429 GCF_905220235.1 Paraburkholderia sp. J41 | reverse complement strand
GACACCTGTTGTATGTGACTGGCATACGCCAGCGTTCACACAAGAGCGCAAGGATACGGCCGAAACGGGACTATATTATGGATGGGTAGACAAAGACACTGCTTGGCCTACGCCTGACGCACGTGGAACGCGGCCCCTAAGTGGCAATCAATTCGATACGAAGCTGGAACTCTCATACGACGATCAAAGCAAGACGCTTTATGCGACGGTTCGGGTTCAACTCATACCCGTTGAAATCGTCCCATGCGATCAGTGGGGCAAATCATTACCCGGTCCTGACGGAAAGCCACAGTCTGTACCCTTCGATCACGATAGCCTTTGGACCGTCGCTGGGAATGGAGTCGACAATCCAGTGAATGGCTATGTGCTGAAGTATCGCGATTGCGTCGGACCGAACTTCAATGTCGAAGCAATAAGGAGGCAGATTGAGGCTGTTCTGAATGAGCATAGGAGCAAGCTGATCCTGAATGGTTGCTCAAGGGGGGCCGCTTGTGGATGTCGCGTGTCTGTCGTGTTTAAGGTGGAACTGCTTTTGAGCATTAAGGGCGCGGCGGTTGGCAACGGTAAAAAAATCCACAAGACGATCAACCTTTTTTCGCGCGCTCATCGCGCCGACGCCGGATCGTGGGGGGAGTGGAATATGTATCAGAAGCAGCTACCAGACAAGAGCTTTGTTTGGCAAGACATGCCGTATGATACTAACGTATTGGCACATGAATGCGGTCATCTTTTCAACTATCCGGACGAATATTGGTCGTATGGTGGATGGGTGCATCAGCAGTACATCAAGGATCAGCAACTTGATTTCAAACTCGGAGAAACCAATCAGGGCAAGGAAACGTGGCAGATTAGTTCGCAAGATAACCTTATGGGCTACGGTGCCAACAAGCAAGTTTCCACAGGTGGCAATGCGTCCCCGAGTGCGGCCGTACATCCATATTATCTCGAATATATCAGACGACATTTCTGCGATCTGACTGGCGAACATCCGCAATATGAAAATGGAGATAGATCTAAGCCTATCTGGAAAAAGTGGAGAATTGGCTATGAATCATAACTATGCCGGAAATATTGATTTACCAATTATTGCCCGGTTAGTTCTCCTGGTTTATCTTCTATGCGGAACATTCGTTATGCCAAAAAATGCGCGTGCAGATGAAGCGACCGACAATGTCGGCTCATTTGCCTTCTCGGTTGTAGGCGATCACCAATACGGAGGTAACGGTATCGGCGTATGGCCATCAACCGGGAAAATTCGTCTCGCGATATCGAATGCGTTGTCAAGTACGTTGGACAGTCATTTCGACGGAGTTGGCCTCTTAGAAGCCCAACTTTCAACCGACGATTTGAAGCGCGCAATCGGTATCCGCGATCAGTTATGTCAGGCCGCCGAGGAAAAAGCATCTACTGATCTGCGGGTGGATCCGATGATCAATTACTCAATCGGTTGTATCCAGGATGGGAAGCCGGTCGATTACCAAGGTCGTCTCGCTGAGCTACCGAAGAAGTTGGCCTTTACTATTGATGATTTTTTCAAATATTCGTTGAAAAAATACACGCCAGACGGCCGTCCAATAGTCAAACTCGACGCAACTGTCGCTGACGTTCAGCGGGAAAGAGATAGATTTATCGTCTCGGTAAAATTTATCAATGGTGGGCACTTTCCGATCAGGATGAGGACGCCTGACCAGTGGATCAAGCTTGGGGGAGATAGGCTCGAAATTAGCGGATTCCGCGTAGGCGGAAATGGCGAATGGCGTACTGATCTGGCTGGTGCCCCAATAGTGAACAAAGGTGACTATTCGGTTGAAACGATCGAACAGCCGATGGGCGACTCCGGGACATTCGTCACCCTGCCAGAAGGTGGCTCTGTGACGTTCAAATTTAAAGCAGTTCCAAGAGGCAAGGTGCCAAAAGGAACCTACGAGTTTGATGCGCTTGTCTTTACGACTATTAATGTCAAGGGGGTTTTTGGTGTGGGAGGGCGGGTCAATTTCCCTTCGGATCGGACCAAGACCGCCCGAGTTACTTTCGACACCGACTATCCCTCGACGCCTGCCGAGTGGAAGGACTACGAAGCGCGACAGCGCGAGAAGATGTCGTTGCGGCCAGTCCGCCCCGGCGAGACGGTTATCGAACCCGGTTACTACCGCAGCGTGTCCGCCAGCGGCGAACAGGGCCAGTTCGTCGTTGGCCTGCTCAGAGGCGAGCAAACCGAGAGCCTTGAACGCAAATCTGATCGTTGGCTATGGGATGCTGACCTGGCGTTATCGGCACGATGCAAGCCAGGCGAACCCTGCCCCCGCGAGGGGCGTTGGGTAGCTCGAACTATGGCGTCGGGCTTGAGAGACACAGACAGCACGCACCCCGAAACCGAGCGTTACCTGCTGGCAGGTCAGATAGCGCCGGACCTCGGCAGACTGGGCGGCGTAGTGCCGTATCACTACTGGCATTGGCTTGGTGTGTAAGCGCCGAAATGTCCAGAAACTCATGACGTGTTCGACGCGAATAACCTCGCACACGTCAAGGTGGCGAAAGATATCGGTGCGACTTGGGGACAGCCAGCGGCTTGGCCGGTCGGGGTGGCTGGATGAGTCGCCCGCGGGTGAGCCGGTGGTGCGCATGCGTTTCGAACCGGAACAGTACATGGAGCAACTGGTGAAGAACGCGGAAAGGGGCTGTGAACGATGAACATGGAACTGCTCGATGAGCTGTGCAGGCAACTCGCGCCGATGGTTCCAGCGTTCGAGAAGCAGCACGGATGCTGGCCCACCGTTGCGATCGTGCCTACGGCGCTGATGCGGCGGCTCGTTGGCAACATTCCGAACTGCGTGGTGTACGTGGGCCGGCTGGTGGTTCTTGCCGATCCGACCGTGGACGCGCCACGGTTGAGCGCACTGGAGATTCCGGATTCGCTCAGGCCGACCCCTTCCAGGCCGGAGCCGGACATGCGGGCGCTGCACTGACACGGAAAATCACAGGAATGATTTTGTGAGAACAGCAGCAATCGCACGCGGTACCTTCAGGCTCATCGAGGACGGCATCCGCACCTACACCCAGGCACACGGGCGCAAACCCCCATGCGGTGGCGTTTCACCCCCGTCATGTCGAGGCCCTGCACCGCGAAGCCGGTGAGGCAGTGAAGTCGGTGGCGGGTGTGCCGACGCTCTGGAGCCCGTTGATCGAGGTGTCGTGTTTGCTGGACGGGCGGGGCAACAGCTACGAACTGTAACCCTATCATCGTGGCGAGTTCAGGAGCCTCTGGAGAAAAGCGAGTAGAACGGGCAGTAGCCGACGATGCCTGTCACGAGCGGAACGAGCCCAACGCATCCCCAATAGCCGATGACCGGTGTCGCGGCGAGCAAGGCCACTCCCGCAACGATCCTGAATGTCCGGTCGATACCCTTGACGTTATAGCAAAGGACCATGAAACCTCAGTGGTTGTGGGTGGAGCGATCATGATGGGCCTCCGGCCCCATGCAGTCCTTGACGCTTGTTGGATTCGTTGCGCCTGCGGCCATTCGCCCAACGTCCGCCGTGGGGAATCCCCACAGTATGCATCGTCATATGTGCATCGCAGCGTGAACAGATTAGCTGTATGCGCTGTTGGGTGTACAAGTGACTTGTCAGCATGACCCGCAACGGTCACTCGCTTGAAAGTTTTACAAAACACCTTCTACTACACAGCGCCGTCCCCGCCTTGGGGAGCGGCAGGTTTTCTCGCGCTGCGCCGTGAGGGGAAAACGTGGGGAATGACGTTCGGCGGCGGGGGGGAATGCTCTACTTCCCCCCACATGGCGCGCAAAGCCCTGTGGCGTGGGATTCCACGCTTTGGGGGGAAGAGTTATCCACGGACTTATGCCCAAAAACTGTGGAAAAGATCGGACGCGGTGACGCGTGCTGCGACTCGGCGCGGGATTCGTTATGCGTCAAGGAGTTGGGCAGGTCGTTCAGGGGTTACGCACAGGGGTGTCAACCGAATGTGTGGATAAGGTTGGGCATGTTTGCGCCAGGTCTCCTCCGTTCTTGACCCGCGTAAGGCTCGCGGCTGCCTTCCTCCGCAAGTGACTTGCTGCGTCCCATAATCGTTCGATTCATGGAGGCGAGGGCTCATACCTTTTGATTCGCATAGCTAATCAATCGTGTTTGCGGATCGAAGCCTCGCCCTGGAACTTCCGCAACGCGGCACGGTATTCACCTGGTCGACGCGTACCAGTACGCGCGCCGCATTCTGATGGAGCTTCTGGATGACATGGAACACGCAGTCGCGTCTGCTCGGCACGCTCCATCATCCGCTTTAAATCCACGACTTTTAAGATTTATCGGGATTCAATTTACTAACAAATCCCTATTAAAAAGCATAATATCCATCGCACATAAATCCGATCAATCTTTCGATTTCGCAGCAAGTCCCAGCGCCTTGGCCGCCGCCACGCGAACCTCAATAGGAATTACGTCGCTTTTCACCGCGTCGATCAGTGCGACTCTCGCAAAACGCCCGCCCATCGTGCCTAGTCCCTCTGCTGCCGCAATACGCAGTTCAATTGGAATGCTAACCCCTTGCAGCGTTCTTTCAAGGGTCTGAAATGCATAAGTGTTGTACATGTAAACCTAATTCTTCAAATATATTTGACAAGAATTTGGCAACCTTAGGGGGCGAGAGCGTTGTGTGATATCAGAACATTCTGAAACCGCTGTTGCGCGAGGATCATCGTACCTGGCGCCGCGCAGTTGCCTTCTTCATCGCCACTTTTTGGGACAGAACTTTTCACGCCGATGCGATGATATGCGCCCCTCGCCGCAGGTCATTGCAATGAAACTTCCGATGCTGTTCAAGTCGCTGTTCGAAACCGAACCGGCCTCCGTCGTTCCGCCGCCGATCATGGAGCAAGAGCCCGAGGCGGCTCCCTCCGCCGAAACGGCGATACCGTTGGAGCCGCCGGCACCGGAGGCCGCGGTGCATCGCGGTCACGATCCGCTGCTCGATTGCATCGACGCGCTGGGAGAAATCGTGCTCTCCCTCGATGCGCAGCTTCGCGCCGAGCGCACCACCAACACGGCGCTGCATCTTCGTTTGAATCACGAGCTGGCCGCGTTGCGCAGAGTGTTGCAGTAATCGTCCGATAACGCGATAAAGATAAATCACGCGCAGTCAAGATAAGCGGGGGCGCCAACGTTAATCCGCAGTGATGGTTTAGGTCCACATAAATAGAACGCATCGAGTGGACGGCCACAAAAGTACAGTCTGATTCTTTCAGAAATATTTATAAACCCTACATAAATATTAATCAGACTATACGAAATGAGCGTCAAACCCGGATTGCGCCTGACTCTATAAGCCTTACAAAATCATTATAAGAATGGCTCGCGGCAAATTACCCACACTTTGCGGCGCGAAACGCATTTCGCATTGAAACATGTCGAAACATATGGAATGATACCGATTCTCATTCTCGGGAACGTTCCGGGATCTTTTGAATAACAACTAGCCAGCCAGGCTTCGTATCCCGCGTTCTTTTGGGGCGGCCAGCCAGCCAAACAACCCGTGTCGTCCGCGCTGCGACTGCGCGTCGTGCGGCCGGGTTTTGCCTAGACAGGGAACCCATGTTGACCAGGACGCCGCTCGCGAGTGCGCTCGCGCTGGCTTTTGCCGTACCTTACGCATCGACCGCTTTCGCGCAGAGCGCGCCTGCCGCCACCACGGGCGCGCCCGCCGCGCAAACCGCCGAGGCGGCGCCCGCGTCGGCCACCACGTTGCCCACGATCTCCGTTTCGGGCCAGGCCGATACTCAGGACTTCCAGGCAGACAAGTCGACGGTGGGCGCGAAAACGCCCACGGCGCTGCGCGACATTCCGCAGACGGTGACGGTCATTAACAAGGCGGTCATGCAATCGCAGGGCGCAACGTCGTTTCAGGACGCGCTGCGCAACGCGCCCGGCATCACGATCGGCGGCGCGGAAGGCGGCCAGATCGGCAACAACATCAATCTGCGCGGCTTCACGGCGCAAAACGACATTTATCTCGACGGCTTCCGCGATCGCAACCAGTACTATCGCGACACGTTCGATCTCGAGTCGATCGAAGTGCTCTACGGTCCTTCGTCGATGCTGTTCGGCCGCGGTTCGACAGGCGGCGTGATCAATCAGGTGACGAAGCAGGCGGGCCTCAAGCCGCTCACGGAAGTGTCGGCGACCGTCGGCACGGACGACCGTTATCGCACGACGCTCGACGTCGATCGTCCGCTCGGCGACCACGCGGCGTTCCGCTTGAATGCGTTCGGCCAGTCGATGGGCTCGTCGCGCGACGAGATGAAGAACAAGGATTACGGCTTCGCGCCCGAGCTGCGTTTCGGCATCGGCACGCCGACCGAAGTGACAATTTCGGCGCTGATCCAGCATAACTACGACATGCCCGATTACGGCGTGCAGTCGATCAACGGTCATCCGTTCGCGCAGTCGAAAAGCACCTATTACGGCCTCACCGACGACCGCACGATTCAGGACGTGCAAACCGTGCAGGCGCGCGTCGATCACAAGTTCAACGATCAGTTCAAGATCAGCAACCAGACGCAGTTCTCGCACTCGCTCACCGATGCGCGCGAGACCGCTGCGGGCGCGGTGCTGACCGGGCCTCTGGCTACGAGTACGGCGCTGAAAAACGGCAACTACACGAACCTGCCGCTCGAAGACCTTTACGTGAAGCTGGCGAGTCACGATCGCGTGATCGAAAACCATTCGATCTACAACGATACGATGGCGCAGTACAAGTTCAGCACGGGCTTCGTGAAGCACGAATTGCTGGCGGGCGTGGAGATCGGCCACGACAGTTACACGAATCAGGCCTACACGCGTAACAATCTGCCGATCGTTTCGCTGCTTGATCCTGTGTATATCCCCACACCGTCGAACGTCACGCAGACGGTCGGCAATCATGCGGAGTCGGGCGCGACCACGTTTGCCGCTTACTTCAACGAAACGATGTCGCTGGGCGAGCACTGGAAGTTGATTGGCGGCCTGCGTTGGGATCGCTTCCAGGCGCATATCGCCAACACGATCAGCGCGCCGCTTTATGCCGATCAAACCAACACGTTCACGAGCGTGCGCGCGGGCGCGATTTATCAGCCGACCGACTGGCAGTCGTATTATTTCTCGTACGGCACGTCGTTCGATCCGTCGCTCGAAGCGCTGACCGTCACGAACAACACGCAGAATCTCGCACCCGAACATACCAAGTCGTATGAAGTGGGCGGGAAGTGGGATTTGCTGGGCGGCAATCTTTCGGTGACGTCGGCGTTCTTCCAGCAAGAGATGGATAACGCCCGCACGCAAACGTCCACCGGCGAATATTCGCTCGAAGGCGACATTCGCGTGCGCGGTTTCCAGGCCGGCGCGACGGGCCACATCACGAACAAGTGGCAAGTGTTCGCGGGCTATACGTATATGGACGGCATCGTGCTGAAGGCGCTCGACGGCACGCAGGGCAACACGCCCGCCAACACGCCGCGCAATACGTTCACGCTCTGGACCACGTATGCGTTCACGCCGCATTGGGAAGTCGGCGGCGGCCCGACCTATATGTCGGCGCGTTACGCGGCCAACACGAATTACGTGGAAACGGGCGGCTATACGCGTTGGGATGCGATGGCCGAATACCACGAAAAGAAGTGGGACGTGCGCTTGAACCTGCTCAATCTCACCAACAAGTTTTACTATGATGCGCTCATCCAGTCGGACGGCGGGCGCTCGGTGCCGGGCATTGGCCGCACGTTCCTGGCGACGGCCGACTACCGGTTCTGATTACCGCGCATACGTGTGTCACGCGAAGCCCGCATCGTTGCGGGCTTTTTGCACGTTCGACCGACACGCGTAGCAAGCCACGAAGGAAACGACGATGCTGGTTCACGTCCCCAATCTCCTTACGCCCGAACAAGTGCGCGCGCTGCGCGCGAAGCTCGACAACGCGGGCGATGCCTGGGTGGACGGCCGCGCTACGGCGGGCTGGTCCGGCGCGCCCGTCAAACGCAATCAGCAGATCGCGGAGCACACGCCCATTGCACGCGAACTCGGCGACGCGGTGCTTGCCGCCATCGAACGCAATCCGCTTTTCATCAGCGCGGCACTGCCGAACCAGGTGTATCCGCCGTTGTTCAATCGCTACGAAGGCGGCATGACGTTCGGCAGTCACGTCGATGGCGCGGTGCGCGTGTTGCCCAACGGCGTGAAGCTGCGCACCGATGTCTCATGCACGCTGTTTCTCTCGGCGCCCGATGAATACGACGGCGGCGAGCTGATCGTCGAAGACACCTATGGCGTGCAGGAAGTGAAACTGCCCGCCGGCGACATGATCGTGTATCCGGCCACGAGCTTGCATCAGGTGACGCCGGTGACGCGCGGCGTGCGTGTCGCGAGTTTCTTCTGGGTGCAAAGCCTCGTTCGCGACGACACGAAGCGCGGCTTGCTGTTCGACATGGACACGGCAATCCAGCGCCTCAATGCAAGCGATGCCGACGCGCAAGCGCGCCGCAGTCTCGTCGGTTGCTATCACAATCTCTTGCGACTTTGGAGTGAAACATGAGTACCACCGATACCGCCGAGATGGCGCCGGCCGCCGCGCCGCATACGCATCTCGACGCTGCGCAACAGGAGGAGCGCGCGAAACGATCGCGTCGCGCGACCTTCATCAAATGGCTGCGCAAGGTGCATGGCTGGGTGGGCCTGTGGGGCGCCGCGCTTGGCTTGCTGTTCGGCACGACGGGATTCGTGCTCAATCATCGCGGCGAGCCGCTGCGCATATCGCCGGGCGCGCCGCAAGTGTCGACCATGCAAATCGACGTGCCCGATCCCGCACCGGAAACGCCGCGCGAAATGGCGAAGTGGCTTCGCTCGCAAGCCGACCTCAAGTTACCGGCGCGCATGGGCCGCGTGCAGAAGGAGCCCGAACACAAGGTGGCATGGGGCGACCGCACGGTGGTGCAGCCCGAGCATTGGCAGATGATGTTCACCTCGCCTCGCGAAAGCGTGATGGTCGAATACTGGGTAGGCGACGACAAGCTCACGCTCAAGCGCAACGACAATTCGTTCTTCGCCACGCTCACGAATCTGCACAAAGGCGTGGGCATGAGTATCGGCTGGGTGCTGTTCATCGACAGCTTCGCGGGCGCGCTCATTCTGCTTTCGCTTACGGGCGTGCTGCTGTGGACCGAACTCAACAAGCGCAAGACGATTGGCGCGGTGCTGCTGCTCGGTTCGATTGTCGTGGCGGTTTGCGTGGGCCTGACTTGAGCTTTAACGTTTAAGGAAAATACCAAAAGGCGCTCGATGAAGCGCCTTTTTCATTGGTTTCATTTACGCTTTCGAGTCGCGCTTGCGTAGTAAATACGTGTCCATGATCCAGCCGTTCGCTTCACGCGCCTGCGCTCGCACGCGCACGATATCGTCTTTCACTTCGTCCAGCGGTCCCGCGATCAAAATCTCGTCGGGCGTGCCGACATACGCGCCCCAATAGATGTCGAGGTCTTTGCCTTCGAGTTGCGCATAGGCATTTTGAGCATCGAGCATCACGACCGCGCTATCCACGTCGTGCGGAAAGCCTCCCTCCGCAAGCCGTCTTCCCGTGGTGATGCTCACGGATTTGCCGATGAAATTGAGCGGCACGCGATGCTTCGCCGCAAGCGCCTGCACGCTGCTGATTCCGGGAATCACTTCGAAGTCGAACGTCAGTTGTCCCTCTTCGAGAATGGCATCGAGAATGCGAATCGTGCTGTCGTAAAGCGAAGGATCGCCCCACACGAGAAACGCGCCGCATTGCCCTTCGCTCAATTCCTCTTCGATCAGGCGTGCGAATACGCGTTGCTTGTCGCGATTCAACTCGTCGACGGCGGCCTTGTAGCCGATGCCTTCGTCGCGGCGGCGCTCGGGACTCGTCGCCTCGACAATGCGGTAATTGCGGTCCTTGACAAAGCGCGCGCAAATCTCTTTGCGCAGCGCGACGAGCTTGTCTTTCGCGGCGCCTTTGTCCATCACGAAGAATACGTCGGCGGCGTTGAGCGCGTTGATGGCTTGCACGGTCAGATAGTCGGGATCGCCCGCGCCGATACCGATGACAAGAATGCGTTTCACGTTGGAATTCCCGTAAAGATATTGCCTCGCCGCGATGATAACGCGAGTGCGGCGGTGGGCAATTTTGTTCAATACGCGGGCAGGATGCGCGGCTACGCTCAACGGCGATGTATTTTCCATGGCGCGCATTGCGCGGGGATTGCGCGAGTCTGCGTCTTATGGCAAGGCTGAATCGCGCGATGGCATGTTAGCCTTGCGGATCATTCCAATCCCGCATTCACCATGAACGAACCGAGCCTTGCGATTCGACCGTTGACTGGGCAAGACGCGCAAGCGTTTCACGCCATGCGCCTGCAAGCCACGCAGAACTATCCGGCCGGCATCGTGCCCACTTACGAAGAAGAAGCGGCGCTGACGCCCGAGCAAAACCTCGCGCGCATGCGTGCCAGCGAAACACAAATTGTGTTCGGCGCATTCGACGGCGACACGCTCGCGGGCATCACGGGACTCATGCGAAAGGCGCGGCAAAAGGAGTCGCACAAAGCGTTCATCTGGGGCGTATTCGTCCACCCGGATTACCGGCGCTCGGGCATCGGCCGGCAACTCATCGCGCGCGCGATGGACGAAGCGCGCGAGCGCGGCGTGCTTCAGGTGCATCTCGTCGTGAGCGGACAAAATCCTCGCGCGCAAGCGCTGTATCGTTCGCTCGGCTTCGTGCGCTATGGCGTGGAGCCGCGCGGCCTGTGCATCGGCGGCGAGTATTTCGACGACGACCTCATGGTGTGCTTCCTCGACAATCCCGCTCAACCCGATTAACGCAGCCGGTGCATGCGCTAGATGAGGCGTTAGAAGATGCGTTAGAAGATGCGGTAAAAAATGGGGTCAACGTGACGGATTAAACACAGTCATCATTTCGTCATACCTAAAGGTCATTATTCACCGTGAATAAATTGGCCACCAATGCCACGAGTCGCGCAGTCATAGCGCGGCCGGCATGGGGTGGCCCGGGGATTAAACATGACCATTCGTCATCGCATCACGCTACTCATCGTCCTGATGTTCGTTGCGTTGTCCGCCATCGGCGGCTACGCGGTTTATCAGGCTCGCCGCAGCGCCACCGACGTCCGCCAGGTCACACAAGGCGTCGTGCCCAGCGCGCTGGCTTCCTCCGATCTCGTCGCGCTCGTCAAGGACGTGCAGCTCGCGACCATGACGCTCGTCTACGCACCCGACGCGAACATCGCGTCGCTCGCGCAAAACGACCTCAAGGAAAAGGAAGCCGCGTTGCGCGCAGCGCTCGAAGTGCAACGCAAGGCCGCCGCGAGCCACGCGCAGGACGGTCTGGTCGCGCAGGCGCAGGAAAGCATCAACAACTACTTCTCCGCGATCGACGACACCGCGAAGATGAAGGCGAGCGGCAAGAACGAGCTGGCTCAGGCCTATCTTTTCGCGAACGTGGCCCAGTATCGCGACGAACTGGAAGGCATCGTCACGACGATGCGCGTGGAAAAGAACCGCCAGAAAGACGAGGCGATCAATACGCTCAACGGGACGCTCGACACGACCACTAGCGCCATTGCCGGCGTGACCGGCGGCGCCATTCTGCTGCTGACCCTCATCGGCCTGCTGCTGTATCGCCAGATCACGCGCCCGCTCTCGCGCATGCAGGAAGAGATGAGCGAGATCGCGTCGAATCAGGACTTTACGCGCCGCGTGCCGGTGGTGCGCATGGACGAAATCGGTCATTCGATCGTGGCGTTCAACGGCATGATCGAGAAGATTCAGCATAGCTCCGCGCAACTCAAGCGCAAGACCGCCGACATTCAGGCGATGTTGCAGAACATGCAGCAGGGCATTCTCACGGTGGTCGAGGGCGCGACGATCCACAGCGAATATTCCGCGTATCTCGAAGCGATTTTCGAAACCGACGACATCGCGGGCCGCTCGCTCATGGACCTCGTGTTCTCGCACACGCACCTGGACGCCGACACGCTTTCGCAAATCGACGCCGCCGTGTACGCATGTCTTGGCGAGGACGACGTGAACTTCGCCTTCAATCAGCATCTGCTCGTGAACGAAATCACGCGTACGCTGCCGGACGGGCGCGCGAAGGTGCTGGATTTGAGCTGGTCCGCGATCACCGACGAAAACGACGTGGTCGTGCGCCTGATGCTCTGCGTGCGCGACGTGACGGAGCTGCGCGAACTCGCCGCCGAAGCAGGCGAGCAGAAGCGCCGCCTGGAAATGATCGGCGAAATTCTCGCGGTCAACGAAGAGAAGTTCCATCACTTCGTGGACAGCGCGACGGGCTTTATCCACGAGAACGAGCGCATCATTCGCCAGCACGATTGCGCGGACGCCAACGCGATCGCCGAGCTGTTCCGCAACATGCACACGATCAAGGGCAACGCGCGCACGTACAGCCTGCAACACGTCACGGGCGTGGCGCACGAAGTGGAGCAGCGTTACGATGCGCTGCGCCGCGACGACCCCGATCACGTATGGGACCAGCAAGCGCTGATCGACGATCTGGCGCGCGTGAAGGCGGCCGTCGAGCACTACGCGAGCATCAATTCGGTGAGCCTCGGCCGCGGCCCGCGTTCGGAAGCCGACGAAGCCAACATCGGCATTGCGCGCGATGCGATCGAAGCCACGCTGCGTATCGTCGATCACACCGACGACAACGACTTGCACGCGCTGCGCACCATGCGCGCCGAATTGCGCCGCACGTTGCGCGGCATCGGCACCGAACGCGTCGAAGACGCGCTGGCGGGCGTGGCCAATTCGCTGCCTTCGCTGGCGCGCGAACTCGGCAAGGCGGCGCCCGTCGTGCGCGTGGAGGACAACGGTTATCGCTTGCGCGGCGAAGCGTCGGGCACCGTGCGCGACGTGTTCATGCATCTGCTGCGCAACTCGCTCGACCACGGCATCGAAATGCCGGAACAGCGCCGCGCGCTGGGCAAGAACGAAGCGGGCGCGATCGGCATCGACGTGAACGTGCGCGACGGCGCGCTGCAAATGACGCTCGCCGACGACGGCCGTGGTCTCGCGCTCGGGCGCATTCGCAGCATTGCGGCGGAACGCGGCTGGATTGGCGCCGACGAAGCCTTGAGCGACGAAGCCGTGGCCGCATTCATCTTCCGCCCGGGCTTTTCGACGGCCGCGCAAGTTACCGAAGTGTCGGGCCGCGGCGTGGGCATGGATGCGGTGCGCGCGTTCCTCGAACGCGAAGGCGGCACCATCGAGCTGCGCTTCACCGACGACCGCCACGGCGCCGAATTCCGTCATTTCCAGACCATCGTGCGACTGCCGCAGCAATGGGCGGTGCAGGTTGCCGATGCGGCTGACGACAAGCAAGAAGAAGCGCTGGCAAGCTGAGCGCAGCCGGGGGGCGCAGTGGTGTTACCGTATTTGATGAGTGGCGCGGCTTGTGTCGTGCTGATGGCGATCGTAGCGTTTGCAACGAGCCGCCGCGCGAAAAACGCCTTGCGCGCGGCGCTCGATGCGCAGCAAGCGCTGCACGCCGACGCATTCGCGAATCTCGAAGCACAGCGCGCCGGGCAGCAGGAAGAGGCCGCGCGGCAACAGGCTGCGCTCGACGCGCAGATCGAGACGTTGCGCGCGGAACTCGCGCAGCGCCGCTCGATAGCGGACGCGCTAGAGGCCGCGCTTGCCAGCGAGCGCCAGCGCGGCGACGAAGCGATGAGCCGCGCGGCTCATATTGCGGGCGAGGCGGCGCGCCTCAAGCTGATGTCGTCGACGTTCGAGCGCTGGCACGAACAGATGATCTCGCTGATGGCGCAGAACCAGGACATGCACCGCAAGAATCAGGAGCTTTCGTCGATCGTGAGCCATGTGCTGATCGTCTCGCTCAACGCGTCGATCGAAGCGGCGCGTGCGGGCGCGGCGGGCCGCGGCTTCTCGATCGTGGCGGGAGAAGTGCGCACGCTGGCCACGCGCTCGCAGGAATTGTCGAAAAGCTATCGCGACAGCCTCAACCGCAACGACCTGATTACCGCATCGACGTTCCAGGACATTCAGGCGGGCGGCAAGATGATTTCGGCATCGCTCGCGAGCGTCGAGGCCGCGTCGACGCAACTGCACGCGCAACTCGAAGCGACGCGCGCCGAGGCGAACGCATGATCGGCGAGCACGCGAAAGACAGCTTCGAGCGGATCTTTACGTCCGCGGCGCGCATGCGCCTGGTGGTGCAGGAAGGCCAGTCGTGCGAAGCGGTGCGCCGCGCCGACGACGAGGCGCAAGGCGAACACCTGGTTATCCTGACCATTGCGTCGATGCAATTTCGCCTGCTGCTGGTGCTGCATTTCGACGACGACGAACGCACGCGCCGCTACTACGTCGGCGATGCGGCGCGCACGTTGACGGAATGCTTCATGGAATACGGCAATCTCTGTTGCGGCGCGATGAATCAGCAATTGGTCGAGCATTTTCCGGACCTCGGCATGTCCACGCCGTATGCGCTCGAAAGCGGCTGCCTGCCGTACCTGCGCGAATTGCAGCCCGATTACGTGCAATCGTTTGCGCTTACGCTCAACGACGATGTGCGGCTGGGCGCGACGCTATGCGTATGCACGCAAACGCCGCTCGATTTCGTTGCGGCAGCAACGACAGACGCGCACGACAGCGCCGGCGAACTCGAATTTTTCTGATCGCCATCCAGCTTGCAACAACCAGCGGAAAGGAACCATGAACGCGAACAAGCCGATCAGCAAGCTGTTGCTGCTCGAAAGCGACACGGCGCGCGCGCAAGCCATCGCGCGGTTGTGCGAGGAACATCACGGCATATGCGTGCCCGTGCGGCGCGAGGCGCTTTCCGCCGCGCTCAAAATGCACTACGACCTGGGCGGCGTGCTGCTCGGCGACGATTTCGGCGGCTCGCACGAAGCGGCCGCGGCGGTTGCCCTCGCGCTTCAGGCGGAGCGGCCGGAACTGCCCATCGTGTTGCGCCGCGCAGCCGCCACGAACGGCGACGATCTGCCCGAGGCATTGCGCGACGCCTCGCGCTCGACATGGTGCGACGACGACGACGCGACGCTGCTCGCGGCGCTCGACGCGCAGGTGTTTTCGCACGATTACCCCGACCCGCTCGTGGACGGCATCACCGACATGACGTTCGGCCGTCTGCGCGGACTCTTTCCCGATCTCGACGTGCATTGGGACGCGCCGAGCGTGGTGCGCGATCGCATCATCTTCGGCGAAGTGCTCACGCTGATTCCAATCGAAACGGCATGGTGCCGCGGCTGGCTGCTCATGCAGACCGAGGAAGCGCCGCTCATCGAACTCTTGCCGGCGCGCGCGGGCCGCGACGAAAGCAGCGATTTCCGCGACGTCAACGGCGTGCTCGGCGAACTCACGAATCTCGTTTGGGGCGCGTTCCGCAACCGTTATCTGGGCAATGCGCGCGCGAGCGACGAAGCGGGCGCGAACCGCACGCAGGTGCAGGTGCCGCTGCTCATCAATCATCGCCGTCACTATCTGTCGTTCGGCTCGGACAATCCGCAGCTTTGCATCAAGTACCGGCTTACGGACTCGAAAACAGGCCGCGAGGTCGTCATCGATCAACGCTTCGTGTTCAGCCTCGGCTGGTCGCGCGAAGGCTTCGACGAAACGGCGGCGCTTGCGGCGGCGGCCGCCGTGGAAGAACAGGCGAGCGGCGAACTCGAACTATTTTGACCCCAAGGTTCCGACCTGAAGGTTTGACCCAACGTGCGCCGCATCCGGCGTGAAGAAGGAGATGCACAACATGGCAAAGATTCTGGTGGTGGACGACTCGAGCACGGTGCGCGACGAAGTGGCCGGCTTTCTGCGCAAGAACGGCCTGGAAGTCGATACGGCCGTGGACGGCAAGGACGGTCTCGCGAAACTGCGCTCGAATCCCGGCGTGAAGCTCGTGGTGAGCGACGTGAACATGCCGAACATGGACGGCCTCACGATGGTCGAGAAGATTCGCAGCGAACTCGCGAATACGGCCGTGAACGTGGTGATGCTCACCACGGAGAGCAGCCCGGCCATGAAGGAGCGCGGCAAGGCCGCCGGCGTGCGCGGCTGGATCGTGAAGCCGTTCAAGGGCGAAGCGGTGCTGGAAACGTTCCGCAAGCTCGCGAGCTGATCGGCCTGAACGCCGCGGCAAAAAAAACCTCGGCGCGAACGCCGAGGCCAAAGGACAAGCGGAGCCGCATTACGCGGCGATGGCGGTTTCGTCCGCACTCGCCGTGATTTTTGCGGGGCTGAGCAGCACCGGAATCGATTTCGACGTGGGCGTGCCCGCACCGTCGGCGACGGACGAAAGCGGCACGAGCGGATTCGTCTCGGGATAGTAAGCGCCGAGGCAGCCGCGCGGAATGTCGTACTCCACGAGCATGAAGTCTTCGACGTGCCGCTCCACGCCGTCGTCCCATACGCTCGTGATGTCGACGTGCTGGCCCGGCTCGAAGCCGAGCATCGTCATATCCTCGCGGTTCGCGAACAGCACGCGGCGCAGGCCGTACACGCCGCGATAGCGGTCGTCGAGCCCGTAGATCGTGGTGTTGTACTGATCGTGCGAACGCGTGGTCATGAGCGTCATGAGCTTCTGGCCGTGCTCGGCGCGCGCGCGGTGGATGGGCGTGTCGAGCGCGATGCCGTGTACGACGAATTGCGCCTTGCCGCTAGGCGTTTTCCACACGCGGTCGCGCGAAGCCACGCCCAGATGGAAGCCGCCCGGCGTCTTCAGGCGCTCGTTGTAATTCTCGAAGCCGTCGAACACCTGCTCGATGCCGTCGCGGATTCGTGCGTAGTCCGAAGCGAGTCCGAGCCAGTCCACTTTGCCGCTGCCGAGCGTGGCGTGCGCCATGCGTGCGACGATGGCGATTTCCGAAAGCAGATTCGCCGATGCCGGGCGATTCATGCCATACGAAATATGGACCATGCTCATCGAGTCTTCCACCGTCACGCCTTGCGGCACGCCGTTCTGCAAGTCGATTTCGGTGCGGCCGAGCGTGGGCAGGATCAGCGCGTCCCGACCGTGGATCAGATGGCTGCGGTTGAGCTTGGTGGTCACGTGTACGGTGAGCGCGCACGAGCGCATCGCGTCGAATGTGCGCGGCGTGTCCGGCGTGGCGATGGCGAAGTTGCCGCCCAGGCCGATGAACACCTTGACGTGGCCTTCGAGCATGGCGTGGATCGTTTCCACCACGTCGTAGCCGTGTTCGCGCGGCGGCTCGAAGTCGTAGGCTTTCGCGAGACGATCGAGAAATGCCTCCGTGGGCTTTTCCTCGATGCCCACCGTGCGGTCGCCTTGCACGTTCGAGTGGCCGCGCACCGGGCACAGCCCCGCGCCGAGACGGCCGATATTGCCGCGCATCATCATCAGGTTCGAGAGCAACTGAATGGTCGCCACCGAATTCTTGTGCTGCGTGATGCCCATGCCCCACGTCGAAATGACGGCTTTGCCCTTCACGTAGATGTCGGCGAGCTTGAGCACTTCCTCGATCGGCACGCCGGCTTCGGCCACGATCGTCGCCCACGATTCGGCGCGCAGGTCGGCGGCGAAGGCGTCGAAATTCACCGTGTGTTCGGCGATGAAGTCCACGTCGAGAACGCGCTGCGTGCCTTGCGCGAGCGCTTCGTCGTCGAGTTCGATCACGCGCTTGGCCACGCCCTTGATGAGCGCGAAGTCGCCGCCCACACGCGGACGGATGAACACCGAGCTGATCTGCACGCCCTTGGGCGAGAGCATGTCGAGCGTGTGTTGCGGGCTCGCGAAGCGTTCGAGGCCGCGCTCCTTGAGCGGATTGATCGAGACGATGGTCGCGCCGCGCTTCGCGCATTCGCGCAACTCGCCGAGCATGCGCGGGTGGTTCGTCGCGGGATTCTGGCCGAAGATCAGCAGCGTGTCCGCGTGTTCGAAGTCGTCGAGCGTGACCGTGCCCTTGCCGATGCCGACCGTGCCCGGCAAGCCGCGGCTGGTGGCTTCGTGGCACATGTTCGAGCAGTCGGGGAAATTGTTGGTGCCGTACATGCGCACGAACAGTTGATAGAGGAACGCGGCTTCGTTGCTCGCGCGGCCCGAGGTGTAGAACGCGGCGCGGTTCGGATCACCGAGCGCCTTCAGGTGCTTCGCGATGAGCTTGAACGCGTCGTCCCATTCGATCGGCACGTAACGGTCCTGCGCGGCGTCGTAGATCATCGGGTCGGTGAGGCGGCCGTGCTGCTCCAGCTCGTAGTCCGACTGCGCCATCAGTTCGCTGACCGTGTGCTGCGCGAAGAACGCGGGCGTCACGCGCTTGCTCGTGGCTTCCGCCGCCACGGCCTTCACGCCGTTTTCGCAGAATTCGAAGGTCGAGGCATGCTCGCGGTCGGGCCACGCGCAGCCGGGGCAGTCGAAGCCGTCGGGCTGATTCTGCTTGAGCAGCGTGCGGTAGTTGCCGCCCGTCACCTTTTCCTTGATGAGGTTGATGGCAACCTGCTTGAGCGCACCCCAGCCGGCGGCGGGATGATGATACGGCTCGATGCGACCTTGCTCTTTCTTCATGATGCGGCTGGCTTTCGTTGGGCGTGGGCGGTGTGCCCGATGACTCAAGGCTACTGTGTTCCTGCCGCGCCGGAGGTCACAGAAAAACCAAAAAGCAAGGGGTACAGTTGCGGCGTTTTGTCTTAGACTGCCGGTTTCCCCTGCCGCTTTTTGCCGCTCCGACCCGTGACCCGCTACGAACAACTCGCCGACGATATCGAAGCCGCCGTGCAGCGCGGCGTGTTCGGCCCCGGCGAACGCATTCTTTCGGTGCGGCGCGCGAGCCAGCAGCACGGTGTGAGCATCAAGACCGTGCTGCACGCGTACGCGTTGCTGGAAAGCCGCGGCGTGATCGAATCGCGGCCGCAATCGGGTTATTTCGTGAAGGCGCGCGGCGCGGCGGCCGGCCGCAATCCGGGCGCCGGCGCGAGCGCGGCGGGCGCGCCCCGGCCGCGCCGCCCGAGCGTGCCGAAGCCGCCCGCGCCGGCTTCCGTCGACGTGAGCCGCCTCGTGCTCTCCACGCTGCGCAGCATCGGCGCGCAGGACGCCGTGCCGCTCGGCTCGCCGTATCCCGATCCGGCGCTGTTTCCCTGGCAGCGCATCAATCAGTATGCGAACGCCATCGCGCGGCGCCACGCGAGCTGGAATCTCATCGACGACTTGCCGCCCGGCAACCCCGAGCTGATTCGCCAGATCGCGCGGCGTTACGCCGAAAACGGCGCGGGCGTCGATCCCGACGAAATCGTCGTGACCGTGGGCGCGACCGAGGCGATCAACCTTAGCCTGCAAGCCGTGGCGAAGCCGGGCGACACGGTGGCCGTGGAATCGCCCACCTACTATGCGATGCTGCACGCCATTGAGCGCCTTGGCATGCGCGCGATCGAAGTGCCCACGCACCCGCACACCGGCATCGACCTCGACGCGCTCGAACGCGTGCTCGCGCGGCAGAGCGTGGCTGCGTGCATGGTGATGCCGAACTTCCAGAACCCGCTCGGCTTTCGCATGCCCGACCCGCACAAGGCGCGGCTCGTTTCGATCGCCGAGGCGCACGATTTGCCCGTGATCGAAAACGACGTGTATCAGGAACTGTATTTCGGCGAGACGCGGCCTTCCACGCTCAAGCAATTCGACACGCGCGGGCTCGTGCTGCATTGCGCGTCGTTTTCCAAGAGTCTGTCGGCGTCGTATCGCATCGGTTGGGCGCTGCCTGGGCGTTATCGCGCGCAAGTCGAGAAGCTCAAGTTCCTCAACACGCTCACCACGCCTTCGGTGCCGCAAGTGGCGCTCGCCGATTATCTGCGCCACGACGGTTATGATCGGCATTTGCGGCGCGTGCGGCGCTTTTACCGGCAGCAAGCGCGGCTCATGCGCGCGATGGTCGAGCGCTTCTTTCCGGCGGGCACGCGCGCTTCGGAGCCGCAGGGCGGCTATGTGCTGTGGGTCGAGCTGCCGCCGCGCGTGGATTCCATGCGGCTTTATCAGGCGGCGCTCGCGCAGGGCATCACCATCGGGCCGGGTTATATGTTCTCGATGCGCAACGAGTATCACCATCACATTCGCCTGAACTACAGCTACCCGTGGACCGCGCAGACCGAAGCGGCGCTCAGGACGCTCGGCGAGCTGGTCGCGAAGATGGCGTGAGGAGACGGACAATGCACGACGATGAAGCCAATCCCGCAGACGACGACGGCGTCGATCCCGTACTCGTCGCCATACTCGAACAGCTTTGGCGGGCCGAATGCGAAGCGCGCGAGGGCGGCGAGCGCGCGCGCCGCGCATGGTCGCTCGCGAAACTCTCGAAGCAGTCGGGCGTGCCGATGAGCGGATTGCGCAGACAATTGACGGCGCTCGTGGACAGCGGCCTCGCGGTGACGACTTTCGCCGAGGACGGCAGCGGCTCCGCGAGTTTGTCCGAGGACGGCCGGGCGTTTTGCGCGGAAGTGTTCGGCCAGGGCGCAGGCGAAGCCTAGGCGCGCCGAGCGCGCCGGCGCACAAACCCGTAAGCTACGCGGGCGAATCCACTTCCCGCCACGATCATGGACTATATCGACAGCCTGCGAATCTTCCGGTCCGTCGTCGAGGCGCGCAGCTTCACCCGCGCCGCCGACATGCACAGCCTCACCACGCCCGTTGTCTCGCGCGCGATCGCGCGGCTCGAAAAACGCCTGGGCAGCCGGCTATTTCATCGCAGCACGCGCGCCGTGTCGCTTACCGAAGCGGCCGAGCGCTTCTATGAAGGCTGCTGCCGCGTGCTGGACGACCTCGAGGCGCTGGAAGCCGACGCCACCGAGCAGACGCGCGAGGCGAACGGCGTGCTGCGCCTCGTCGCGCACACCACGGCCACCGTGAACCGGCTCGTGCCGCTCATCGCGAGTTTCAAGCGCGCGCATCCCAAGGTGAGTCTGGACGTGATGCTGACCGAGCGCCCCGTCGACCTCATCGCCGACGGCTACGACCTTGGCCTCGTGCTGCCGTTCATGCTCAACAACGACTCCACCGTGACGCGCCTGCTCGAACGCATTCCGCTCACGCTCGTGACCACGCCCGTGTACCTCGCCGCGCATTCCACGCCACAGCATCCCGCCGATCTCGCGGATCACGTGTTCGTGCCGATGCCGCCTTCCATACGCAAGCCGAATCTCGCGTTTCGCGTGGGCGACGAGGAACTGATCGTGCCCATGCACCACGAAATCGCCTCGAACAACCCCGAGTTCAACCGCGCGATGGTGCTCGAAGGCTTCGGCATCGGTATTTTGCCGACGGCGCTCGTGCAGGACGACTTGAAGACGGGCGCGCTCGTCACGCTGCTCGACGACTTTCCCATCGTCGACATGTACATCGAAATTCGCCTCGCCTACACCACGCGCACGTTGTTGCCCGCGAAAGTGCGCGCGTTCATCGACCACGCCACCTCGTTTTTCGACGACGTGACGCATGACGCGGCCAATGACGCCGTCAACGACGCCGCGACGATCGCGGCTCGCGATCCGCGCGCGTTGGCGAAGGTGAAATGAAAGTTTCGCGGCGGTGCGAGTGCGATTGTTGTCGGCGCGTCCATAAACTGATGTCGGGTCTGATCGTTGTCAGCGACGTTTTTGCGCTCTAATCTGTGCATATGCACAATGACGCGCCCAATAGCGATTCTCCGGTCGATCCATCGCTCGAGCGCGACGACTGTTTTGCCGTGCGACAGGCGGCCCGCCATCTGTCGCAGCTTTATGAGCGGCACTTGAGCGCGGCCGGTCTCACGCCCACGCAGTTCAGCATTCTCGCCGAGCTTGGCCGTGGCTCGCGCCTCACGATGGTCGAACTGGCGCGGTCGATGGTGATGGAGCGCACGACGCTGGTGCGCGCATTGGGGCCGCTGCTGCGCGCCGCGCTCGTCACGGATGCGCCGCGCGATCGGGAGCGCCGCCGCCGTCTTGCGCTCACGCCCGAAGGCCGCGCGCGGCTCGATGCGGCGCACGCGTATTGGCGCGCCGCGCAAGACGAGTTCGAGCGCCAGTTTGGCGCGCAGCGCGCGGCGTGGCTGCGGCGCGAGTTGTTTCGCATCACGCGCGCGGTGTAGCACTTAACCGGCGCGCGCGGTTGGGCTCAGGTTGCGTCGTGGCGTCTTTCGCGGCGTTTTTTCATCCGTATCAGTGTATATGCACAGGTAAATTTCATGTCGAGTCCTTCCACTCCCGTTGCAGGCGAGCCGGCCAAGGCGCCGGAGCGTTCGCGCGCGTCGCGCATGCGTCTCGCGCTTGGCGCGGTCGTCGTCGTGCTGGCCGCCGCCGCCGGCTACTGGTTCCTGGTGCTGCGCTTCGTCGAAAGCACCGACGACGCCTACGTGGGCGGCAACGTGACCGTGCTCGCGCCGCGCGTGAGCGGCTTCGTCTCCGGCATTCTGGTGCAGGACAACCAGCGCGTGCGCGCGGGTCAGGTGCTGCTGCGGCTCGATGCGCGCGACTACGATGCGAAGCTCGCGCAGGCAAACGCCGAAGTCGCGAGCGCGCGCGCCGCCGTGCAGGAACTTGAAGCGCGTGAGTCGCTGCAACAAGCCGTCATCAACCAGAGCCAGGCCGAAGTGCGCGCGTCGAACGCCGAACTCACGCGCAGCGGCGAGGACCAGACGCGTTATCGCGCGCTCGTGAAGGACGATGCGGTGTCGAATCAGCTCGTCGAACGCGCCGACGCCGATTACGCGAAAGCGCAGGCGTCGGTGGCGAAAAGCGGCGCTTCGGTGCTGGCGGCGCAGCGTCAGCTTGCGGTGCTGGCCGCGCAAATCGGCGACGCGCAGGCGCGCGTGCAAACGGCGCTGGCGAACCAGCGGCTCGCGCAACTCAACGTCGAATACACCACCTTGACCGCGCCTGTCGACGGCTATATCGGCAATCGCACGGCGCGCGTGGGCATGCTTGCGAACGTGGGCGTGCCGCTGCTCACAGTGGTGCCCGCCGCGGGCCTTTGGGTAGACGCGAATTTCAAGGAAGACCAGTTGAAGAAGATGCATGCGGGCGATCGCGCGGACGTGGAACTCGACGCTGCGAGCGGCACGCTGCAAGGCGTGGTGGACAGCCTCGCGCCGGCAACGGGCGCGACCTTCAGCGTGCTGCCGCCCGAAAACGCCACCGGCAACTTCACGAAGATCGTGCAGCGCGTGCCCGTGCGAATTCGGCTGGACGTGCCCCGGGGCATGGAATACGCGCTGCGTCCCGGCCTTTCCGCCACGGTGAAAGTACACCTCGCCGGCGCGCAAGACAGCGCGCATTGAAGGAGCGTTGCGATGAATGCCACGACTACCGCAGTCGCACCGGACGCGCCTTCCGAAGCGCACGATCCCACGCTCGCGCCGCACGAGCAGCCGCTCGCGCAACGCGCTTTCGCGTTCGCGCTGATGTGCATCGGCTTCTTCATGGCCACGCTCGACATTCAGATCGTGGCTTCGTCGCTGCGCGACATCGGCGGCGGCCTTTCCGCGAGCCAGGACGAACTCTCGTGGGTGCAAACCGCGTATCTGATCGCCGAAATCATGGTGATTCCGATGTCGGGCTGGCTCTCGAAAGTGTTCTCCACGCGCTGGCTGTTCGTCGGCTCGGCCATCGGCTTCACGGTCACGAGCATGCTGTGCGGTCTCGCGTGGGACATCAACTCGATGATCGCGTTTCGCGCGCTGCAAGGCGCGCTGGGCGCCGCGATGATTCCCACGGTGTTCACCACCGCGTTCGTGTTGTTTCCCGGCAAGCAGCGCCTGATTGCCGCCACGACGATCGGCGCGCTCGCCTCGCTCGCGCCCACGCTCGGCCCCGTGATTGGCGGCTGGATCACGGACCAATGGTCGTGGCACTGGCTGTTCTATCTGAACCTCGCGCCCGGCATTGCGGTGGCCGTGCTGGTGCCGAAGTACGTGCACATCGACAAGCCCGATCTTTCGCTGCTCAAGCGCGGCGATTATCCGGGCATCGCGCTCATGTGCCTGTTTCTCGGCTGCCTTGAATACGTGCTCGAAGAAGGGCCGCGCAAAAACTGGTTCGGAGACCCAATTATCGTCGCCTGCACGTGGATTTCCGCGATCGGCGGCTTTCTCTTCGTCGTGCATGCGCTCACCGCCGAAGAAGCCATCGTCGATCTGCGTGCGCTGAGCGTGCGCAATTTCGGCATCGGTAGCCTGTTGTCGTTCGTCACCGGCATCGGCATTTTCGTGGCCGTCTACCTCACGCCGCTATTTCTCGCGGAAGTGCGCGGCTATAGCTCGCTGCAAATCGGTTTGTCGCTGCTTTCGGTCGGCGCGTTTCAATTGCTTTCGATCGGCGCCTACGCGTATTGCACGCGTCATTTCAGCATGCGCTCGCTGATGGCGTTCGGCCTCGTGTGCTTCGGGCTCGGTTGTTATCTCTACGTGCCGCTCACGCACGATTGGGGCTGGCAGCAATTTCTCGTGCCGCAGGCGCTGCGCGGTATCGGCCAGCAATTCGCGGTGCCGCCCATCGTGACGATGTCGCTCGGCTCGCTGCCGCCTTCGCGGCTCAAGTCGGCGAGCGGGCTGTTCAACCTGATGCGTAATCTGGGCGGCGCGATCGGCATTGCCGTGAGCGCGACGATGCTCAACGACCGGCTCAATTTTCATTATCTGCGATTGAACGAACATGTTTCGGCGGGCGTGCCGCAAGTGCAGGGTTTGCTCGCGGGCGGCACGGCGCACTGGACGTCCGTGGCCGGCGACGCGCTGGACGCGACGCAAGCCGGACTCGCGCAACTGCACGCGCTCGTGATGCGCGAGGCGCTCGTCATGACGTTCTCCGACACGTTCTTCGTGCTCTCGCTCTGTTTCGTGGTCGCCATTATTTGCGTGGCGTTTTCGCGGCCGATAACGATGGGCGGCAGCCCTTCGCCCGACGCACATTGAGGTTTCCCATGCAATCCGCTCAACGCTCGCTTGCCGCGCAACCGAGTCATTTCCCGAAGCCGCTGCGCGCAGTGCTCTCGGTGCTGGCGTGCGCCGTGCTGGCCGCGTGCGCGCTGGGACCCGAGCAACACGCCGATCTGCCCGCCACGGTCCAACATACGGCGCCCGAGGCATGGCGCGTCGACGCGCCGCAAAACGCCATCGACGCGCGCGCCTGGTGGGCGCAATTCGACGATTCCACGCTCGACGCTTTGCTCGCTTCCGTGTTCGACGGCAACCTCGATTTGCGTGCCGCCGCCGAACGTGTGTCGCAGGCGCAATCCATCACGACGCAAAAGCACGCGGTGCTGCTGCCGCAACTCGACTTCACGGCGCAGGGCGCGTACACGCGGCAGAACGTGCCGCCGCCGCTCGGTTACGTGAAGGAAGCGGGCGCGGGCGTGGCGCTCAGTTGGTCGCCCGACGTGTTCGGCGGCGAGCGGCTCGACCTGCTCGCGGCGCAGGCGAATCTCGTGGGGCAGCAGCATGCGCTCGACGCGGTGCGCCTCGCGCTGGCGGCGAATACGGCATCGGCATATGTCGATTTGCGTTGGGCGCAGGCCGAACTGAAAATTCTTCAGGACAACCTGGAAATTCGCCGGCGCACGCTGCTGCTCACGCAAGACCGCCTGAAATACGGGCTTTCCACGCAACTCGACGTGTCGCGGGCGCGGACGCAATTGAGCGAATTGCAGGCGCGCTTGCCGCGTGCGCAGGCCAGCATCGACCATCAGTTGAATCTGATTGCGGTGTACACGGGGCGCACGCCGGAGTCGGTGGCGCAACTCGCCATCGCACAGGCGGCGCCCATTCCCGCCGCGCCCGCGAGCGTGCCGCGCATGCTGCCTTCCGAAGCGCTGCTGCGCCGCCCCGACGTGCAAGCCGCGTATGCCACCGTGCAGCAGCGCGCAGCCGAAGTGGGCGTTGCGCGCGCGCAGCGCTATCCGAAGTTTTCGCTCAATTTGAGCGACGGCGTGCTGGCTTCGTCGTATCTCGGCTTGCCGACGCTCACCGACAATCTGTTCAGCGCGGCGCTCGGCGCGACGAGCCCGATCTTCAACGCGGGCCGCATTACCGCTGGCATCGCGCAGAGCGAAAGCCGCATGCGCGAATCGCAACTCAACTTGCAGCAAACGATGTTGCAGGCGCTGCGCGAAGTGGAAGACAGCCGCAGCGACCTCGTGAGTTCGGCCGGGCAAACGGCGCAGTTGAGCGACGCGGTGACGTCGTCGGCGCAATCGCTCAAGCTTGCGAATCAGCTCTACAAAGGCGGCGCGGCGGACTTTCTCGACGTGCTGAGCGCGCAGCAAACCTGGCTCGCCGACGAAGACCTGCTCAACGACGCGCGCCGCGAACACGCGCTCGCGGCGGTCGCGCTTTATCGTTCGCTGGGCGGCGGCTGGAGCCAAAGCGGCGACGTGATTGCGGCGCGCGAGAATGCCCCGGCGATGTGATGCGTCGCCGGACGTTGAAGGTTAGTCGTCCGTATCAATTGGTAGCTGAATTGCCGAATTCGGCCGTGTCCGTTTCGCGCGCGAGCGTGCGCCATTGCGCGGGCGTCATGCCGACGTGGCGCTTGAAGCCGCGTTGGAACGCGGCGTCCGATTGATAGCCGACGAATTCGCCCACTTCGGCCACCGGCTGGTTGCCTTGCGCGAGCATGCGGCCCGCGAGCGTCATGCGAATGTCGGTGAGCACGTCGGCGGCGGAACGGCCGATGGCTTCGTCGAAATGGCGCGCGAAGGTCGCGCGCGACATGTGGCACAAACCGGCGAGTTCGGGCAGCGTCCATGCCTTGCCCGGCGTTTCGAACATGGCGTCGATGGCGGGTTGCAGGCGCGGGCGCTGCGCGAGCGCGAGCAGGCCGCGCGGCGGCGAGTCGGTGTTGCTTGCATAGCGCAGCGTGAGCGCGAACAGCGCGCCCGAAAGATGATTCACGAGCGACACGCTGCCGGGCGCGGCTTCGTTGGCTTCGTCGCGCAGCAGTGCGATCAGGCGCACGAGCCGCTCGGGCGCATCGTGGTTTTCGCGCGCGCTATGCACGACGAGCCGCGCGGGAAGGTTCTCGCGCAACAGGCGCTGCGGCACGGCGGGCAGCAGGAAGCGGCCGCAGAGCACGTCGGCGGGCGCGCCTTCGCCCGCGTTCGTTTGCACGGCGAGGCCGTGCTCGATGCGTGCCGCGCTGGGCGCGGGCGCGGCGCCGCTGCCGTCGTGCAGGACGTGCGGGCTGCCGGAGGGGAACAGCACGATGTCGCCCGCATGCAGCGCGACGGGCGCGCCGTGCGCGTCCTCGACGATCGCGTGACCCGCGAGCAGCACGTGATAGCGGATCTCGCGCGCATTGGCGGCCGCTTCGTCGATGCGCCAGGGCGCGCCGAAGTGGCAGCGAACATCGAGTTTGCCCGTAACGGGCATCAGCGCGAGCAGGCGGCTCAGCAAATCCATGATGGGCGATGAGACGATCGGGCATGAAGTCGCGCTATTCTGGCATTAATAGGCCAGCAGCGACTGATTAGACTGCATCCATGCCGTCGACGATGGCACGCAAGATCCGATCAACGTTCAAGGAGTCCGTCATGTCCCGCTTGTCCACCATCCAACCCGAAGCCGCCACCGGCGCCGCCGCCGACCTGTTCGCCAAAATTCGCAAGGCCATCGGCAAGGTGCCCAACGCTTACGCCACCATCGGCGCGCAAAGCCCCGAAGCGCTCGGCGCAATGCTCGCCACCGACGCCGTGGTTAGCGCGGGCACGCTCTCGAGAGCCGAAATCGAAACGGTCAAGCTTGCCGTGAGCGAAGTCGCGGGTTGCGATTACTGCGTGGCCGCGCACACGCTGGCGGGCAAATATGCGGGCCTCTCGCCCGAGACGATGAAGGCCGTGCGCGCCGGCCAGCCCAGCGGCGACGCGAAACGCGACGCGCTCGTGCAGTTCGTGCGCGTGCTCGTGACCACGCGCGGCACGGTGCCCGAAGCGGCGGTCGGCGCGATTCGCGCGGCGGGTTACACCGAACGGCAACTCGTGGAAATCGCGCTTGCGGTTTCGTCGATCACGTTCACGAATCTGGTGAATCGCATCAACGATACGACGGTGGATTTCCCGGCCGTTGCGTAACGGCGTGGTCGCGTTGCGCGCGCGGTGTATCAGGATGACGCCCGCGCGGGCAACGGTGTTTTTCGGCGAAAGCGTTTGAATCTGTGCATATGCATATCTAGAATGACTCGATGAAGCCGCGGTTCGAACGAATGCTTGAAGCCGGAGCGAAATCACGATGCAAGCCGCGCGGCATCATGACGCTGCGCCCGGCGGCGCGAAGGGTTTCGCGCTTGCAGTCGGGAACGTAAGATGGCCGGTCGCCTGGGTGCGCCGGGCTTGCAAGAGGATGACGACGATGACGAAGCGGGTAGTTCGCGAGGAATGCAATTGTTTTGCGCTGCGCCAGGCGGCGCGCTTCGTCACGCAGCTTTACGAGCGGCATCTCTCGCAAGCGGACCTCACGGCCGCCCAGTTCACCATTCTTTCGCGGCTCGCGGGCCACCCGGACGCAACGGCCGCCGAGCTTGCCGATCATCTCGTGATGGAGCGCACCACGCTGCTGCGCGCGCTCAAGCCGCTTCAACGCGACGGCCTCGTGCTGAGCGCGGCGGCCGAACACGACACGCGCACGCTCGTGTACCGGCTTTCGGCGGCCGGGCTGCGCCGCTACGACAAGGCGCACGCGCTGTGGCTCGCCGCGCAGGCCGAATTCGAGCAGCACGTGAAACGCGACCGCGCGAAGGCGCTGCGCGCGGAGCTGTTCGCGCTGACCAATTCGGCAAGCTGACGCGCCGCTTTCGCTCGCGGCGCCCGAGCGTCCAGCACGCCGGAGCAAGTCCAGGGGAAACCCAGCAGTCGGCGCTATTGTGAAAATGGCATGATGAGGTCTCGACGCTGAATCTGACGCTTTGCCGGGTTCTCATGAGACGACATCGACCGCCGCCGCCGAACTTCCTGCGCGACCCCTCGCATCCCGCCTGGCGCGATCTCGCGCTTTCGGCGCTGCCCGTGGCGGTCTTTTGCCTCGTGGTGATCGCGCTGGTCGTGTGGCTCGTGAACCCCGCGCCGCCGCGCGCCCTCACCATCAGCGCCGGTCCCGCCGACAGTTCCTTCATGCAGATGGCGCAAGCCTATCGCGCGATCCTCGCGCGCAACGGCGTGAAGCTCAAGGTGATGGAGTCGGACGGCTCGGTGCAGAACCTCGACCGTTTGCTCGACCCGAAGCAGCATGTCGATCTCGCGTTCGTGCAGGGCGGCGTGGCCGACGGCAAGGACGTGCGCTCGCTCATGTCGCTCGGCAGCGTGGCGAATCTGCCTATCGTGGTGTTCTATCGCGGCTCGGGGCTCACGCAGCTTTCGCAACTCGACGGCAAACGCATCGCCATCGGGCGCCTCGGCAGCGGCACGCGCGAACTCGCGCTGCGCTTGCTCGCCGCGAACGGCATGGAGCCCGGTGGCGACTCCACCTTCCTGCCGCTCGACGGCATGCAGGCGGCCACGGCGCTCGTCTCGGGCAAGGCGGAAGCCGCCATGCTGAGCGGCGACTCCACCACGCGCGTGCTCATGCTGCGGCTGCTCGGCATACCCGGCATTTCGGTGATGAGCTTCGACGAAGCCAGCGCTTATACGCGGCTTTTTCCCTACCTCGAAGACATGGACCTGCCGCCCGGCGTGCTGGACCTGCGCCGCCGCATTCCGCCGGAAACCGTGCATTTGATCGGCCCGACGGTCGAACTCGTTGCGCGCGACAGTCTGCATCCCGCGCTCTCGGATCTGCTGATCGAAGCCGCGAGCGAGGTGAACGGCGCGCCGGGTTTATTGCAACACGCGGGCGAATTCCCGAGCGCCGCGGTCCACGACTTTCGCATCAGCGAAGACGCCACGCGTTACTACAAGTCGGGCAAGAGTTTCTGGTATCGCGCGCTGCCGTTCTGGCTCGCGAGCGTGACGGATCGGCTCATCGTGTTGCTGCTGCCGCTCGCGGTGCTCGTGATTCCGGCGTTGCGCGCGATTCCCGCGCTGTACCGGTGGCGCGTGCGTTCGCGCATTTACCGCTATTACGGCGCGCTCATCGCCATCGAACGCGACGCGCTCAAGCATACGAACGAAGACGAACGCCGCGCGTTGCTCGGCGAACTCGACGAGATCGAGCGCTCGCTCAACACCTTGCGCATGCCGCTCGCCTATGCCGATGCGTTCTACGTGCTGCGCGAGCACGTGGGTTTCGTGAGGATGCATTTGACGGCGCACGAGTCGCCGCTGCACGCTCAGCCACATTGAACAATGCGCGAGAATATTTCGCTTTTCGCGCAAATGCTGATATTGATGCACGTCGCTTAACCATGCATTGAAACATATCTTCGATTGACACCGCGGGTCTTGCCGACCTATTTTTGTGTAGCAGACCCAAGCGTTGTCGAATCCGGTTCCTGGTGCATCGTTCGTAAAGATTCGGACGCGTCCGGTTTGCAAACAAAAGATTTGCAAATGATCGATTAGCAACCAGAGGACCTTAACGTGAAATCGTCCGGTGTCAGCCAGCGCTTTGCCTGGCTCGTGTGCGCCACGCTGGCGGGCGCGCCGCTTTTCCTGGGGCCGACGGGACCATCGTCAGCATTGGCGCAAAACGCACAAGGCGCGGCGCATCTCTCGAATCAGCAGCTCGATGCGTTGACCGCGCCCGTCGCGCTTTACCCCGACGCGCTGCTCGCGCAGGTGTTGATGGCGGCCACGTTTCCGCAAGACGTGCAGGCGGCCGCCGAATGGTCGAAAGCGAATGCGAACGTGAAGGGCGACGCGGCCGTGAAAGCCGTGGCCTCGCAACCTTGGGACCCGAGCGTGCAATCGCTCGTGGCGTTTCCGCAAGTGCTGGCCACGATGGAGTCCAAGCCCGATTGGGTGGCGCAGATCGGCAATGCGTTTCTCGCGCAGCCGAACGACGTGATGGACTCCGTGCAGCGCTTGCGCGCGCAGGCTCAGAAGGCGGGCAACCTCAAGACGAACGAGCAGCAAAAGGTGGTGGTGCAACCGGCCGCGAGCACGTCCACCACGCAGACGATCGTGATCGAACCGGCGAATCCGCAGGTGGTGTACGTGCCGACCTATAACCCGACCGTGGTGTACGGCGCGTGGCCCTATCCTGCTTATCCGCCCGTGTACATGCCGCCGCCTCCGGGATACGCCATCGCGAGCGGCTTCGTGAGCGGCCTTGCGTTCGGCGCGGGCGTGGCGGTGGCCAATTCGTTGTGGGGCGGCTTCAGTTGGGGCGCGCACGACGTCAACATCAACGTGAATCGCTACAACAACATCAACGTCAATAACCGCATCAACACGGCGAATGCCACGTCGTCGTGGAATCGCAATGCCAATGTCGAGCGTCGCGGGCAAAGCTTCAACAACGCGAATGCGCAACGCAACTCGTACCGCGGTTACGACCAGTCGCGTTCGCAGGCAATGCAGACCTTGCAGAACCGCACCGGGCAAAACCTGAGCGGCAATGCGAGCGAGCGGCTGCAAGGCATCCACCAGGGCGGCAATCGGCCCAATGCGAACGGTCAGGCCGGCAACCGCGCGAACGAGTTCAACAACCGTTCGCAGAGCGGCGGCGCGCAGAACGCGAACCGGCAGAACAATTTCAACGATCGCGCGCAGAACGCCAATCGGCAGAACGATCTGAGCAACCGCGCGCAAAACGCGAATCGCGACAACGCCTTGCGCGGCGCGGGCGACGGCGGCGCGGCGCGCGTCGATCAGCAGCGCGGCCAGCAAAGCCGCGCGTCGTTCCAGAATCGGGGCGGCGCGGGCGGTGGCTTCGGCGCGGGCGGCGCGGGGCAGCAGCGCAATTTCGGGGGCGGCCAGGGCGGAGGCCTTGGCGGCGGCGGGCGACTCGGCGGCGGCGGTGGCGGCGAACGTCACTTCGGCCGGGGACGTTGACATTGACGAGGAACTAACGATGATCCGCATTCACACACGCCGTCTGCCGCACGACTTCGCGCTCGCGTTCGGCGCGGCCCTCGGAGCCGTTGCGCTGTTCGCCGCGCCCGCGCTGTTGCCCGCGCACTGGCATCTCGCCGGCGCCGCGCGCGCCCAGGCCGTCTACGACACGCCCGAAGCGGCCGCGAACGCGTTCACCAACGCGCTCGCGACCAACGACGCCGGCGCAATGAAGCACGTGCTCGGCAGCAATTTCACGCAGTTCATCCCAACGCAGAACGTCGGGCGGGACGATATCGACGATTATCTGGGCGCCTGGTCGAAAGGCCATCGCATCGTGCCCGACGCCACGCCGGTCGCGGGCAAGGCGAGCGCGCATCTCGAAGTGGGCGACAGCGGCTGGACCTTGCCGATTCCGCTCGTGCGGGCGGGCGAGGGCTGGCGTTTCGATCCGCGCGAGGGCGCGAGCGAAATTCTCACGCGGCGCATCGGCCGCAACGAGCGCGCGGCCATGCTCACGTCGCTCGCCTACGTGAGTGCGCAGAACGACTATCGCCAGCTCATGCAGCATTACGCGCTGCGCTTCGTGAGCACGCCGGGCACGCACGACGGCTTGTACTGGCCCGTCGCGCCGGGCGAAGCCGAAAGCCCGCTCGGCCCGCTCGCGGCCGCCATGCCGCACGACGCGAAAATCACGCCGAAGGAGGGGTATCACGGCTATCACTTCCGTATTCTCACGGCGCAGGGTGCGCACGCAAAAGGCGGCGCGCGCGGCTACCTCCACAACGGCACTCTCGCGAACGGCTTCGCGCTGGTGGCGTGGCCGGCCGAGTACGGAAAGACGGGCGTGATGAGTTTTATCGTCGATCAGGACGGGCAGCTCTATCAGAAGAACCTCGGGCCGAACGGCGCGCGCACGGCGGCGGCGCTCAAGTCGTTCGATCCCGATCCGTCCTGGCAGCCCACCCAACCGTGATGTGGCAATGCGGCGCGTTCCGGCGAAACGCGCTGACGGACGTTCTCCATCTAATTCGGGCACAATCAATGCAAGGCGATGCAGCGCATCGCCCGAAAAGCGGCTGATGCCAACCGATGACAACGAACGCGCGAGGGTCGGGCACGCCGATTGCTGTGTCCTCCCCGCACTCTCATTCGTGTGGAGAAAATCAAATGCAACGACGCAACTTCATGCTTACGGCGGCTGTAACCCTGGCTTCGGGCGGCTTGACGCTCGCGGGCTGTACCACCACGCCTCCTGGCCAGAGCAACGCTTCGACGAACATGTCGAAGCGGCAATCGATCGATTCGAGCATCGACGCCACGATGCAAAAGCTGTATTCGACGGTCTCGGGTTCGCGCGAACTCGTCGCGAAGTCGCGCGGCGTGCTCGTGTTCCCGTCGGTGCTGCAAGCGGGCTTCATCGTCGGCGCGCAGTACGGCGAAGGCGCGCTGCGCGTGGGCGGCTCGTCGGTCGGCTACTACAGCACGGTGTCGGGCTCGTTCGGCCTGCAAGCCGGCGCGCAGTCGAAGGCGCTCATCTTCTGCTTCATGAACCAGCAGGCGCTCGACCAGTTCCGCAACACGGACGGCTGGTCGGCGGGCGCCGACGCTTCGGTCGCGCTGGTCACGATCGGCGCGAACGGCGCCATCGACACGAACACGGCCACCAAGCCGGTCGAAGTGTTCGTGCTGACGAATGCGGGCCTGATGGGCGACGTGTCGCTCGCGGGCACCAAGGTTTCGCGCCTTAAGATCTAAGCGGATCTGAGGTACGCACGACCGGGTCAAAAGTGCCGGAACGTGTAAAAAAGGGCAAGGCCGCGCGCCTTGCCCTTCTTTTTTGCGGCTCGCGTTCAATGCGCGCCGCGCCGGTTCGATAGCGAAATCAGCAGCCGGTGTTCTGCACGCGCTCCACGGCGAGCCCGAACAGCGGGCGCAGCTTCGTGCCCAGCACGTTGCCCGCGAAAGCGCACACGAGCCAGAGCCAGCCGTGGACGCTGCCCGAAACGATGCCGCTGAAATACGCACCGATGTTGCAGCCATACGCGAGGCGCGCGCCGTAACCGAGCAGCAGCCCGCCGATGACCGCCGCCACGAGCGAGCGCATCGGCACGCGCCACACGGGTGCGTACCGGCCGGCGAGCGAGGCCGCGGCCATGGCGCCCAGCACGATGCCGATGTCCATCACCGTGGTGACGTCGTGGCTCGCGGGCGCGGAAAGCGCGGCGGCGTTCGGGCCGGCCATCCAGTATTTCCAGTTCGCCACGTCGATGCCGAGCGACGCGAAGCCCTTCGCGCCCCACAGCGCAAACGCCGAAGTCACGCCCCATGGGCGGCCGGAAAGCGCGAGCGTCGCGAAGTTGAGCACGGCGAGCGCGACCGCGCCCGCCACCATCGGCCACGGTCCGTGCAGCCACGGCGAGGCGTGCGGCGCGCGCTCCGGCGTGTTGACGAGACGGCCGTGACGGCGTTTTTCGACGACGACGGTGAACGCCGCGATCAGCGCGAACACGGCGAGATTGAGCGCGACGGCGGGCACCACGCCGAGCGCGTTGACGAGCGAAATCGGCTTGAGTTGCGGCATCGACGTCCAGAACGGCATGTGCGCCGTGGCGACGACCGAGCCCACGATGAAGGCGGCCAGCGTGACGATCATGCGCGTGCTGCCGCCGCCCACGGTGTAAAGCGTGCCCGAGGCGCAACCGCCGCCCAACTGCATGCCCACGCCGAACAGGAAGGCGCCGACGATCACGGACGTGCCCGCGGGCGAAACGAGGCCTGTGACCGGATGGCCGAACAACGAGCCGGCCGCGAGCGCGGGAAAGAAAAGCAACACGCCGATGGCGAGCATGACCATTTGCGCGCGCAGGCCCGCGCCGCGACCGTCGGCGATAAACACGCGCCATGCCGAAGTGAAGCCGAACGCCGCGTGATAGAGCGTGAGCCCGAGCAGCGCGCCGACGATATAGAGCGCGGCCTGGCGCGCGCTCACGGTCTGTGCGAGATACGCGGCGCCCAGCACGACGAGCGCGAGCGCGACGCCGAGCGATTTCGGGTTGATGGAGTCGAAGCGGCGCGGCGCGCGCGCCAGCGGCGTGGAGAGATCGGACATGACGAAACGGGGAGGGATCGGCGGAAACCCGATTGCAGAAAAAAGCAATCGGCGAAACGAAAACGATAGCACAAGCCGGATCGCCACATAGGCGTCATGGATTTCCCCTATTCAGCACGCCCGTGCGCGCGCCGTAAGCCGAAACGAGATGCGAGAGTGTGTCGGGCCGCGCAGGACCGCATCGGCGGGAAGGGAAAAAACGCATCGGAGACCTCATGCTCAAAAACATCACCATTCGCGGCGGACTGACGCTCGTTATCGGTATCTTCGTCGCGTTTCTGCTGACGGTGATCGGCGTGTCTTATGGCGCGCTCAAGCTCACCAACGACAGTTTGCGCGACGCGCAACGCGGCGCGCAGTCGGTCAGCGCGCTCAAGACCAGTTCGGAGCGCCTGCTGCAAGTGCGCCTTGCGCTGGGCGGCTACGAAACGCTGTTCAGCGTCGGCAAGTCGACTGAAGGGATGCTCGAACAGGCGCATCAGGTGCTTCTCAATTCGAACAAGGAATTCGCGCAATACAGTGCCGGTCCGTTTCACGACGCCGACGAAGCGCGCCTCGCGCAGGACGTGGGCAACGCGCGCAAGGCGCTCGTCGACCAGGCGCTCGAACCCGAGTACAAGGCGCTCGTCGACAACGACTTCAACACCTTTCGCACGATCCAGGGCGAAACCGCCGACAAGTTTTACGGCACTTACGCGAAGGCGATCGAGGCGCTCGAATCGTGGCAGAGCGCGCGCCAGCAGCACGACGCCGAAACCGCCGCGCTGCGCTTCCGGCTTTCGCTGTTCGTGTTCGGCGCCGTGGCCGTGGTGGGCGTGGCGATCGGGCTGATCGCGCGTGCCGGGCTCGCGGCGGCCGTCGTCAAGCCGGTCAATCAGGCGATCCAGCATTTCGAGCGCATTGCGGCCGGCGATCTGACCGTCGACGTGACCGTGAAGTCGAAGAACGAAATGGGCCAGTTGCTGCGCGCGTTGCAGACCATGCGCGACGGGCTCGTGGGCACTGTCGCGCGCGTGCGCGGCAGCACGCAGGAAATCACGCACGGGGCGAAGCAGATCGCGTCGGGCAACGCCGATCTTTCGGATCGCACGTCGCAGCAGGCGGCCGCGCTGGAGGAAACGGCGGCGAGCTTGGAGGAGCTTTCGGCGGCCGTGCGCCAGAATACTGACGGCGCGAAGGAGGCGAGCGGGCTTGCGCAAGGCGCGCTGAACACCGTCACGCGCGGCGCCGAAGTGGTCGCCCAGGTGAACGCCACGATGAACGACATTTCGGCTTCGTCGCACAAGGTGGAGGAGATCACCGGCATTATCGAAGGCATCGCGTTCCAGACCAACATTCTCGCGCTCAACGCCGCCGTGGAAGCGGCGCGCGCCGGCGAGCAGGGCCGCGGCTTCGCCGTGGTCGCAAGCGAGGTGCGTTCGCTCGCGCAGCGCTCGGGCACGGCGGCCAAGGAGATCAAGGAGCTGATCGCCGCTTCGGTGGCAACGGTGGGCGCGGGCGCGCGGCTCGTGGAGGACGCGCGCCGCACGATGGACGAGGCGCGCAACGCGGTCGCGCGCGTGAGCCGCATCATGGCCGACATCGAAGCGGCCACGCACGAGCAGAGCGACGGCATCGAGCAGGTGAACCGCGCGGTCGCGCAGATCGACGAAGTCACGCAGCGCAACGCGGCGCTCGTGGAAGAAGCGGCGGCCGCGGCGCAAGCGCTCGAAGCGCAGGCCGACTCGCTGCGCGAAGCGGTGTCGGTGTTCACGCTCGGCGGCGCGGGGCACGCTTCGGCGCAAACCGCCGCGCGCGCGTCGCGCGTGGCGCCCGTCATCGGCGCGCCAGCGCTGGCCTGAGGAGCCGTGGCCGCATGCGCGGCCGTTGCACGCGCAACGGTCGCGCGCGATGGTCGCGATCGTCGCGATCGTTGTGATCGTCGCGATCGTCATGATCGTCGTAATGTGTTGTCGCACCACGCAATTCGCAATTGAGTTCCGCCGCGTTCCCGGCGAGACTGGCAATCTGGGCCGTCCGGTTCGGCCGCAAGCCAGCGAGAACGACGAACGATGCGAGTGTGCGTATTGGGCGGTGGGGTGATCGGCGTAACGACGGCTTACGCGCTTGCCCGCGAGGGACACGAAGTGACGCTCGTCGAGCGTCATGCCGACGTGGCGCGCGAAACGAGCCACGCGAACGGCGGCCAGTTGAGCTACCGCTACGTCGCGCCGCTTGCCGATCCGTCGGTGCTGGCGAGACTTCCGCATATGCTGATGGCGCGCGAAAGCGCGCTGCGCGTCGTGCCGCGGCTCGATGTGCATCAATGGCGCTGGTGTGCCGCGTTTTTGCGCGCCTGCACGCGCGCGCGCAGCCGGCGGACCACGGCCGAACTGCTTGCACTCGGCTTTCTGAGCCAGCGCCTCATGCATGAGATCGTCGCGCGCGAATCGTTCGATTTCGATTACGTGCGCAACGGCAAGCTGGTCGTGTATCGCGATTCGGCAAGCTTCGAGAGCGCGCGCCGCCAGGCGGACTATCAAGCGACGCTCGGTTGCGAGCAGCATGCGCTGGACGGCGCCGCGTGCGTGGCGCTCGAACCGGCGCTCGCGCATATCGGCAAGGAAATTGTCGGCGGCATTCATACGCCGGGCGAAGAAGCCGCCGATTGCGACCGCTTCGCGCGCGGCCTCGCGCTGGCCGCGAAGCGTGACGGCGCGCATCTCGAACTCGGCACCGAATTCACCGGATTACGCACGAAAGGACTGCGCGTGCTGGCCGCGCAAACCTCGGCGGGCGATCTCGAAGCGGATGCCTTCGTGGTGTGTCTCGGCTTTCGAAGCCAGCCGATGCTGGCGGCGCTCGGCGTGAGCGTGCCGGTTTATCCGCTCAAGGGCTACAGCCTGACGTTGCCGCGGGCGAACGCGCACGGCGCGCCCCGCGTTTCGGTGACGGACGCGCATCACAAGATCGTGTACGCGCCGCTCGGCGAGCGCCTGCGCATTGCGGGCATGGTCGATCTCACCGGCATGAGCACTCACGCCGACGACGACCGCATCGCGCTGCTTACACGCGAAGCGCGCGAAACCTTTCCCGAGGCGGGCGATTTCAGCGCGCTGCAAGCGTGGACCGGCATGCGCCCGGCCACGCCCGACGGCAAGCCGCTGATCGGCGCCACGCATTTCCGCAATCTTTGGCTCAACACCGGGCACGGCGCGCTTGGCTTTTCGCTCGCGCTGGGCAGCGCGCAATTGCTGGCGGATTTGCTCGCGCAGCGCGAACTCGCTATCGACGGCGACGCTTTCGCGCCTTCGCGATGAAAGCGCGCGTGGATTGCCTGATTGCCTTGTTGCCGGAGCGCCCGATTGCTTTGTCGACGCAACCGTCACGCGCTAATGCGCTGCTGCAACGTGGCGCCGCGCGCGACCACGCTCTCGCGTCCGTCGACATTTACCGGCACTTCGCCGCGCACCGTCATGCACCGTCTTGCGATGCGCCACGCGGCGCGCATCGCCGTCATCGTTGATGGCGTAGTGCTGTGTCGCGCGGTTGTCCCAGATCGCGACGTCGCCTTCCTGCCCGTTCCAGCGCACCGTGTTTTCGAGCCGCGCGACGTACACGTGGAAAACTTGCAGCAGTTGCGCGGATTCGTTCGCCGGAAGTCGTGGAACGTCCTTCAAGCAGCGTTGCGCCGCGAGAAGAACCGACGATTTTTGCGAAGCTATCGGCGCGCTTGCGCGCTATGAATGGCTGCGTGCGCGACGGAGCGCGAGGAATCGAAGCCGCAAAAGAAAATGACGCAGACCCGTGAGGGAATGCGTCATTCGCGATGGTGCTGCTTTACTGCTTGTTCGTTGGTAGGCTCGATTGGATTCGAACCAACGACCCCCACCATGTCAAGGTGGTGCTCTAACCAACTGAGCTACGAGCCTGTCGAGGCGCGAATTATAGAGACTCGCCGACGCGCTTGCAAGGGGTTTTGTTTGACGATGCGGCGGGGCGGCTGGCGGCGAGGTTACGTGTTGTGGCAGACGAGGCGCCGGGCGGGCGTGATCTGAACCGTTGTGACAAGGGCCGCATACGCGGCCCCTCGTTCGTCTACTCGGCGGTAATGGCAACCGGTTGGGAAAGCCAGTGGAGAACGCCTGCATCGAAAGCGTCAACGGACGCTTTTGAGATGAATGCCCGAACCAGTGACCTGCCGCCGGCATTTATACGCTGACGATGCAGAGTCCGTTCCAACACAACGCCAAAACACACCCCTCAAACCAAACCGGTTGCGTAATAAACCGCGATCACAAAAAACACGGCCAGCGTCTTGATCACCGTGACCGCAAAAATGTCGCGATACGACTCGCGGTGCGTCAGACCCGTGACCGCGAGCAGCGTGATGACCGCGCCGTTGTGCGGCAGCGTGTCCATGCCGCCGCTCGCCATCGCCACCACGCGATGCAGTACGTCGAGCGGAATGTTCGCGGCCTGCGCGCCCTTGATGAACACGTCGGACATGGCCGCGAGCGCGATGCTCATGCCGCCCGACGCCGACCCCGTGATGCCCGCGAGCGCGCTCACCGAAACGGCCGCGTTGACGAGCGGATTCGGAATGCTCTTGAGCGCATCGCTCACCACGATAAAGCCCGGCAACGCCGCGATCACGCCGCCGAATCCATATTCCGAAGCGGTGTTCATCGAGGCGAGCAGCGCGCCCGCCACGGCCGCTTTCGTGCCGGTGGCGAAGCGGTCCTTCACGCGGCCGAACGCGGTGACGACCACGAGCACGATGCCGAGCAGCAGCGCGCCCTCCACCGACCAGATCGCCACGACTTGCTTGATGGTGGCCGAAACCGGCGCGTGAATGCCGGGCAGCACTTCGGCCGGAACCGTCACGGTGTCGCCGTACCACACGGGAATCCAGCGCGTGAGCACGAAGTTCGCCACGCCCACGAGCACGAGCGGCGCGATGGCGAGCAGCGGATTCGGCAGATGTTCGGTTTGCACGTGCTCGGGTTCGTTCACGAGCGAGGTGCCGTAGCCTTCGCCCTTCGCCAGCGCGCTGCGGCGGCGCCATTCGAGGTAGGCAAGCCCCACGACGATGATGAAGATCGAGCCGATCACGCCGAGCGCGGGCGCGGCCCACGCCGTCGTTTTAAAGAAAGTGGTCGGGATGATGTTCTGGATTTGCGGCGTGCCCGGCAGCGAATCCATCGTGAACGAGAACGCGCCGAGCGCGATTGCGCCCGGCATGAGCCGCTTCGGAATATCGCTTTGCCGATAGAGTTCCGCCGCGAACGGATACACGGCGAACACGACCACGAACAGCGAGACGCCGCCGTAAGTAAGCAGCGCGCACACGGCCACGATCACGGCGTTGGCGCGCGAGCGGCCGATATAGCGAATCGCGGCGGCCACGATGGCCTCGGAGAAGCCCGAAAGCTCGATCACTTTGCCGAACACCGCGCCTAGCAGGAACACGGGGAAATACAGCTTGACGAAGCCGACCATCTTTTCCATGAAGATCCCGGAAAAAACGGGTGCGACGGCGGCGGGGTCGGTGAGCAGCACCGCGGCGAGCGCGGCGACGGGCGCGAACAGAATCACGCTGTAGCCGCGATATGCGGCCAACATGAGAAACGCAAGTGCGGCGAGAACGATGACAAACGACATGAAGTCTCCTGCTGATCGGGCGAAAAGCGAACGCGGGTGCGCGGCGTCGCGGGATCGATTTGCTTATGGTTTCGGCACTCGTGGCGCTGCATGCGATGCGCGCTAAGCGCGGGTGCATGCGGCCATGGTGCGTCGCAGCGATTGTAGCGAAACCCGGTGTCTCGATATTGCGAGCGCGGCCGCGCGGCTCTATCGTGTCGAAACGAGCCAACGCGGCGGGAGACGGCGATGCGCGCGATTGATCGCGAGTCGAGTTCGTATCGACGGAACAGGCGGCGTGCGCATGCATTCGCTGTGGCCGTCGTCGCGCCGATCGTGGCCGGCGCCGCGGCCCTCGCTGCGGGAACCGCCATGGCGCAAGGCGCGTCCGCCGCGGACGCTACCGCAGTGAGGAATTGGTACAACGATCCGTTCTTCGCGCTGTCGAGCGACGCGCCCGCGTGCCCCACGCCGCTCGGGCCGCTGATGACCCAGGCCGAAGCCGACGACGACGCCCACTATCGCGTCGAGCGCGGCACGACCTGTTGGCTCGCGCACAAGTGTTCGAAGCCGAATTCCTATCTTTACGATGCCGGTATCGCGTCGGCGATTCGTCAGCGGATGCAAGGCGATGCGCGATTCAAGGGCGCGAGCGTGTGGATCACCGTGCAGCGCCGCTTCGTCTACGCGGAAGGCTGCGTGCCGTCCGGTTTCGACAGCGCCGCGCTCGAACGCGCGCTCCAGGCAATTCCCGACGTCGAGCAGGTGTTCGTGCGCCTCATGTCGAATCCGCGCGGCACGCCGCCGTACAGGACGCTTGCGCGCTGAACGCGCGGCGCGCAGGCGGCTCGCGGCATGGCACAATCGCAACGTCGAAAAACTAGAAAGCCCATCGGGGTGCTCCAATGACTCGTTTCGGTTCGTCGTGGTTTACATCGTTGCGTCTGCCGGTGGCCGGCGCGTTGCTCGCCGCGCTGGCGGCATGCAGCAGCGGCCCGCCGCTGTTTCTCTCCGACGGCCGGCCGACGGTCCAGGTGCAATGCCCGGCTTCGGGCGACCGCGATTCGTGCGTGCAGCAGGCGCGTTCGCGCTGCGCGGGCGCCGGTTACGACACCGTCGCGCAGACCACCGAAGGCGACAACTACACGCTCGTGTTCGCCTGCCGCGCGGCGGCGAAATAAGCGTTCAGCCCGCGTCCGGGGCGGCGCCCGCGCTGCCGCCCGGCAGGTTCAGCAGCAGGCGCAGCAGTTCGGGCTGGCGGCGCGTCGCGGTTTTCTGAAAGATGGATTGCAGTTGCTTGCGCACGGTGTCGTGCTGAACGCCCACCTGCGCGGCGATCTCCTTGAGCGCGAGCCCTTCGGCGAGCAGCAGCGCGATGCGGCATTCGGCCGGCGAAAGGTCGAAGGCCGCCGCGAGAACCTTCTCGTCCACGGGCGGCGCCGATCTCGGGTGATAGAACGTCAGCGCCGCGTAAGCGCGCAGTTCGGCGGCCGACGCGTCGTCGGGCGTCACCACCACGTTGTAGAACGCGTAGAGCACCTCGTGCTGGCCGCTCGCGCTGCTCGCGCCGTCCGGGCTTGCGTCGCGCGCGGCCTCCCCTTTTTCGCCGACGATCCGCAGCGCCCGGAAGCGCGCCGCGGCTGCCTGGGCGCCGTTCGCACGGCTTCGCAAACGCGCTTCGCTCACGGCGATGTCCTCCAGCAACCGCGCGTGATGCGGCGCGGTGAGCGCGAGCCGGCGGTTGCGCACGCGCACGAGCGACGTCGCGCGCAGAAGCTGCTGCGCGGGCTCGTTGCTGTGCAGAACTTCGCCTTGCGCGCTGACCAGCATGGCGGGCGCGCGCTTGCGCGCCGCGAGCGCGTCCGCGTTCAGCGCGAAGCGGCGTGCGTAAAGACGCACCGCCCGCGAGAGATGCGGCGTGAGGCGTTCGAGCAGCGCGCGCGCGGCGGGCGCGAGCGGGGCGTCGTCGGCCTGGGCGCTGCATGCGAGGATGACGGTGAGCCGTTGATGGTCCACGAGCTTGCAGAGCGCCACGCAGCGATGCCCGTCCGCGACCGGGTATAGCGCGAAACCCGTCGTGCCGCCGGCGTCGTCGTCGTCGGCACAATCGAGTTCAACGCCGCAATGCAGCCACTTGCCGGCCGGGAAGGCGCGCAGCCACGAGAGCCGCACATCGTCGCGATAAAGCGGGCGGATGCGTTCGAGCGGTTCCGCGTTCGCGAGCCCGAACCCGTCGCTCCATGAAAAAAGATCGCGCTGCCGGTCGAAACCGAATAGATGTACCGAAGCCGCGCCGACCGATTCGCGTAAATGCGAACAAAAATCTTTCCAGGCGCAAGGATTATCAATGGTTTCGTAAATATCGTGCAGCAGGCGATCGTATTCCGATTCGTTGGTTTTCACGCCGTTCTCATTGTTAGCGTATCTGGCGGCCTCTCAGCGCCGATTAATGCTACCTGCATAGCCTTCCACAATTGTGGAATATACAGCCGCAATAGCCCCCGTTACTCTGCGTTCTCGTGTGGATTCGAATTCAGGCCTCAGAGTGGACCTGTGGCCATCGACATTCCGTGCGGTAACCAACGGATGGTTGTCCGCGCTGGTTTTATTCTGGGTCTGACGCGCCGATGAAAACGTCTAAATATGTCGCGGTTTGCACAAAGTGCTCAATTAGCGCAGCGAATCGGCGTCCTGCCAAATCCACGCGATTATCCGCTTTATGCGGCGCGCTGGCGAGGCGGCGAAAGTGAGCGCGCGCTTTTTCGGGTGCGTTCTCGATAAGATTGGCCATTAACGGGGGCAGCGATGAATCATCACCAACTAGAAAAGGACATCGAACATCTCGAAAATGTGATCGGCCGGCTTTCCGGCAGCGACCGCATTCCGCTTTCCTATTGGCGCGGCCGGCTCGACTCGGTTTCCACCGCGCAGCTCGTGCCTTCGCAAATCCAGCGCGTGCGCCGTCTCAACGACGCCTTGCGCGCGCTCGAAGGGCGCGTCGTAATGGAAGCGCTTCAGCAACGCGAGCGATAACGCAAAAAATTGCGCCAGTTTTGTAAAAAAGCGCGCCTTCGGATACGTTCAAACTCCAAACCGGTCACAATGGCAAGATCGTGACGAACCTGGAGATGACGTTTCATGCCGAGCTACAAGCAATTGACCGCCCAGCTTGAAAAGCTGCATAAGGAAGTGGCTGCGGCGCGTGAAAAAGAAGTTGCCCAGGCGATCGCCGAGATCAAGGAAAAAATCGCCGAGTTCGAAATCACTGCGGAAGAACTCGGGTTCTCGGGGCGCGCGGCGCCTGCGGCGCGCAAGAAAGCATTGCCTCCGCGTTATCGCAATCCCAAAACGGGCGAAACCTGGAGCGGCCGCGGCCGCGCGCCGGGCTGGCTCGACGGCAAGAACCGCGAGCGCTTTCTCATCGGCGAATAAGACACGGCGCGCATCGGCCGATATTGGCCGCTGTCGCTTGCGCCGTCTCCCGCGCTGTCTTCCGCGCCGTCTCCCGCAAAATCTCACCTTTTGATCATGCGTGCGTCCTGTTGCGTCGATCAGCGCCGGCCCGCGCATGGCGGCGCTTCGGCGCGGCGCGAGCAAGTGCTTGACGCATAACGAAGTTGGGTTCGACGCGGGCGCGTTTGCACGCTGCGAAGCACGCTGAAGCACGCCGAACCGCGAGCGCCTCGCCGTCTCCCGTAAATTCTCACCTTCACGCCGCGCGCTCGCGCGCCGCTTCGCGGAATCGGGCCCGCATCGAACATTCAACCGGCGGCCGTAATGACGTGTATCATTCGGTCCCGGCGCCGTTTTGCGCGAGCCTCCCCGAATGGTTCCGACCGCTCGTGCTATTTGTCGCGTGGAGCCGTTTTTCCGGTTGCCCGCAAGGCCGCGAATGCCTGCAAAAACGCTGCCCCCAAGCGCCGCCGCGCTCGCCGCAACCATCGCCGCGCGACCCGGTTGCCCGAATTCATCCGTGATACCCGCCTTATCCATGTCAGTAGCCGAACTCAGACGCCGCCGCACGTTCGCGGTCATCTCTCACCCGGACGCGGGCAAAACCACGCTCACCGAAAAGCTGCTGCTGTTTTCGGGCGCGATCCAGATCGCCGGTACGGTGAAGGGCAAGAAGAGCGGCCGCTTCGCGACCTCCGACTGGATGGAGATCGAAAAGCAGCGCGGCATTTCGGTCGCCAGCTCGGTCATGCAGTTCGAGTACGGCGACGCCGTCATCAACCTGCTCGACACGCCGGGCCACGAGGACTTCTCGGAAGACACCTACCGCGTGCTGACGGCCGTGGACGCGGCCGTGATGGTGATCGACGGCGCGAACGGCGTGGAAGCGCAAACGCTCAAGCTGCTCGAAGTTTGCCGCAGCCGCAAAACGCCCATTCTCACGTTCATCAACAAGCTCGACCGCGAAGTGCGCGAGCCGCTCGATCTGCTCGACGAGATCGAGCAGCATCTGGGCGTGGCGGCGGTGCCGTTCACCTGGCCCATCGGCATGGGCAAGGAATTCCAGGGCGTCTACGACATTCAGCGCGATCAGGTGCGCGTGTTCCGCGCGGGTCAGGAAACGCTCGGCGGCGCCGTGGAAACGCTGCAAGGCATCACCGACGCGCAAGGCGAAGCGCGCTTCGGCTATCACTGGAAGCGCACGAAGGAAGAAGTCGAACTGATCACGGGCGCGACGCCCACGTTCGACCGCGACAAGTTCCTTGCCGGCGAGCAGTCGCCCGTGCTGTTCGGCTCGGCGATCAACAACTTCGGCGTGAAGGAAATTCTCGACGCGCTCGTCGACCTCGCGCCGCCGCCTTCGCCGCGCATTGCCGTGCAGCGCGCCGTGTCGCCCGAAGAAGCCAAATTCACCGGCGTGGTGTTCAAGGTGCAGGCGAACATGGATCTCGCGCACCGCGACCGCGTGGCATTCATTCGGGTGTGTTCGGGCCATTTCGAGCGCGGCATGCAGCTCAAGGTCACGCGCAACAACAAGACCTTTCGTGCCAACAACGTGGTGAGCTTCCTTTCGCAGCGCCGCGAGACTGTGGCCGAAGCGTATCCCGGCGATATCATCGGCATTCCTAACCATGGCACGCTGAGTCTCGGCGACACGCTCACCGAAGGCGAAGACCTGCAATTCACGGGGCTGCCGTTCTTCGCGCCGGAAATTTTCCAGACCATCGAAGTCGTCGATCCGATGCGCGCCAAGCAGCTTGGCGAAGCGCTCAAGCAACTGGGCGAAGAGGGCGCGATCCAGGTGTTTCGTCCGCTGCACGGCGGCTCGACCATTCTGGGCGCGGTCGGCCAGCTTCAGTTCGAGGTGGTCTCGCATCGTCTTTCGGCGGAATACAAAGTGGACGTGCGCATCATGCCCGCGCGCTATCGCCTTTCGCGCTGGGTCACGTGCGACGACGCCGCCGAGCTGCGCCGTTTCACCGACTCCTACGCCGCGCGCATGGCCTACGACGCGTCGAACGCGCCCACGTATCTCGCCTCGCACGTTTCGGAAATCGAGGTCGCGCAAAAGGCTTGGCCGAAGATCGTGTTCAACGAGTTGCGCGAGCATTCGGGCGCGCCGTTCAAGAAGGCGATGTAACGGTTTTTCCCCGATCGTTCGCGTCGTTCCGCTTCGATCCGTTTCGATCCGCTTCTCTTCGGTCCGCTTCGCTTCGATCCGATAAAGCGGCCAACCGTGGCGCAAGCCATGCCGCACGCGCATGGCTTGCGCATCGACCTCGCACGCAGCCCGCTTTCCACGCACAAAAAAAGAGCGGGGCATCCCCTGGATGCCCCGCCCGGTAAGGCGCGGCGCGAAGAAAGAATTCCACGCACCGGGCTGGACCGGCGACTTGCGCCGCCGGCCGCTGTTGCTTTGCTTGCTGCTTAGAACTTGTGGCGGATACCGACGCGAATTGCGAGCTGATTGTCCGAACCCGAACCCGACGGCTGGAAAATACTCGAATTCGAATCGCCGATCTGCGCTTGCACGTCGGCGTTGCCCACGCGGCCGGATGCCTGCTGATACACGCCAAGCAGGTACACGTCGGTGCGTTTGCTGAGCGCGTAGTCGGCGGCGGCGTCGATCTGGTTCCAGTGAGCCGAAGCGAGCCCCGAAGCGCGCGAGTACGTGTAGCCGAGCGCGCCCGAGAGAGCCGGCGTGAAGGCGTACTTGCCGCCCACTTCGTAGGCGTTGTACAGCAGCGAGGAACCCGTGATCGGCGAAAGCAGCGTGTTCGTCCACAGTGCCCAGACCGTTGCCGGGCCGAACACGTAGCGGCCGCCGACGCCGAACGAGCGCAGGTCGCGCAGCGTTGCGGGCGCGATGTTGGCGAGCGTCGTCGTGAAGGCCGGCGTGGCCGATGCCGGGAACGAGATGTTCGTGTACGCCGCGCCGATGCCGAACGGGCCGAAGCCGTAGTTCGCGCCGAAGCTGTAGGCACGCGACGAAGCCGTCGAGCCCGTCGATGCGCCGGCGAACGAAGTCGTGTTCGAGAAGCCGTACAGGCCGCCGAACGTCAGGCCCGAGAAGTTGGCGCTCTGGAACTTGACGGCGTTGTTGATACGGCTCGACGTGAGCTGGTCGATGTCGTTGAAGTGGTAAGCGTAGTTGCCCGCCACCGTGTTGCCGCCCGTCGAGTAGTTCGAGCCGAGCACGTCGGTCGTGAACGCGTATTGACGGCCGAAGGTCAGCGAACCGATGCCGTCCTTCGTCAGACCGACGAAGGCTTGACGGCCGAACATGGCGCCGCCTTGACCGGCCGTGCCGTTACCGCTGTTGAAACCGTTTTCGAGCACGAAGATCGCCTTCAGGCCGCCGCCCAGGTCTTCCGTGCCGCGCAGGCCCCAACGGCTGCCTTGCGCCACGCCGTCGCCGTACGCCCACTGGCTGCTGCTGCCGCCGGTCGCGTTCTTCACGTGGCTGTTGTAGCTGATACCTGCGTCGATCAAACCGTACAGCGTGACGCTGCTTTGTGCGTGTGCCGCGCCTGCAATCGTAGCCAGAATAGCGGTGGTCAGGATTTTCTTTTTCAACTGTTTCTCCGGGTGAAGGAAAGTGACGACTCCGGTCTCGAACGGACCGGTTGATAAGCGACGGGCTGAAATTTAAGGGGCGACAACGAAACGAATGTGACAGTAAGGGTCTGTATCGAAAATGTCGCCCGCGTGTTGTGCAGATACGACACCGTGCTTGCGCGCCTGCCGATTCCGGTGAAACGGCCGTCGTTATTGGCTTTGCGACCGATTTACACGCGGCTTTCTACGATTTTGAGGCACACATCGGCCTTATAAAAATTCGTTCTATGCTTACGCGTATTGATCTCGTTAATCGGTCTTTTGAATCGCTTTTCACGATTCGCCGGATTGAGATCAATCGTGAATTAAAGGCCGATCCATGTATTTTTCTGATGAATTTTTATCGTCGATTCCAAATAAAGAAAATTGGCATGACTAACTATCGGGAATAAAAAAACGGGCTCGCGCCACGCCGGCGCAAGCCTGTTTTCCGTTTCGGCACAACGATATCGCGCGCTCTAAAACCGCCTGGAAAGCCGCCTAGAGCGAAAGCAGCGACCCGCCGCGAATCGGCGTGTCGCCCGCAATGCGTGCCACTTCCATGCCGGCGGTCGCGAAACGCGCGCTGTGCCGGGCGTACATCACGCCGCTCACGCTTGCGTGCAGCGTGGTGAGCGTGTCGGCGAGCGGATCGACGATATCGGCAATGGCGGCGCCGCGCTCGACCCAGGTGCCGCACTCGACGCGAAACACGAGCACGCCGCTTTGCGGCGCGACGATGGGTTCGGTGCCCGCGAGCGGCGTGGCCGGATGCGCGAGCGGCGGCAGCGGCGCGGCCGTGCCCTCGATCACGCCGCGCGTGATGAGATAGTCGACGATGGCCTGCGCGTCGTGCTCGGCGAATTCGTGCGAGACGTCGCGCTGGCTGCGCAGTTCGACCGTGACCGAGATGGAGCCGTACGGAATGGGATAACGCGCGCCGAAGCGCTCGCGCAATTCCGACCAGCAGAAACTGTGGATTTCGTCGAACGGATTGCCGATCGAGTTAAGCGCGAGCAGCGAAGCCTTGGCGTCAAGGTAGCGCGCGAGCGGTTCGACGTCGGGCCACAGCTCCGGGTTCGTGTAGATGTGCATGGCGGCTTCCCAGTCGCAATGCAGGTCGAGCACGATGTCGGCGTCGTAGGAGAGCGTCTGGAGCGCGAGGCGCAGGGAATCGAGTTCGGTCGCGGGGCGCTGCGCGGCGAGCGCCTCGCCCATGGCCGCGCGAATGGCGGCGCGGTTCGCGGCTTCGTCGGCGCCCAGGCGCGCTTCGATGCCCGGCAGCACGAGCGCGGTCAGTTCGTGGAAATTGCGGTTGAAATTTTGCGCCGTGTTCGACTCGAAACGGCCGATCAGATGCCCGAGCCAATGCTGGTTCAGGCCGATGGGATTGGGCACGGGCACGATGACCACTTCGCCGCGAAGGCGGCCCGCTGCTTCCAGTGCCGCGAGTTTGCGGCGCAGAACCCACGAGGTCAGCATGCCAGGCAGTTCGTCGGCGTGCAGCGACGACTGGATATAAACCTTGGCGGCGCCGCCGGGGTTGCCGTAATGGAAGCTGGTGACTTGTCGCGCGGTGCCGAGGGCGGGCGCGATCAGCGAATGGTTTCGGGTTTGCATGATGAATGCGCGGGGCGCGAGATTTGCCCGCGAACGGGCCAGATCACGATCTTAGCGGATTCGGTGCGGGGCCGGAACCGGCGTGCGCATGGCGGGCGCGCTCCGTCATTAATAAGGAAACCGAAGCAATTGCGCGCGTAAAAAAGCCCGGACCGGAGTCCGGGCTTTTTTCGGCTGGCCGGAGATTACTTGGCGCCGTACACGTCGAAGTCGAAGTACTTCTTCTCGATCGTCTTGTAGGTGCCGTCCTTGAGCATGTCGGCGATAGCCTTGTCGATCTTGGCCTTGAGGTCCGTGTCTTCCTTGCGCAGGCCGATGGCGGCCGCGCCCGTCGGGATTTCCTTGCCCGCGAACTGGAAGCCGGCGCCGCGCGGCGTCTTGAGGAAGCCCAGGTCGGCTTGCACTTCGTCTTGCAGCGCTGCGTCGAGGCGGCCCGAGATCAGGTCGGCATAGACCTGGTCCTGGTTCTGGTAAGGAACGACGTTCACGCCCTTCGGCGCCCAGTTTTCCTTCGCGTAGGTTTCCTGGATCGTGCCTTGTTCGACGCCGACCGACTTGCCCTTGAGCGAGTCAGCCGTCGGCTGGAAGTTCGAGCCCTTCTTGGCGACGAGGCGCGTCGGCGTGTCGAACAGCTTGGCCGAGAACGCGATCTGTTCCTGGCGCTGCGGCGTGATGGTCATCGACGACAGCACGCCGTCGAACTTCTTGGCCTTCAGGCCGGGGATCATGCCGTCGAAGTCCTGCTCGACCCACACGCACTTGGCGTTCAAGCGCTTGCAGATTTCGTTGCCGAGGTCGATGTCGAAGCCGACCAGCTTGCCGTCGGGTGCTTTGGATTCGAACGGCGCGTAGCTGGCGTCGACGCCGAAGCGCACGGTGGTCCAGTCCTTCGCGTGGGCGGCACCGGCCGAGACGGCCAGCAGGGCAACCGACAGGGCGGCAAGCAGTTTCTTCACTATGGGTACTCCTCGAGATGGTTCAGGACGCGCCGCTTGCGGTCGTGCCGCCGCGGCGCATGCTCCGGCGCGGCTTGCGCAGGAATTTTCGTTTGACCCGCCGGCCTGCGGCCAGCGAAGCGCGCCAAGCTTACCCGGTCAAAATTGCGGCGTCGCTAGTGTAATACCGGATGGCGAAAGATGGTGCGTGTGAGCGTACGTTCGTGCGATTGTGGGAAATCGCGCAATGCCTTGTCCGATAAGGCTTCGCGCCGAACGGCGGCGGTGCTTCGAGCGCCGTGCGCGACACGCCGGAGCGATGTTAGGCCGCAACAGTCTGAAGATTGCCGGGCCGCGCGGGCGCGGCATCGACAGGGACTGAAGGCGAATTGAAACCGGTTGGACGGCACGCCGTCAGCCGGCGTGCCGGATCGGGTCGAACGGCGGCAGGCGCTAGACCACGCGCACGCCGGCGCGATACGTGGCGCGCGGCACCGGTAGCGTGTCGAGCATCGTCACGCGCACGAAGTCGGCGCGCAAGCCGGGTTCGATCGCGCCGCGGTCCGTCAAACCCGCCTTGTGCGCCGGCTCCCATGAGATCGTGGCGAGCGCGCGCGGCAGCGTCCAGTCGGCCTTGGTCACGAGGTCGAAGGCGGCGGTGAGCAGGCTGGACGGCACGTAGTCGGACGAGAGGATGTCGAGCAAACCGGCCTGTGCGAGTTCCAGCGCAGAAACGTTGCCCGAGTGCGAGCCGCCGCGCACCACGTTCGGCGCGCCCATGATCGTGGCGATGCCGCGCTTTTTCGCCTCCTCGGCGGCGGCGCGCGTGGTCGGGAATTCGGCGAGCACGATGCCTTCCTCGGCGGCTTGCTCGACGTGCTCGACGAGCGTGTCGTCGTGGCTCGCGAGCGGAATGCCGCGCGTGCGGCAGCGCTCGACGATCTGCTGGCGGTGCGCGTCGGCGTAACGCTGCTGTTCGGTGGCCATTTCGGCGAGCATGGTTTCGGCCTGCTCGTCGGTCCATTTGCCGTGGCGCTCCTGGAAGCGGCGCCACTGCGCGCGGTCGTGCCACTGGCGCTGGCCGGGCGTGTGGTCCATCACCGAGGCGAGGCGCAGGAGCGGGTGCTCGCTCAGCGTGTCGAAGAGTTCGATCACGTCTTCGGTGGCGATTTCGCAGCGCAAGTGCAGGAAGTGGTCGGCGCGCAGCAGCTTGCGCTCCGAGAAGCGCGAGAGCGCGGCGGCGCTCGCGAGCTGCACGTCGCGGCCGCGCACGCCCACGGCCAGGCGCGTGCCGATGGCGAGCGCGTCGAACACCGTGGTGATGCCGGCGGCGGCGATCTGCGCGTCGTGGATCACGAACGCGGCGTCGGTGTTCCAGTGTACGCCGGGGCGCGGCGCGAGATGCTTTTCCAGGTTGTCGGTGTGCAGTTCGACGAGTCCGGGCAGCAGGAAGTCGCCTTCCCAGTCCTCGGCTTCGGGCGCGCTGGTCGCGCCGTGCGACAGCTCGCGGATCACGCCGTCCTCCACGCGCAGCGTGCCGGTGAAAACTTCGTCTCGCGTCACGATGCGAGCGTTCTTGATCAACATCGTCGGGCTCCGTATCAGGTATCGACGTTCAAATGTTCGGGCCGGATGCCGGCCGCGGGGTTCAGGCAGCTTCGTTCAGCGGGCCCGGCGATGCGGCGGGCCTGGGCGCGGCGAGCGTGAGCACGCGCGTGGCCACGCGCTCGCGCGTATCTTCGTCATGAAACACGCCGACGATGGCCGCGCCGCGCTCGCGCGCCTGCGCAATGAGGCTCGCGACCACTTCGCGGTTTTCGGTGTCGAGCGAGGCCGTGGGCTCGTCGAGCAGCAACACGCGATGCTGCGCGATCAAGCCGCGCGCGATGTTCACGCGCTGCTGCTCGCCGCCCGAAAACGTGGCGGGCGCGAGCGGCCACAAACGGCGCGGCACGTTCAGGCGCGCGAGCAGCGTTTGCGCGCGCTCGCGCGCTTCGTCCTCGTCGACATGGCGCGCGACGAGCGGCGCCGCCACGATATCGAGCGCGGAAACACGCGGAATCACGCGCAGGAACTGGCTCACGTAGCCCACCACGTTGCGGCGCAAGCGCAGAATGTCGTGCGGCGCGGCGCCCGTGATCTCCAGATGCTGAAGCGGCGCGCCTTCGTCGCGAATGGCGATCGAGCCGCCGCTCGCGAGATAGTTGCCATAGAGGCAGCGCAGCAGCGTGCTTTTGCCCGCGCCCGAGGGTCCGACCAGCACGACGCTTTCGCCGCGCTCCACGTCGAGCGAAACGCCCGTCAAAGCTTCGATGCCGATGCCGCCCTGGCCGTGCAGCGTGAAGGTCTTGCGCACGTTTTCGGCGCGCAGCATGAGCGCGGGGCGTTCGACGAAGGCGCGCGCGGCCGTTTGGGAAGTGAGAGTCATGTCGATCATCCTAGACGGGCAGCACCGAAGCCACCAGGGTCTGCGTATAAGGATGCTGCGGATCGTCGAGCACCTGGTCGGTCAGACCCGATTCGACGACCGTGCCGCCTTGCATCACCATGAGCCGGTGCGCGAGCAGACGCGCCACGCCGATGTCGTGCGTGACGATCAGCACGGAAAGATGCAGCGTACCCGTGAGCGTGCGCAGCAGGTCGAGCAGACGCGCCTGCACGGACACGTCGAGGCCCGCCGTGGGCTCGTCCATGAACACGAGGCGCGGCGCCGTGACGAGATTGCGCGCAATTTGCAAACGTTGCTGCATGCCGCCCGAAAACGCGGAAGGCAATTCGTCGATGCGCATGGCGTCGAGTTCCACGCGCTGCATCCATTGTTGCGCAACGTCGCGAATCTGTCCGTAGTGGCGCGCGCCCACGGCCATCAGCGGCTCGCCGATATTCGCGCCCGCGGAAACGCTCGCGCGCAGGCCGTCGCGCGGATTCTGCTGCACGAGGCCCCATTCCGTGCGCGCGAGCAGGCGGCGGCGCGGCTCGGAAAGCGTGCGCAAATCGAGCGCCTCGCCGTTTGCATTGGTGTAGCGAAGTTCGCCCGAATCCGCTTCGGTGCGAAGCGCGAGCGTGTTGAGCAGCGTGGTCTTGCCCGAACCCGACTCGCCGACGATGCACAGCACTTCGCCGGGATAGAGGTCGAAGCTCACGTCGCGGCAACCGTTGCGGCCGCCGAATTGTTTCGTGAGCGAGCGTGCGCTGAGAAGCGGCGTCATGCGTGGTCTCCCGGTTGCGTCGCGCCGGCGGAATTGGCTTCGTTGTCCGAACGACGGTCGTGGCAGTAGTCGCTGTCCGAGCAGACGAACATGCGCTTGCCCTCGTTGTCGACGATCATTTCGTCGAGGAAGCTTTCGCGCGAGCCGCACAGCGCGCACGCGTGTTCCCATCGTTGCACTTCGAACGGATGATCGTCGAAATCGAGGCTTTTTACCGGCGTATAAGGCGGAATCGCGTAGATGCGCCGCTCGCGGCCCGCGCCGAACAGTTGCAGCGCGGCGTTCATATGCAGCTTCGGATTGTCGAACTTCGGGATCGGCGACGGCGACATCAGATAGCGCCCGTTCGCCGTGACCGGATAATCGTAGGTCGTGGCGATGCTGCCGTGCTGCACGATGTCCTCGTAAAGCTTCACGCTGATGAGGCCGTAGTCCGCCAGCGCGTGCAATTTCTTGCACTCGGCCACGCGCGGTTCGAGCCGGAACAGCGGCTCGGGCATCGGCACCTGAAACACGAGAATCTGTTTGTCTGTGAGCGGCGTTTCGGGAATGCGGTGGCGCGTTTGCACGATCGTCGCTTCGCTCGTGCGCCGCGTGGTCGCGACGCCGGTGGTGCGCGCGAAGAAGCGGCGAATGTTCACGGCGTTGGTGGTGTCGTCGGAACCCTGGTCGATCACCTTGAGCGTGTCGTTCGCGCCGATGATGGCCGCCGTCACCTGAATGCCGCCCGTGCCCCAGCCGTACGGCAGCGGCATTTCGCGCGAGCCGAACGGCACTTGATAGCCGGGCACGGCCACGGCCTTGAGCAGCGCGCGGCGCAGCATGCGCTTGGTTTGCTCGTCGAGGTACGCGAAGTTGTAGCCTTGCGCGGCCTGCGTTTCGTGCGAGGTCACGGCGTGTTGCAGCGGGTCGGGCGCGTTCATGCCGCTTCTCCTTGCGAGTCTTCGAAATGCCGCGCGCGCAGTTTGCGAACGAGTTCGAGTTCGGCCTGAAAGTCGACGTAATGCGGCAATTTCAGGTGCGCCACGAAACCCGACGCTTCCACGTTGTCGCTATGCGAGAGCATGAATTCGATATCCTGCGTGGGCGCTTCGACCGTTTCGCCGAGTTCTTCCGCACGCAGCGAACGATCGACGAGCGCCATCGACATGGCCTTGCGCTCCGCATGACCGAACGCGAGACCGTAGCCTTGCGTGAACGTGGGCGGCACGTCTTTCGCGCCCGCGAACTGGTTGATCATCTGGCACTCGGTCAAGTCGATTTCGCCGATTTCGACCGCTTCGCCCAATTCGTCGAGCACCATTTCCACGGCCACGGTGCCGAAGCGGATCTCGCCCGCGAACGGGTGCGAGTTCGCATAGCCGCGCTGCGTGGCGTAGCCCATCGCCAGCAAGAAGCCTTCGTCGGCGCGCGCGAGATTTTGCAGGCGCACGCTGCGGTCGGCGGGAAACGAAAGCGGCTCGCGCGAGAGATCGCCCGGCTCCTTCGCGTCCGGCGCGGGCTGTTCCTGCTCGATCAAGCCTTCCTTGTCGAGCAGCGAAAGCACGCGCGGCATCGCTTCCTCGGGCGGAACGGCGCGCGCGGGCTGCGCCATGCCGTTCGCGCCCTGGCCGCTTTCTTCGCGGTTTTCGCCGCCTTCCGCAAGCAGCGCGAAATCGAGCAGACGCTGCGTGTAATCGTAAGTCGCGCCCAGCACCTGGCCGCCGGGCACGTCCTTGAACGTGGCCGAAATGCGCCGCGCGACCGTCATGTCCTCCGTTTTCACCGGCTCCGTATAGCCGAAGCGCGGCAGCGTCGTGCGATATGCGCGCAGCAGGAAGATCGCTTCGACGAGATCGCCGGCGGCTTGCTTGATCGCCAGCGCCGCGAGTTCTTCGTCGTACACCGAGCCTTCGGCCATCACGCGCGCGACGGCAAGGCGCATTTGCCCGCGGATCTGCGCAACGCTCAGCTCGGGCACGCGCGTGTCGCCACGGCGCGCCTCGTCGAGCAGGCGCCACGACGCTTCGATCGCGCGTTCTCCACCTTTGACGGCGACGTACATCAGTGCATCTCCACGAAGGTCGTGCGCGGCAGGCCCATCAGGCGTTCGCCGCACACGAGATAGAAGTCGATGCCGCACGGAAACAGCGGCGCCAGGGCGGCGCGTTCGCGCCAGAAACGTTCGGGCACGCCCGCGGGCGCAACGCTGCGCGTGGTTTCGATGCCGGGGCCGCGCAGCGTGAGCGGTGCGCCGCCCGTGAGCGATTCCACGCGCACGAACACCGTCGCCGAATGTTCCGGCGATTCGGGCGTGCCGCTCATGAACGCGTCGAGCGCGGGCAGCGCGTGCGCGTCATGCACATAGCCGAACGCGGCGGCGTGCGGTTCGGCCACGAGCGGCGCGTCCGCGTGAAAGCGCAGTGCGGCGGCAAGCGCGGCGTCGGGCTGCGCGAGCCACACGGGCGTGGCGTAGTCGGCCAGCGCGAGCAGCGCGGCGAAGGCGGCGAGGCCCGCGCGTTTTTCGGCGGCGGGCGCGTCCGCGCACGGCAGCGGCGTTTCGATCACGCCGATCGTGCCGGGCCGCGCGAGCGCGTCGAGCAGCGTGCGGAACACGGCCTGCGTGTCGTGAACCGGGTCGCCGAACCCCGGCGCGAGCGACGCGAGCAATTCCTGCGTCGCGGCTTTGGCGGAACGTTCGTCGTTCATGCGTCACCTCGAACCATCGTGAAGAACTCGACGCGCGTGCTGGCGGCATCGGCACGCTGCGCGTCGCGTCGGGCGTCCAGATGCGCCGCGAGCGGCGCGATCAATTGCGCATGCAAGCGTGCGTGGCGCGCGGGAATTTGCAGCAGCGCGTCGGCGAGCGCGGCCAGTTCGGCGCGGCGCTTGTCGCGGCCCAAATGACATGCGACGCCGACCGTGGCGGGGTCGTCGCCGTGCGTTTGGCGCAGGCGCAGCGTGGCGCGCGTGACAGTGGCTTCGCCTAGATTGAAAGCGTTGCCGGTGCCGCCGACACGGCCGCGCACCATCGCCAGACCGGTTTGCGGCGCGCGCAGCCAGTCGAAGGCGGGCGCGGGCGCGCCTTCGAGCGCCTCGCCGAGCGCGGCTTCGAGTTCGGCGCGCGGCGTGCGCGCGAGCACGGCCATCCAGACGCGGCGCTCGTCGCAAGACGGGGACGTGCGGGGAGAAGCGTTCATCGGAATTCCTGTTTCGTGGACAGTTTCGGGCCGCGCCTGCCAGGCCCGGCGAACAGCGTCATTGAAGCATCTATTCATCTAAACGTCTAGACGTTTAGTGGTACAGTTGTCTCGATGAGGCGCGAACGACGTTTTCATATTTCCATCACGGCCTGCGCACTACAATGCACGAAACGCTATTGAAACCGAGAGGAATGACAGCACCATGACATCGAACGACGAGGCGCCGGCCAGCACGCTGGAGCGCGGCGCGGGCGTGGCGGTGTGGCGCCAGATCGAGCAGATTCTCGCGGCCGAGATTGCCGCGAAGGGCTTTGGCGAAGACGGCCGCTTGCCGAGCGAAGGCGAACTCGCGCGCCGCTTCGACGTGAATCGCCATACCGTGCGGCGCGCGATGCTCGGTCTCGCGGCGCTCGGTCTCGTGAGCGTGGAGCAGGGGCGCGGCACGTTCGTGCAGCCCGGTGCGATCGACTATTCGATCGGCAAGCGCACGCGTTTCACGGAAAATCTCAAGCGTCATCAGCATTCGGCGGTCGGGAAGCTGCTTGCTTCGTCGCGCGTGAAGGCCGATCCCACGGTGGCCAAGGCGCTCGGCTTGCGCGCGGGCGCGCTGGTGTATCGGCTCGAAACGCTGCACGAATCCGAAGGCGTGCCGCTCACGTATGCGCGCAGTTACTATCCGGCCGCGCGTTTCGCCGACTTTCCCGCGGTGATGGAGCGCGTGGACAGCACCTCGAAGGCGCTGGCCGAATTCGGCGTGAGCGATTATCTGCGCAAGTGGAGCCGCATCGGCAGCGTGTTGCCCGAGGCGGAAGTGGCGCGGCGGCTCAACATCAATCGCCAGCAGCCGGTGCTGTGGGTCGAGAACGTCGACGTCGATCTCGAAGGCGTGCCGATCAAATACGGCATTACGTATTTCGCCGCCGACCGCGTGCAGTTGATGGTGGAGCACGACGTATGAGCGCGCCGCACGACTTCGGTCCCGCCGCGCGCTTCGCGCTTTACTACGCGCCGCCGCGCGAATCGGCGTGGTGGCGCGCGGGCAGCGCGTGGCTGGGCCGCGACGCCGAAAGCGGCGAAACGCTGTTGCAGCCCGCGATCGACGAGATCGACACCATCGACACTATCGGCGATGCCGGCGGTTCGCTGCACGCGCTCACGCGGTCGCCGCGCCGCTACGGCTGGCACGCGACGCTCGTGCCGCCGTTTCGCCTTGCCGCCGACGTCACGCCCGAGGCGCTGTTCGCCGCCGCGCAAGCGTGGGCGCAAGACCGCGCCGCGTTCGAGGCGAACGTGGAGGCGGCCATGCTCGGCCGTTTCGTTGCGCTGCGTCCCGCCGACCCGGCCAGCGAAACCGCGTTGCGCGATCTCGCCGCCGCCGCATTGCGGGCGCTCGGCTCGCTGCGTGCCGTGCAAACGGCGGCCGAAATCGCAAAGCGCCTCGAAGCGCCGCTCACGCCGCGTCAGCGCGCATATGTCGCCGAATGGGGCTATCCGTATGTGTTCGACGAATTCCGCTTCCACATGACACTTTCCGATTCGCTGGACTATCCCGCGCTCGGCGCGCATCTCGTGAACGCCTGGAACGCGAAGATGCGCGCTGCGGGTGCGCTGCCCGTTTGCGGCGCGGCGATCTTCGTCGAGCCCGAACCCGGCGCGCCGTTCGTGCTGTGGCAGCGCGTGCCGTTCGCGAAGGCGGCCGCATGAAGGGCGGTTTGATCTACGTGATGGGGCCGTCGGGCGCGGGCAAGGACACGCTGCTTCATTACGCGCGCGCGCGGCTCGCGGGCGAAGGCGTGGTGTTCGCGCATCGCTACATCACGCGCGAGGACGGTGGCGGCGAAAACCACATCTCGCTCTCCGACACCGAATTCGAGGCGCGCTCGCGACGCGGCCTGTTCGCGCTGCAATGGGGCAGCCACGCGCTGCGTTACGGCGTGGGCGTGGAGATCGACCAGTGGCTCGCGCTCGGTTGCACGGTGGTGGTGAACGGTTCGCGCGCGTATGCGGGCGAGGCGTGCGGGCGCTATCCGCAAACGACGCTCGTTCACGTGGAGGCCGCGCAGCATGTGCTGGCCGCGCGGCTCGCGTCGCGTGCGCGCGAAACGCCCGAGCAGGTCGCGGCGCGGCTCGCGCGGCGCGCGCCGTTCGAGGTGCCGCCGGGCGCGGCGATCGCGCGCATCGACAATTCGGGGCGGCTGGAAGTGGCGGGCGAGGCGTTCGTCGAGGTGGTGAGGCGCGTAGCGGCGGGCTGAAGCCGGCAATGCGCGGTGCGGGGGACCGGGCTCGAACCGGCAGGATGTTGCTTTTTTGACGCATGCCGCGCCGCGATAAGATGCCACTCACCCGCGATTCCCACCGAGATTGCCTTGGACCGCTTCCAGGAGATGCAGATTTTCACGCGCATCGTCGACCGGCGCAGCTTCACGCAAGCCGCCGAAGACCTGAACCTGCCGCGCGCGACGGTCACCAATTCCATCAAACGCCTCGAGGCTCGCCTGGGCGTGCGGCTGCTCGAACGCACGACGCGCCAGGTCAAGCCCACGCAGGACGGCGATCTCTACTACCAGCGCTGCACGCGCCTGCTCGCGGATCTCGAGGAAACCGAAGAAGCGTTCCGCGACCCCGATCCGCAAGGGCGCTTGCGCGTGAACATGCAAGGCACGCTCGCGCAGTATTTCGTGATGCCGCGGCTGCCCGAGTTCGCGGCGCGTTATCCGCGCATGGAGTTTTTCATCGGCTCGGGCGACCAGTTGGTCGATCTCGTGCGCGAAGGCGTGGATTGCGTGCTGCGCGCGGGCGAACTCGCCGATTCGTCGATGATCGCGCGGCGCGTCGCGCTGATCGAACAAGTCACTTGCGCGAGCCCCGCCTACCTCGAACGTCACGGCGATCCGGCGTCCATCGAGGCGCTCACGCAAACGCACGCGGGGAAGTTGGCGCACCAGGCCGTGAACTATCTCTCGCCTTCCACGGGCCGCGCGCATCCGCTCGAATTCGCGACGCCCGAGGGCGTGACGCGCGTCACGCTGCCCGGCACGGTGGCGGTGAACGGCGCGGATCTCTATACGGCGGGCGCCCTCGCGGGGCTCGGCATCGTGCAGGTGCCTCGCTACCGCGTGCGCGAGCAGCTTGCCAGCGGCGAGCTATGCGTCGTGCTGGGCGCGCATGCGCCGCCGCCGATGCCGGTTTCCGTGCTGTATCCGCAGAATCGCCAGCTTTCGCTGCGCGTGCGCACGTTCGCCGACTGGCTCGTGCAGGTGTTCGCCGACGTCAACTGAAGCGGACCGAAGCGCGCGGCGGCGGCGCGCTTCAGGTGCGGCGCGCGACCATGCTGGAAACGCGCTCCGCCGCTTGCTGAAGCGGTTCGAGGAAGGTTTTGACCATCTGTTTGGCCGAGGTGCGCTGGGCGTTGCCGCTGATGTTCATCGCGGCGATCACGCGGCCGTGGCGGTTGCGAATGGGCGCCGAAAGCGAAATGAGGCCGCCCTCCAGCTCCTGGTCGACGATGGCCCAGCCTTGCGCGCGCACCTGCGCAACAATCTTCTTCAACTCGCCGATGTCGGTGACGGTGCGCGGCGTGTGCGCGTAAAGCGGCGAGGAGCCGAGGGTTTCGTCGAGCGCGCCCTCGTCGAGCGAAGCCAGCAGCACGCGCCCCATGGAAGTGCAATAAGCGGGCAGGCGGCTGCCGATCGAAAGGTTGATCGTCATGATCTTGTGCGTGGGCACGCGCAGCACGTAGACGATCTCCGTGCGGTCGAGCACGGCCGCCGAGCAGCTTTCGTGCACTTGCTGCGACAGTTCCTCCATGACCGGCTCGGCGAGATTCCAGAACGGCATGGACGTGAGGTAGGCGAAGCCCAGGTCGAGAATGCGCGGCGTGAGGCGGAACAGGCGCCCGTCGGCCTCCACGTAGCCGAGCGTTTGCAGCGTGAGCAGAATGCGGCGCGCGCCCGCGCGCGTGAGACCGGTGGCGGCCGCCACGTCGGTGAGCGTCTGCTCGGGATGCTCGGCGTTGAATGCGCGGATCACCGAAAGCCCGCGCGCGAACGACTGCACGTAGGAGTCGCCCGGCTTTTCGGGGTTCTCCGGCGGTTCGGCGGAACGGTCGGTCGAGGCTCGGGAAGCAGAGGTCATGGGCTGGCTAGGTTTGCTGCGGCGCGGGAACAACCTGTCAAGATAACGCAAGCGCAAGCTTTCGCCAACACACGGCGCATGACGCGCGCGCATTTCCGGCCCCCGAAATCCGTCCCAACGCTGCCTGCGGCGAAAGCGCGCGGTTTATCGTTTGCTTCGTAATTTGTATGATAAAAATCAAAATTGCCTTTCGAAAAGCAATTGACATCTATTTAAGCGATAGGCAGTTCACTCGATTTTTAATCGACCGGATTTACGAGATAAAATCGAAGCCGCCGGGAAAAATTATCCTGGGCGCCGACGCATTTTTCATCCCGATGGCATGAACGCCGCGTTGCCCGGCTCGCCTCGCGCATCGGCAGCTGGCCGTCGCGCGCCGCCCAAAAAGGCTTTGGTGGGTCTGTAATAATTATGAAAGATAAACGCGGCGAACCGTCGCGTTCGCCTGAGCGAGTTCTTCGCGCGCGCTAAAACTTAGCAAAGATCAAATTTTAAGATTAATCCATTACGTAGAATCCGCTCTGAATACGATACGGGTGCATTTTGCGTGGCGATTTTGCGATGCAAATGTGGTGGTGTTTTGGTGGTCAACAGAAATCAGGCAAACATGGACAGAAAAGCCTTTAAAAGGTGGTTAATCCCCCTCGGCAGCGGGCTGCTCGTTTCTCTTGCGGGGTGCAGCGGCAACTTGGCCGTGCTCGACCCGAAGGGCAGCGTCGGCTTGGCCGAAAAATCGCTCATCGCCACGGCAACATGGGCCATGTTGCTGGTGGTGGTGCCCGTCATCATCCTCACGCTGGTGTTCGCGTATCGCTATCGCGCGTCCAACCGCAATGCCGTCTACGCGCCGAAGTGGGCGCACTCCACGGCGATCGAAGTGGTGGTGTGGGCCATTCCCGCCGTCATCATTCTCTTCCTCGCCATTCTCACGTACCGCACGAGCCACGAACTCGACCCGTACAAGCCGCTGGAATCGAGCGCGAAGCCCATCAACGTCGAAGTCGTCGCGCTCGACTGGAAGTGGCTGTTCATCTACCCGGACCTCGGCATTGCTTCGGTCAACCAGCTCGCGGTGCCGGTGGGCACGCCGGTGAACTTCCGCATCACGTCGGATTCGGTGATGAACTCGTTCTTCATTCCGCAACTGGGCACCCAGGTCTACGCGATGGCGGGCATGCAAACGCGCCTGCACCTGATCGCCGACGAAGCGGGTGACTACGCCGGCATTTCGTCGAACTTCAGCGGCCGCGGCTTCACCGACATGAAGTTCCGCACGCTCGCCACGAGCCAGCAGGATTTCGACGCGTGGGTGCAGAAGGTCAAGGCGTCGTCCACGCAACTGTCGATGGACCAGTACGCCTCGGTCGCCAAGCCGCAGGAGAAGGCGCCGGTGGAGTACTTCTCGGCGGTCGATCCGAAGCTCTTCAACAACATCATTGCGAAGTACAACAATGGCCACGTTACGGATTTCCGGGACGCTGCCTGCGGTACGAAGGGGTAACGCATGTTCGGCAAACTTACTTTAGAGGCGATCCCGTTCGATCAGCCGATCATCATGGGCGCGGCTGCGTTCATGGCGCTGATCGTTCTCGGCGTGCTCGGTCTCGTGACCGTGATGGGCAAGTGGAAATACCTGTGGTCCGAATGGATCACGAGCGTGGACCACAAGCGCATTGGCGTGATGTACATGATCGTGGCGGTGCTCATGCTCGTGCGCGGTTTCGCCGACGCCGTCATGATGCGCATCCAGCAGGCCATTGCGTTCGACGCGCCCGGCTATCTGCCGCCGCATCACTATGACCAGATCTTCACGGCGCACGGCGTCATCATGATCTTCTTCATGGCGATGGCGATCATGGTCGGCCTGTTCAACCTCGTCGTGCCCTTGCAGATCGGCGCGCGCGACGTGGCGTTCCCGTTCCTGAACTCGCTTTCGTTCTGGATGACGGCCATCAGCATGATCCTCATGAACCTGTCGCTCGTGATCGGCGAGTTCGCGCAGGTCGGCTGGCTCGCGTATCCGCCGCTCTCCGAATTGCAGTTCAGTCCGGGCGTGGGTGTCGATTACTACATCTGGGCGATCCAGCTTTCGGGTGTGGGCACCTTGATCACGGGCGTGAACTTCTTCGTCACGATCCTCAAGATGCGCGCGCCGGGCATGTCGCTCATGAAGATGCCGGTGTTCACGTGGACGGCGCTGTGCTCGAACGTGCTGATCATGGCCACGTTCCCGATCCTGACGGTGGCCGTGGCGCTGCTCGGCCTCGACCGCTATCTCGGCATGCACTTCTTCACGAACGAGCTGGGCGGCAACGCCATGCTGTATCTGAACCTGATCTGGGCGTGGGGCCACCCCGAGGTGTACATCCTCGTGCTGCCTGCGTTCGGCATCTATTCGGAAGTGATGGCCACGTTCTGCAAGAAGCCGCTGTTCGGTTACAAGACGATGGTCTACGCCTCGTGCGTGATCATGGTGCTCGCGTTCCTCGTGTGGGCGCACCACTTCTTCACGATGGGTTCGGGCGCCGACGTCAACGCGTTCTTCGGCATCGCCACGATGATCATCGCCATTCCTACCGGCGTGAAGATCTTCAACTGGCTGTTCACCATGTACCGCGGCCGCGTGCATTTCACGGCGCCGGTGCTCTGGACCATCGGTTTCATGGTCACGTTCTCGATCGGCGGCATGACCGGCGTGATGATGGCCATTCCGGGCGCCGACTTCGTGCTGCACAACTCGCTGTTCCTGGTCGCCCACTTCCACAACGCGATTATCGGCGGCGTGGTGTTCGGCTATCTCGCGGGCCTGCATTACTGGTTCCCGAAGGTGTTCGGCATCAAGCCCAGCGAAAAGCTCGGCAAGGCTTCGTTCTGGTGCTGGTTCGTCGGCTTCTACGTGGCGTTCGTGCCGCTCTACGTGCTGGGCTTCATGGGCGCAACCCGCCGCATGAACCACTACGACGTGGCCGAATGGCAGCCGTACTTCGTCGTCGCAGCGATCGGCGCGGCCATCATCGCGCTCGGCATCGTGTTCCAGGTCGTGCTGTGGGTCATGGCGTTCGTGAACCGCAACAAGGCGGAATGCCAGGACGTGACGGGCGACCCGTGGGACGGCCGCACGCTCGAATGGGCCACTTCGTCGCCGCCCGCCATCTATAACTTCGCGGTCATCCCGCAGGTGGAAGAGATCGACGCCTTCGCGCACATGAAGGAAACGGGCCGCGCGCCCGGCCTCGCGGCGAAATACACCGACATCCACATGCCGTCGAACACGGCGGCGGGCTTCCTCGTCGGCATGTTCAGCCTTGTGCTCGGCTTCGCAGGCATCTGGCACATCACATGGCTGGCCGTGCTCGGCTTCGTGGGCGCGGTGCTGACGATCATCATCCGCAGCTTCGGCAACAACGACGGCTATTACATTCCTGCCGCGAAGGTCCGCGAGATCGAGGAACAACGCTTCGGCGCCGCGGCTATCGTGGAACGGCGCGACGAAGTCGCCCTGGAGGCAAACTGATGTTACAGAAAACCCACGCGGCTACGCTTGCCGCACACGATCACGACGATCACCCGCCGTCGAACTCCGTGTTCGGCTTCTGGATCTACCTGATGACGGACTGCGTGCTGTTCGCGGCGCTGTTCGCCACGTTCGGCGTGCTGAGCCATCAGTTCGCGGGCGGCCCTTCGGGCAAGGATCTGTTCGACATTCCGGGCGTCGCGCTCGAAACGGCCATCCTGCTGCTCTCGAGCATCACGTATGGTTTCGCGATGCTCGGCGCGCATCAGCGCAAGAACGGCGTCGTGCTCGGCTGGCTGGCCGTCACGTTCGTGCTGGGCGCGCTGTTTCTCGTGTTCGAACTGCGCGAGTTCTCGCACCTGATCGCCGAAGGCGCGGGCCCGCAGCGCAGCGCGTTCCTCTCGTCGTTCTTCACGCTGGTCAGCACGCACGGTATCCACGTGTTCTTCGGCCTGCTGTGGATGCTCGTGCTGATGATTCAAGTCGTGCGCAAGCCGCAACTCGGCGAGCAGGAAATCCGCCGTCTCACGTGCCTGAGCCTCTTCTGGCACTTCCTGGACGTCGTGTGGATCTGCGTGTTTACTTTTGTCTATCTCGGGAGCGTGATCTAAATGGCGCATTCTCATTCGGAGGCTCACGGCAGTCTCGGCAGCTACATGGCGGGCTTCGTTCTTTCCGTGCTGCTCACGGCGGGTGCGTTCGGCGTGGTGCTTCACGGCTCGCTCGGCGAATCCACGGGCATGATCGTGCTGGCCGTTCTGGCGTTCGTGCAGGTGGTCGTCCACCTCGTGTTCTTCCTGCACCTCAATACGTCGAAGGGGCAGGGTTGGAACGTCGTGTCGCTCTCCTATACGGTGCTGGCGGCTGCGTTCCTGATTTTCGGTACGATCTGGGTCATGCACAATGTCAGCATGAACATGATGTCGCGCTGAGTATTTGAGGCGTAAGCGGGCGGATTGACCGCCCAGCGCCGAAGGCCGCACGGGCTCACGTCTGTGCGGCCTTTTTCTTTGTGCGCGGCCATGTTTTAGGGAACGGACGGCCGAGGTTCGGCGCGGGTTTGCGCGCCTCCCTCAAACTTGACACCCTTCCCGCACGACGCCTATCATGGGCGCAATCTGTTCGATTAACGATCATTAGTTCTTTAGGCGAACAAAAACCCATTCAAGGACACGCGCGAGCGAGGCTCTTTTCGGCGCGCTGTCCGTCATCTCAACCCATTCGCTGGGATCGCGAGGAGCGCCGGTGCTTCGGTCGCGGTCGAAAAGGAGACTTATATGACGGAAGCATTCATCTGCGACGCGATTCGCACGCCGATCGGCCGCTACGCGGGCTCGCTCGCGCAGGTTCGCGCGGATGACCTTGGCGCCGTGCCGCTCAAGGCGCTCATGGAGCGCAACAAGGAAGTGGACTGGACGGCCATCGACGACGTCATCTACGGCTGCGCGAACCAGGCTGGCGAGGACAACCGCAACGTGGCGCGCATGTCGTCGCTGCTCGCGGGGCTGCCGCAAGGCGTGCCCGGCTCGACCGTCAACCGCCTGTGCGGCTCGGGCATGGACGCCGTGGGCATTGCCGCGCGTGCGCTCAAGTCGGGCGAAACCGGGCTGATGATCGCGGGCGGCGTGGAGAGCATGAGCCGCGCGCCGTTCGTCATGGGCAAGTCGGCGAGCGCTTTCGCACGCGACGCCGCGATTTACGACACGACCATTGGCTGGCGCTTCGTCAATCCGCTGATGAAGCAGCAATATGGCGTGGATTCGATGCCGGAAACGGCGGAGAACGTGGCCGTCGATTACAACGTGAGCCGCGCCGATCAGGACGCGTTCGCGATGCGCAGCCAGCAGAAGGCGTCGCGCGCGCAAGCCGACGGCACACTCGCGCAGGAAATCGTCGCGGTGACGATCGCGCAGAAGAAGGGCGACCCGCTCGTGGTGTCGCGCGACGAACACCCGCGCGAAACCAGCCTCGAAGCGCTGGCGAAGCTCAAGGGCGTCGTGCGCGCCGACGGCTCGGTAACGGCGGGCAATGCCTCGGGCGTGAACGACGGCGCATGCGCGCTGCTGCTCGCGAACGAAGAGAGCGCGAAGCGCTTCGGCCTCACGCCGCGCGCGCGCATCATCGGCATGGCGACTGCGGGCGTTGCGCCGCGCGTGATGGGTATCGGCCCGGCACCCGCAACGCAAAAGCTGCTCGCGCGTCTGAACATGACGATCGATCAGTTCGACGTGATCGAGCTGAACGAGGCGTTTGCTTCGCAAGGTCTCGCAGTGCTGCGCATGCTGGGTATCGCCGACGACGACGCGCGTGTGAACCCGAATGGCGGCGCGATTGCGTTGGGGCATCCGTTGGGCATGAGCGGCGCGCGCCTGGTGACAACGGCCATGTACCAGTTGCATCGCACGAAGGGCCGCTTCGCGCTGTGTACGATGTGCATTGGCGTGGGGCAGGGAATTGCCATGGCGATCGAGCGGGTTTGATCGCCGGTTGGTAGTATGTCGATGGGAAAGCCGCGGACCTTCGGGTTCGCGGCTTTTTGCTTTTGCGGACCATCGTTGCATCGACCGAAAAAATCCGGCGGATCGTTGCAGATTCAGTTAGCACACCGTAAAAACATAAAAAATCGGCAACACCTAAAATCAAACGGCGCAGATAAAGAAGCGCCCTACGCCCAGGAGAACCGTAAATGAGAATAGCCCCCATTCTGGCAACCGCAATCACGCTGAGCGCACTTGTCACCTTTCCCGCGCTCGCGCAAACCGATCCATCCGCATCGGAACCGCAAGGCCAATCCGATCTTTCGAGCGCCGCCCAGGCGGTGATCGCGAACGTGCCGCCTATTCACGTTCAGGCGAAAATCGTCGGCATTGACCGCGCCTCGCGCATCGTCACCTTGCGCGGCCCGCGCAGCAACGATCTCGACATCGCGCTCAGCCGGCAAGTCGGCAATTTCGATCAACTCAACGTTGGAGACACCGTCGACGTGCTCTATAAGAATGCGCTGCTCGTCACCGCCGAAAAAGTCACCGGCAAGGACAAGGGCATTCGCAAGCGCGTCGATACCAACGTCTATGTTCCGGCGTCGTCGGGCTACGATGCCGCGCGTCAGGTCGAAGTGCAGGCCACCGTGCTGCGCATCAACGCGAAGAAGCGCGAAGTCACGTTGCGCGGCGCGTATCAAACCGTCACGGTCGACGCCACGCCCGACGTCGATCTCAAGACGCTCAAGGTCGGCGATACGATCCACGCCGTTTTCATTTCGGCTTACGCAACGCAAGTCACGCCGGTCGGCGCCGCGCAATAAGCAAAAAAAAACGCGCCGCGAACGCACGCGGCGCGTCAATCTCCCAGACCGAAAAGCGCTTTACAACCCCATGCAGAGATACTTGATCACGACATAATCGTCGATGCCGTAATGCGAGCCTTCGCGGCCGAGGCCCGACTGCTTCACGCCGCCGAATGGCGCGACTTCGTTCGAGATCAAGCCCGTATTGATGCCGACCATGCCGTATTCGAGCGCTTCCGCCACGCGCCATACGCGGCCGATGTCGCGGCTGTAGAAGTAGGCGGCAAGACCGAACTCGGTATCGTTAGCCATCCTGATGACTTCGTCATCCGAAGAAAAGCGGAACAGCGGCGCAAGCGGGCCGAAGGTCTCGTCGCGCGCGACCTTCATCGCGGGCGTCACGTTGGTGAGAATCGTCGGCTCGAAAAAGCCGTGGCCGAGCGCGTGGCGCTTGCCGCCGGTGATGACTTGCGCGCCCTTCGCGAGCGCGTCTTCGATATGCGATTCCACCTTGAGCACGGCCGCTTCGTTGATGAGCGGACCTTGCGTCACGCCTGCTTCGGTGCCAAAGCCGACCTTCAGCTTTTCGACGGCCTCGCGCAGTTTCGCGGCGAACGCGTCATACACGGCGTCGTGTACATAGAAGCGGTTCGTACACACGCACGTCTGGCCGCTATTGCGATACTTCGAGGCGATCGCGCCCGCCACGGCCGCGTCGAGGTCGGCGTCGTCGAACACGATGAACGGCGCATTGCCGCCCAGTTCCAGCGAGACTTTCTTGACCGTCGAGGCGCACTGGCTCATCAGCAAACGGCCCACCGGCGTCGATCCCGTGAACGAAAGCTTGCGCACGGTCGGGTTGGACGTCAGTTCGCCGCCGATCGCCTTCGGGTCGCCCGTCACCACGCTGAACACGCCGCGCGGCACGCCCGCGCGCTCGGCCAGCACGGCGAGCGCGAGCGCCGAAAACGGCGTGGCTTCGGCGGGCTTGAGCACGATCGGGCAGCCTGCTGCGAGCGCGGGGCCCACCTTGCGCGTGATCATCGCAGCGGGAAAATTCCACGGCGTGATGGCGGCGCACACGCCCACGGCTTCCTTCGTCACCACAATGCGCTTGTCGCCGGCGGGCGTCGGGATGGTGTCGCCGTACACGCGCTTGCCTTCTTCGGCGAACCATTCGAGGAACGACGCCGCGTAGCCGATCTCGCCCTTCGCCTCGGCGAGCGGCTTGCCCTGCTCGGTCGTGAGAATGAGCGCGAGATCGTCGGCGTTTTCCATCATCAGGTCGTGCCACTTGCGCAAAATGACGCTGCGCTCCTTGGCCGTTTTCGCGCGCCATGCGGGCCACGCGGCGTTCGCGGCGGCAATCGCGCGGCGCGTTTCGGCGGCGCCCATGCGCGGCACGGTGCCGATCAGCGCGCCGGTGGCGGGATTTTTCACGTCGAAGGTGGCGCCGTCTTCCGCGCCTTGCCATTCGCCGTCGATAAAGGCGCTGTTTTGCAGCAGCGATGCGTCCTTGAGATTCATGCTTGTGCTCCGACTGGCTTGAATAGTTTTCGAAATAAAAAACGGCACAGCGGCAAGCGCCGGTGTGCCGTTTCGCGGACGTTGCGCGCGCTTACGCGGGCACGCCCACGGCTTCCTTGACCGACTCTTCGAGAATCGCGAGCGCTTCGTCGAACACGTTGTCCTGGATCGTGAGCGGGAACAGGAAGCGCACGACGTTCGAGTACACGCCGCACACGAGCAGCAGCAGGCCGCGGTTGAGCGCGGCGGTTTGCACGCGCTTCGTGAAGTCGGCGTCGGCTTCGCTCGTGCCCGGCTTGCAGAATTCCACGGCGTTCATCGCGCCCGGCCCGCGAATATCGGCGATCTGCGGCACTTCGGCCTTGAGCGATTCGAGTCTGGCCTTGAGCTTGTCGCCGAGCTTGGTGGCGCGCTCGCAGAGCTTTTCTTCGTCGATGATGTCGAGCACCGCATGCGCCGATGCCACGGCGAGCGGGTTGCCCGCATACGTGCCGCCGAGGCCGCCGGGCGCCGCCGCGTCCATCGTTTCCGCGCGGCCCACGACGCCCGACAGCGGCATGCCGCCCGCGAGGCTCTTGGCGATCGTCATGAGATCGGGCGCGACGTCGTAGTGTTCCATCGCGAACAGCTTGCCGGTGCGCGCGAAGCCGGTTTGCACTTCGTCGGCGATCAGCAGAATGCCGTGCGTGTCGCAAATCTTGCGCAGCGCGCGCACGAAGTCCGCCGGCGCCTGATAGAAACCGCCTTCGCCCTGAACCGGTTCGAAGATGATCGCGGCCACGCGCTTCGGGTCGATGTCGGCCTTGAACAGCATTTCGATGTGCTTGAGCGAATCCGCGGTGCTGATGCCGTGTACCGGATTCGGATACGGCGCGTGGTAGACGTCGGCCGGGAACGGGCCGAACGCGAGCTTGTACGGCGCGACCTTGCCGGTGAGCGCCATGCCCATCATCGTGCGGCCGTGAAAGCCGCCCGCGAACGCGATCACGCCCGCGCGGCCGGTGGCGGCGCGCGCGATTTTCACGGCGTTTTCGACGGCTTCGGCGCCCGTCGTGAAGAACGCGGCTTTCTTCGCAAAGCTGCCCGGTGCGCGCTTGACGATTTTTTCGGCGAGCGAGACGTACGACTCGTACGGCACGATCTGGTAAGCGGTGTGCGTGAAGCGGTCGAGTTGCGCCTTGATCGCGGCCACGATCTTGGGGTGACGATGGCCCGTGTTGCAAACGGCGATACCGGCTGCAAAGTCGATGAAGCGGCGGCCTTCGACGTCCCACAACTCCGCGTTTTCGGCGCGCTCGGCGTAGAAGTCGCACATCACGCCCACGCCGCGCGGCGTGATGGCGTTCTTGCGGCTTTGCAGATCGGCGTTGTTCGACACGTTCATCTCCTTGAGGGTCATATGCGGATGGTCGGCGGACCGGCATGCGGTCCATGTCGCGACTATACTCACGTTTGGCTCTAAATTTCAGAGCCATTCGTTGCAATCTTTAGGAGCCAATTTCGATGCGTGCGAGCGTGCTTTCCGACTGGCTGGCCCAGCGGCTCGACCGTGGCAGCGGGCAACCGGTCTATCGGCAACTGCATCGGCTGCTGCAACAGGCGATTCTTTCCCGCGAATTGCCGGCGGGAACGCGCGTGCCGTCCTCGCGGTTGCTGGCGGCGGAATTGGGCATTGCGCGCAACACGGTCACGCAGGTGTACGAGCAACTCGTGCTGGAAGGCTATGTGACGTCGGCGACGGGGCGCGGCACCTATGTCGCCGATACCTCGCCGGACGAGATCGTGGGCGCGGCGGATTCGGCACCGGGGCATTCGGCACCCAACGGGGCGAAACCGCGTAAAGGATTAGAAGCGCAACTAACTGCCGATTCGGGCCGGCGCGCCGGAATCATGGGCGTGGAGGCAGGCGCCAGCCCGGTCGCAAGCGACGATGCGTCAGGCACCACCGTTACACCGCGCGCGCTGTCCGCTCGCGGCACGCGGCTGGTGTCGGGCGCGGGCGTGTCGAAGCGCCAGGGCGGCGCGTTCATGCCCGGCGTGCCCGACGTCTCGCGCTTTCCCGCGCGCGTCTGGACGCGTCTGCACAACAAATACTGGCGCAGCCTGCGCCCCGACTTGCTGACCTACGCGCCGGGCGGCGGGCTTTCGCTGCTGCGCCACGTTCTCGCCGACTATCTGCGCACGTCGCGCTCGGTGCGATGCGCGCCGGAGCAGATCATCATCACGACCGGCATTCACCAATCCGTCGATCTCGCGGTGCGCCTGCTCTCCGATTCCGGCGACACCATCTGGACCGAAGACCCGTGCTACTGGGGCGTGCGCAGCGTACTGCATGTTTCGGGGCTCAACACGCGGCCCATCGCCGTGGACAGCGAAGGCCTCAACCCTTGCGCCGCCGATTTCGCCGCGCCGCCGCCCAGACTCATGCTCGTGACGCCTTCGCATCAATATCCGCTCGGCATGGTGATGAGTCTCGCGCGCCGCCGCATGTTGCTCGAATACGCGCGCCAGCATCAGTGCTGGATCATCGAGGACGACTACGACAGCGAGTTCCGTTACGGCAGCCGGCCGCTCGCTTCGCTGCAAGGGCTCGATACGGCGGGGCAGGTGATTTACGTGGGCAGTTTCGGCAAGACGCTGTTTCCGGGCTTGCGCGTGGGTTATCTCGTTGCGCCGGAAGCGCTCGCGGAAAGCTTCGCGACCGCCAGCGCCGAGCTTTATCGCGAAGGGCAATTGCTGCAACAAGCCGTGCTTGCGGAATTCATCGCCGAAGGGCATTTCACTTCGCATATCCGCAAGATGCGCGCGTTGTACGGCCAGCGGCGTCAGGCGTTGTTCGACGCGGCCGCGCGCCGGTACGGCGACGCCTTGCCCGCTTTGGGCGGCGATGCCGGCCTGCATGTGGTGATGCAATTACCCGAGGGCGCCGACGACCGCGCCGTGGCCGAAGCGGCGCTTGCACGCAATATCGTGGTGCGGCCGCTTTCGGGTTATTACGCTTCGCGCGAGCGCGCGGCCTCGGGTTTGCTGATCGGCTATGCATGCGTGCCCGACGATGAAATCGCGCCGGCGTTCGACGCGCTCGCCGACGCCATCGACGCGACCGTGCCTGAACTTGCTTAGGTTAGCTAACGATATTAAAGGCGAATCAGCACCGCGCCGCATGTCACGAGCGCGCACGCGATCATGCGGCGCGCCGTGAGTTTTTCGTGCATGAACAGCCAGCCGATCAGCACCGCGAAGATCGAGGAGAGTTCGCGCAACGCGGAAACCATCGCGATCGGCAAATAGCGGAACGCCTCGATCACGAGGCAATAAGCGCTCAATGCGAGCAACCCGGCGACCATGCCGCGCGCCGCGTTGGCCTTCCGCGCGAACATCGTCGCCACGCCGCCGCGCAGTGTGCAAACCAGGACGAATTGCGGCACGTTCCAGAGCAGATACACCCACATGATGTAGCCGAGCGCGTTGCCCGCGAGGCGCGCACCAAGCCCGTCGATCACGGAATACACGGCGATGAGCAGACCCGTGAGCAGCGCATACGGCACGCTTTCGCCCGAAAAGCGCATGCCGCGCCGGAACGCCAGCGACATGATGCCGACTGAAACGAGCGCGACGCCCGTCGCCGCGAGCGCATGCAACGCCTCATGCGCGAACACGAGCGCGCCCGCGAACACGAGCAGCGGCGAAAGTCCGCGCGCGATGGGATAGATTTGCCCGAAATCGCCGCTGCGATAAGCGCGAATCAGCGTGAAGCAATACGCGAATTCGAGTGCCGCCGAAGCCGCGATATACGGCCAGCTCGCCTGCGCGGGCAAGGGCAGCACGCACACGCCGATCGCGCTCACGACGATATACGGAATCGAGAACATGCCGAGCAGCCAGAGGCGGTCGCCCGAAAGATGCAGAAAGGCGTTCCAGCTCGCGTGCATGAGCGCCGAAAGCAGGACCAGCGAAACGACGAAGCTTGCCATCGGGATTGCTGACGTTCGGGATGGAAAGCGTTCGATTATTCCAGCGAATGCGTGGCGAAGCGATGATTTTCGCGCGAGCCGGACGATTGTTTTTCGACCCGCCCGCGCGAAACGAAGGCAAGCTAGATGACGCGCGCGCGCAGCCGCGCGGAGATGAGGTCGATGGCCGTGACCACGGCGATCACCATGATCAGCACCGCACTGGTCTGCTGATAATCGAACGAGCGAATCTCTTCGTAGAGCACCACGCCAATGCCGCCCGCGCCCACCATGCCCACGACCATCGCGGAACGCACGTTCGACTCGAAGCGATAAAGCGCATACGAGATCCACAGCGGCATGACTTGCGGCAGCACGCCGTAAATGATTTCGTCGAGCGGCGAAGCGCCGGTCGCGCGCACGCCTTCCACGGGACGCGGATCGATCGCTTCCACGGCCTCCGCGAAGAGTTTCGCGAGCACGCCCGTCGTGTGGACCCAGAGCGCGAGCACGCCCGCGAACGGCCCGAGCCCCACGGCGACGATGAACAGCATCGCGAACACCATTTCGTTGATGGCGCGGCACGTATCCATCAAGCGCCGCACAGGATGCAGCACCCAGGCGGGCGCGAGATTGTGCGCCGACATCAAGCCGAACGGCACCGCGCAGACGATGGCGAGCGCCGTTCCCCAAAGCGCGACCGCGAGCGTCACCCACATTTCGTGCACGTAGGTGCGCCACTCGGTGAAGTCGGGCGGAAAGAAGCCGCGCGCGAAGGTGCCCATGTTCGCCGAATCGGAGAACAGATCGAGCGGCCGCATGTCCGCGCCTTGCCACGCAACGCCGAGCAGCACGAACACGATCGCCCACAGCGCGAGCGACGACCAGCTACGCTTGCTCGCAACGGACGCGGCCTTCGACGCCGCGGCGGGCGCGGCAGCCGCGACGGACGAAGGCGGCCCCGAGCCTTCGTGCGCCGCGACGCGCGTGCTGTCGAGATTCACCGCGTCCATTACGGCTTCGCTGCGGCGAGCGCGCCGATCTTGGCGTCGATGGCCGCGATCTGGCTCTTGCGGTCGTCGTCGGAGAGATGCGTGTCCGCGGCGATCTTTTCTTTTTGCTGGAACAGCGCGACCTGGCGAATCGGCAGCAACTGCGCGTCGCTGGAGGGCGCGAAGCCCGCATAGCCCGTGATATTCGCCATCACCGCCTTTTCCTTCGGATCGGTTTTGGCATAGTGCGTGAAGAAGTCGCGCAGCTTCTGCTTCGTCGCTTCGGGCAAGTCCTTGCGCCACACGAGCGGATCGGACGCAATGAGCGGCGACGTCCACAGCACGCGCACTTGCGCGAACTTGTCCGGATGTTTCTGTTGCAGCGTGGCAAGCTCGATGGTGTTGTTCGTGGCGATATCGACCTTGTTGTTGACCACGGCCAGCAGATTCGCTTCATGGCTCGAAGGCAGCACGGTCTTGAACGTCGACGCGTTCACCGTCACGCCGCGTTGCGCGAACAGGTAGTAGCCGGGAATCAGCGTGCCCGAGGTCGAGTTCGGGTCGCCCCAGCCCAGCGTCAGATCCTTAGGATTCTTGAATACGTCGTCGAGCGTTTTCACGCGGCTGTTGACGTTGGTGATGAGCACCGACTTGTAGCCGGAGTCGCCGTTTGCGTAGAGCACCTTCGCGAACACTTCGCCGTTCGAGCGGTCCACGGCTTCCATGGCCGAGGCATTGCCGAAGTAGCCGATCTGCACCTTGTTGAAGCGCATGGCTTCGATGATGCCGGCGTAGTCGGTCGCGAAGAACGCTTTCACGCTCAGGCCGGTTTGACGGTTCATGTCGTCGATGAACGGTTGCCAGCGTTGCTTGAGCACCGCGGAGGAGTCCGTCGAAATAATGCCGAAATTGATGTCTTCCGCGTGGGCGGCCGTCGTGCCGAGCGCAGCGAACGCGACGGTGCCGGCGGCGCACCAGGCGAGCATGGAACGAAGCAGTTTCATGTGAGGCGGTCCGTGGTGAGGGAAACGTTAGTAGTCCGGAATCAATCAGGCCGCGCGCGGCTGTGCGCCGAAGCGCTGTGCCGATGCGGCCCTGGCGTTCGGTTCGAGCAATTCGCGCGCGGCCGTGCCGTAAAGCTGTTGCAGCAGCGCGGGCGTGAGCGCGGAAGAAGCGCCGTCGTACACCACGCGCCCGTCGCGCAACGCGACCGTGCGCGGGCAATATTGCATGGCGATATCCACTTGATGCAGCGAAACGAGCACGGTGAGGCCGTGCTCGCGATTGAGCATTTGCAGCATGTCCATCACGCGGCGCGACGACTCGGGGTCGAGCGAAGCGATCGGTTCGTCGGCGAGGATCAGGCGCGCACGCTGCACGAGCGCGCGGGCAAGCGCCGCGCGTTGCTGCTGTCCGCCTGAAAGATTGGCCGCGCGCTGCGCCGCCTTGTGCGCGATACCCACCTCGCCCAGCGCCGCAAGGGCAAGTTCGCGTTCGGCGCGCGTGAAGCGGCCCGTCAAACGGCGCCACAACGGCATGCGCGAAAGCGCGCCGATCAGCACGTTGGTTTCCACCGTGAGCCGGTGTACCAGATTGAACTGCTGGAACACGAAGCCGATGTCGCGGCGAATGCGGCGCACTTCGCGCACCACGCGGCCGTCCTGCTGGATCGGGCGGCCGAGGATGTCGATGCGCGACGGTTGCGGGTCGGAAGCCGTGAAGCCCGCGATGTGGCGCAACAGCGTCGATTTTCCCGAGCCCGATGCGCCGATCAGCGCAACCATCTCGCCCGCGCCCACGCGCAGGTCGATTTCATCGAGCGCCTTGCGGCCCCCGTCGAAACTTTTCGAGAGCCGCTCGATGCGAATGGCGTCCATGGCAGCGTTCATAACAATCCGTCGCGTTGAAGTCGAAGCCATTCTAGGAAGCGACTGTGACGGTTGAGTGAAGGTGTCGCGACGTCTAGACGACTACACGTTTGAAATGGCTGTGAGGCACGGCCGGGCGGCCGCGATGTGACAGTCGCGTGACGCCAAAAACGTGTCACGCGCAAATCCGTGCGAAGCGGATATATTGATGAATTGCGCGTGCTGTCCCTGGTTCCGCTGACTTATTGCCGACACACGCGCCCGCGAAACGCCGACACTCGTCACAATGAGCCGCATGCGCCAGGCACTGAGCTTTCTGCCCGACAGCTTCGCCGAATACGAGGATCTCAAGTCGATCCTCGACGCCGGCGCGCGCTGGTTCGACATACGCAGCGCGGGCGAAGTGGAAGTGCGCGGGCGCGCGTTCTCGCTCTACACGGCGTCGATCGGCTCGCGCGATCCGGCTGCGCCCGCGATCGGGTTTTTCGGCGGCATACATGGCCTCGAACGCATCGGCTCGCAACTGGTGCTCGACTACATGCGCGCACTCGTGGGCCGCCTCGCGTGGGACGAGTTGTTAATGCAACAGCTCGAAAAAGTGCGTATCGTGCTCGCGCCCATTCTGAACCCCGGCGGCATGTGGCTTGCCACGCGCGCGAATCCGAACGGCGTCGACCTCATGCGCAACGCGCCGCAAGACGCCGACGCGCGCGTACCGTTTCTCGCGGGCGGTCAGCGCCTGGGGTCGTGGCTGCCGTGGTATCGCGGCCGGCGCGGCGGCCCGATGGAAGTGGAGGCGAACGCGCTCCTCAAGATCGTTGCCGAAGAACTGGCTCCGCGCCCGCTTTCGTTTGCGCTCGACTGTCATTCCGGTTACGGCTGGAGCGACAGCATCTGGTTTCCCTACGCGCGCACGCGCCGCCTGATGCGTCATCTGCCGGAAATGTTCGTACTCAAGACCATGTTCGAGCGTGCGCATCCGCATCATGGCTACACGTTCGAGCCGCAAAGCCATCAATATCTGCTGCACGGCGATCTCTGGGATTGCGCGTACGATCGGGCGCCCGCGAGTCATGTTTTTCTGCCGCTCACGCTCGAACTCGGTTCGTGGCTGTGGATCAAGAAAAACCCGCGGCAGCTTTTTTCGCGCCAGGGCATGTTCAATCCGGTCATGCAGCATCGCACCGCGCGCGTGTTGCGGCGTCACGCGAATCTGTTCGACTTTCTCACGCGCGCCGCGTATTCCGCGCCGCGCTGGTTGCCCGAGGGCGTGACGCGAGAGCAGGTGCTGCAAAGCGCGATCGGTCACTGGTATCAGAAGCCGGGCGCGTAATGGCCGGCATGAACACGCCGTGGATTTTGCTGCGCGGACTCACGCGCGAATCGCGCCACTGGGGCGAATTCCCCGCTTGGCTTGAGGAGCGCGGCGGTGCATCGGTGATCGACCTGCCCGGCAACGGTGCGTATGCACACATCGCATCGCCGCTGAACGTGGAGACTTATGTCGATGCCGTGAGAGCCGCGACGCAGCGGCAGGGCGCAAAGCCGCCGTATCGCGTGCTGGCGATGTCGCTCGGCGGCATGGTGGCCACCGCGTGGGCGTTGCGTTATCCGCATGAAATCGCGCAACTGGTGCTCGTGAATACGAGCATGCGACCCTATAGCCGCGCGCCCGAGCGTTTGCGTCCTTCGGCGTGGGGCACGCTGCTGCGCGTGGCGCGCCATTGGGGCGGCGCCGACCGAGACGACGCTGCGGAAACGCTGATCCACCGTTTGACGTGCGCGCGCAGCGACACGCTGTCCGCCGATCTTGCCGCCTGGCGCGCGATTCGCGGGAGCGCGCGCGTGAGCCGCGCGAACGCGCTGCGGCAGCTCGCGGCGGCGGCGCACTACGTGGTGCGGGGCGTTCCGGCATGCAGCGTGCTGATCGTTTCTTCCCGCGCCGATCGTCTTGTGAACCCCGTGTGTTCGCTGCGGCTTGCGCGCGCGTGGCACGCGCCGCACGTCGAGCATCCGGGGGCCGGCCACGATCTGCCGCACGACGACCCCGCCTGGCTCGCCGCCGCGCTCGACAGTACGCTCGACGTTGCGCTCGACAGTGCGCTCGACAGTGCGCCGCCCGCGCCGTTCGCGCCGCCCGGCACGCGTTGATCGCCGCGCGGGCGATTGCCCCATAATAGGCAGATTCATCTGGCACTTTCAGGACGATTTCCGACATGAACGACATTCCCGCCATCGGCGCCGCGGTGCCGCGCCTCACGAGCCTTTCGCACGGCGGCGGCTGCGGCTGCAAGATCGCGCCGGGCGTGCTTTCCGCACTGCTCGCGCGCGCCACGCCGCTCACCGCCACGTTCCCGAATCTGCTGGTCGGCACCGAAACCGCCGACGACGCCGCCGTCTACAAACTCAACGACGAGCAGGCCATCGTCGCGACCACCGACTTCTTCATGCCGATCGTCGACGACCCGTACGACTTCGGCCGCATCGCCGCGACCAACGCGCTTTCCGACGTCTATGCGATGGGCGGCAAGCCGATTCTCGCGCTCGCGCTCGTGGGCATGCCGATCAACGTATTGCCGCACGACGTGATCGCGCAAGTGCTGCGCGGCGGCGAGGACGTGTGCGCGGCGGCCGGCATTCCCGTTGCGGGCGGCCATTCGATCGACTCGGTGGAGCCGATCTACGGCCTGGCGGCGCTCGGCATCGTGCATCCCGAGCGTGTGAAGCGCAATGCGTCGGCGCGCGCGGGCGACGTGCTCGTGCTCGGCAAGCCGCTCGGCGTGGGCGTGCTTTCGGCGGCGCTCAAGAAGGAAGTGCTCGGCGACGAAGGCTACAAGGCGATGGTTGCGGCCGCAACGATGCTCAACAAGCCAGGCGCGGCGCTCGGCGAATTGCCCGGCGTGCATGCGATGACCGACGTGACCGGTTTCGGCCTGCTCGGCCATACGCTGGAAATCGCGCGCGGCGCGAATCTCACGGCGCGCGTGCATTACGCGGAATTGCCGTGGCTGCCGGGCGTGCAGAAGTTCGTGGACGACGGCGTGTTGACGGGCGCCTCGGGCCGCAACTGGACCTCCTACGGCGACGCCGTCACGCTCGCACCCGCGTTGCCGGAGCGCGCGCGCGCGTTGCTGACCGATCCGCAAACCTCGGGCGGCTTGCTCGTGGCGTGCGCACCGGAAAGCGTGAACGACGTGCTCGCGATTTTCCACGCCGACGGGTTCGCTCAAGCGTGCGTGATTGGAGCGTTGAGCGAAGGCGCGGCGCGCGTCGAGGTCGTATGAGCGGAGAGTCGCCGAAAGCTATTTTCTACGCGCTCGCCGCCAACCTCGGCATTGCCGTTTGCAAGTACGCGGCCGCGGCGTTCACCGGCTCGGGGTCGATGTTCGCCGAAGCGATTCACTCCACGGCCGATTGCGGCAACCAACTGCTGTTGCTGCTCGGCTTGCGCCAGTCGCGCGAACCGCCTTCGCCGCTGCACCCGATGGGCACCGGCCGCGCGATCAACTTCTACTCGCTGCTCGTGGCGTTGCTGCTGTTTTTCGTGGGCGGCGCGTTTTCCGTCTACGAAGGCATTCATCGGCTGATCGCGCGCGAACCGCTGCAATACGTGTATGTGGCGCTGGGCGTGCTCGGCATTTCGGTCGTGCTGGAGGCGCTTTCGCTTTACGGCGCGATACGCGAGATACGCAAGGGCACGCCGGACAAATCGCTATGGCGATGGTTTCGCGAAACGCGCGACTCCGATTTGCTCGTCGTGGCCGGCGAAGATATCGCCGCGCTCGCGGGTCTCGCGATTGCGTTTGTCGCCGTGCTGCTTACGGTCATTACCGGCAATCCGGTATGGGACGCGTGCGGCTCCATCGCGATCGGCGTGTTGCTCATGCTGATTGCGCTGGCGGTGGCGCGCGAAGTGAAGTCGATGATCGTCGGCGAATCGGCCAGCCCGGAAATGCGCCGCGATATCGAAGCGTTCCTGCGCGCGCGTCCCGAGATTCGCGCCATCATCAGCCTGATTACGCTGCAATGGGGCAAGGAAGTGATGGTGGCCGTGCAGTGCGAGATGATCGACTACGACCACAGCCGCACGATGGTCGAAGCCATCAACGAGATCGAGGCCGCCTTGCAGGCGCACTTTCCCGTGGTGCGATGGGTGTTTTTCGAACCGGATTTCGTGAAGCGATAAATTCGGCGGCGAATCGAAAACCCGGCGGTATTCAAACCGCCGGGTTTTTTTATTTCGGCAGACCGCTATCAATGCCGAAACGGTGTCCACACGGGCGTGGTGTTGTCCCAGTGATCGAGTTCGGAAGGTTTCATGACGGACTCCTAACTGTTGTCGAAGCACGGAAAGATCCGGGCGGCGAAATTAGTCGCCGGCGCGCGCCACGCTGGTCGCTTGCGCGCGTTGCTCCTGGCGTGCGATGCGTTGCGCCTGCGTGCGGCCGATCAGGCTTTGCTCGGGATAACTGGTCTTGTTGAGCGAAGGCAGCGTACCGTCACGGTAAGCGGCGACCACTTCGGCCTTCACTTCGGCACGCGTTTTCGGCGCGTTCGTGTCGGTCGATTGGGCGAACGCCGAAGCGCTGGCGGAGAGAGAGAAAACCAGCGTGGCGCCGATTGCGGTTGCGAGAGTGCGTTTCATGATTTGCTCCTGTATGAGGCGCGGCGCGTGGTGTGCCGCGCTGCGACAGGTGCAAATGTAGGCTTCCGTGAGTTCGCGATAAACCGCTCAATCGCGAAAGGAATTGTCGAAATTCCAAAACAATCGAAGTGTGAATTCCGCTGAAAGCCCTTGCCGAAGGGCCTTTCAGCGAATTCAAACGCTCGGGGCGCGCGGCGCTTTCAGGCGGCCCATTCGGAAATAACCGGTGTTTCGAGCGCGGGCGCCGATTCGCGTTCTTCGAGCGTGCGCAGCGTGCAGGCTTTGTCGAGCGAGGCGCGGCCGCTCAGCAGCGGACAGCGGTCGAACACTTCGGCAATCCAGTCCACGAATACACGCACTTTCGGTGACAGATGACGGCTGTGCGGGTACACGGCCGAAATCGGCATGGGCAGCGGCTTGATGTCGGGCAGCACTTCCACGAGCTGGCCCGAACGCAGATGCGGCAGCACCATGTAGCGCGGCGCCTGAATCAGGCCGAAGCCTTCGAGCCCGCACGTCACGTACGCGTCGGCATCGTTCACCGAAACGACGCTCTTGAGCTTGACCTCGACTTCCTTGTTGTCGACCAGAAACGCCCAGTCGATGATGCGGCCCGTGCGGCTCGAAAAATAATTCACGGCGCGGTGATTTTCGAGTTCCTCGAGCGTGCGCGGCGTGCCGTGCTTCTCCAGATACGCGGGCGCGGCGCACGAAACCCCTTCGAACAAGCCGATTCTGCGCGCCACGAGCGACGAATCCTGCAACGCGCCCACACGCACCACGCAATCCACGCCTTCCTGAAGCAGATCGACCGGACGGTCAGTCAAGCCGAGTTGCAGGTCGATGTCGGGGTAGCGCTCGTGGAATTCGCACAACGAAGGAATCACGATGAGCCGCCCGATCGAGCCCGGCATGTCGATGCGCAACTTGCCGTGCGGCTTGCGGTTGCGGTCCTGGAACGTCTGTTCGGTTTCGTCGACGTCGGCGAGAATGCGCACGCAACGCTCGTAATACGCCGCGCCGTCGGGCGTGAGCGAGAGGCGGCGCGTCGTGCGATGCATGAGGCGCACGCCGAGAAACGCTTCGAGGTTCTGAATGATCGTCGTGACCGAAGCGCGCGGCATGTCGAGCGTTTCCGCTGCGCGCGTGAAGCTGTTGGTATCGACGACGCGGGTGAACACCTGCATGGCCTGAAGGCGATCCATTGCCACTCTCCGAAAAGAATTCGGCGCCTGGCGCATACGCGAAAGCCCGGCGTGCGCGCGAATAGAGACAGATTGTTCAGGTGCGCCGAATTGTGTTGCCGGATTATAGGCATTTATTTGCAAGTCTGCCGAACCCACAATTCGCACCATTCGAATCTACTCTCGCGCATTGCGCCGATTTGACATGGATGTCTTTAAACGCCCGCTGTCGTCGATTTCCGTCGAAGAGACGGCCCGCACGGCGGGGCAAGCCCCGGCTCCCGCCGCGCACGGCCTCGTCGCCACCGACGTGCTGATCGAAGGTCATGCGCGGCAAATTCAGTTGCGCGTGTATCGGCCCGAAGGCGCGAGCGGCTTGCCGGTGTTGCTGTATTTCCACGGCGGCGGCTTCGTGCGCGGCTCGATCGAGGAAGCGGAGCCGGCCGCGCGGTTTTTCGCAGAGCGCTTACCGGCGCTCGTGGTGAGCGTGGGATATTCGCTCGCGCCGCAGTATCCGTTTCCGGCCGCGCCCGAGGACGCGCATCGCGCGGCGCTCTGGGCGATCACGCGGGCGCGCGCCTTCGGCGGCAATGCGAAGCGCCTGCTCGCGGCCGGCCACGACGCGGGCGGCCAGATCGCCAACGTGCTCGCGTTCATGGGTCGCGATCGCGGCGACGTGAAGCTCGCGGCGCAAGCGCTGTTTGCGCCCATGCTCGATCCGAGCCTCACGCGGCTCGGCGACGAAGCGCGGCTCGGTTCCGACATCACCGCGAGCGAATGCGCGGCGTGCTATCGCGCGTATCTGCCCGAAGCGGCGCAGCGCATGCACCCGTATGCCGCTCCGCTCGAATCGCGGCGGCTCGCGGGTTTGCCGCCCACGCTGATCGTCACCGCGCAGAACGACGTGTTGCATATCGAGGCGGAGAAGTACGCGAGCCGCCTCATCGATGCCGGCGTGCGCACCCAAGTGGTGCGTTATCCGAGCGTTTCGCACGCGAATCTCGCCGCGCACACGAACGCGCTGAGCGAAGCGGTGCGCTTTTTCCAATGTTGCTTCGACGCCAGCGCGCAATGCTGACGCCGTAGCGCGACCGAACCAGTCAAGAACAATCAACCACTATTTTCTGGAGTCCGACATGTCACTTCTTTCGCAAAACCGCTCACGTATCGCGCTCGCGGTGCTCGGCGTGCTCGTGGTCGCGGGTCTCGGCACGTTTGGCGCGATCCGCCTCGACTCGCATCCGGCCGTGGCCGCCGAAGCACCGCCCGCGCCCGAAGTCGATGTTGCCGCCGTGGTCAATCGCACGGTCACGGACTGGCAAAACTACTCGGGCCGCATGGCCGCCGTCGAGAAAGTGGACATACGTCCGCAGGTTTCGGGCACCATCGTCTCGGTCAACTTCCGCGACGGCGCACTCGTGAAGAAGGGCGACACGCTTTTCGTGATCGACCCGCGCCCGTATCAGGCCGCCGTCGATCAGGCCGCCGCGCAAGTGGCCGCCGCGCAGGCGCGCTCGGGTTACGCGCAAAGCGACTGGGAACGCGCGCAGCGCCTGATTGGTGACAACGCCATCGCCAAACGCGACTACGACGAGAAGCAGAACGGCGCGCGCGAAGCCGCCGCGAACCTGAAGGCCGCCCAGGCCGCGCTCGAAACCGCGCAGATCAATCTCGGCTACACGCGCGTCGTGGCGCCGGTGGCGGGCCGCGTGTCGCGCGCGGAAATCACGGTGGGCAACGTGGTGAGCGCGGGCGCGAGTTCGGCGCCGCTCACGACGCTGGTTTCCGTTTCGCCGATCTATGCGGAATTCGACGCCGACGAGCAAACCTATCTCGACTACATCAGCCGCATGAAAGTGGGCTCGAAGGTGCCGGTCGAACTGGGGCTCGCGAACGAAAGCGGCTATTCGCGCACGGGCACGATCGAGTCGGTGGACAACCGTCTCGACACGGCCTCGGGCACGATCCGCGTGCGCGCCCGCTTCGACAACGCCGACGGCGCGCTGGTGCCGGGCCTCTACGCGCGCATCAAGGTGAGCGGCAGCGCCCCGCATCCGGCGCTGCTCGTGGACGAAGCCGCCATCGGCACCGACCAGGACAAGAAGTTCGTCTATGTCGTGGACGGCAGCGGCAAGATCGCGTACCGCATCGTGCAGACGGGCGGCCAGCAAGGCAATCTGCGCGTGATCGTGGGCGGCCTGAAGGCGGGCGACAACATCGTCGTCAACGGCACGCAGCGCGTGCGTCCGGGCGAAACGGTGCGCTCCCACATGGTGCCGATGAACGGCGACCCCGATGCCGATGCGGCCGCCGACGCCAATGCGGCGGCGAAGAACAACGCAGGCACGAAGACGTCCTGACGAAATGAGGGCGCGCGCCGCTACCGCGTGCGCCTTGCCGTCACTAAGGAACCCTAAGTGTTAAAGCCTACGAGCAACCCATGAACATTTCGAAATTCTTCATCGACCGGCCGATCTTCGCGGGCGTGCTGTCCGTGTTGATCCTGCTGGCCGGCGTGATCGCGCTGTTCCAGTTGCCGATCTCCGAGTACCCGGAAGTCGTGCCGCCTTCGGTGGTGGTCCACGCGCAGTTTCCCGGCGCGAACCCGAAGGTGATCGCCGAAACGGTGGCGGCGCCGCTAGAAGAACAGATCAACGGCGTCGAGAACATGCTGTACATGCAGTCGCAGGCGAATAGCGACGGCAACCTCACGCTCACGGTCACGTTCCGCCTCGGCACCGATCCGGACAAGGCCACGCAGCTCGTGCAAAACCGCGTGAATCAGGCGCTGCCGCGTCTGCCCGAAGACGTGCAGCGCCTCGGCATCACGACGATCAAAAGCTCGCCCACGCTCACGATGGTGGTGCATCTGATTTCGCCGAACAACCAGTACGACATGACGTACTTGCGCAACTACGCGTTGCTCAACGTGAAGGACCGTCTGTCGAACATTCAGGGCGTGGGCGAAGTGCAGTTGTGGGGCTCGGGCGACTACGCCATGCGTATCTGGCTCGACCCGCAGAAAGTCGCGCAACGCAATCTCACCGCGCAGGACGTGGTCAACGCCATTCGCGAGCAGAACGTGCAGGTGGCGGCGGGCGTGATCGGCGCTTCGCCGAGTGTGCCGGGCACGCCGTTGCAGTTGAACGTGAACGCGCGCGGCCGCTTGCGCACGGAAAGCGAGTTCGGCAACATCATCGTCAAGACGAATCCCGACGGCGGCGTGACGTATCTGCGCGACATTGCGCGCATCGAACTCTCGGCCTCGGAATACGGCCTGCGTTCGCTGCTCGACAACAAGCCCGCCGTCGCGCTCGCGATCAACCAGGCGCCGGGTGCGAATTCGCTCGCGATTTCCGATCAGGTGCGCGCGGCGATGAAGGACCTGAAAGCGGACATGCCCGCGGGCGTGGACTACAAGATCGTCTATGACCCGACGCAGTTCGTGCGTTCGAGTATCGAAGCGGTGATCCACACGCTGCTCGAAGCCATCGCGCTGGTCGTGATCGTGGTGATCGTGTTCCTGCAAACGTGGCGCGCGTCGATCATTCCGCTGATCGCGGTGCCGGTTTCCATCGTCGGCACGTTCTCGCTGCTGCTGGCGTTCGGGTTCTCGATCAATGCGTTGTCGTTGTTCGGGATGGTGCTCGCCATCGGCATCGTGGTCGACGACGCGATCGTGGTGGTGGAGAACGTCGAGCGCAACATCGAAAGCGGCTTATCCGCGCGTGACGCCACCTATAAAGCCATGCAGGAAGTGAGCGGGCCGATTATCGCCATCGCGCTCACGCTCGTGGCCGTGTTCGTGCCGCTCGCTTTCATGAGCGGCCTCACGGGGCAGTTCTACAAGCAGTTCGCGATGACCATCGCCATTTCCACGGTGATCTCGGCGTTCAATTCGCTCACGCTTTCGCCCGCGCTTTCGGCGTTGCTGTTGCGCGGTCACGACGCGAAGGAGGACTGGCTCACGCGTGCGATGAACCGCGTGCTGGGCGGCTTTTTCAGGCGCTTCAACAAGGTGTTTCATCGCGGCTCGGAAAGCTACGGCCGGGGCGTGAACGGCGTGCTGCGCCGCAAGGGCGTGATGCTCGGCGTGTATGTCGTGCTCGTGGCCGCGACGGTATTGATGGCGCGCATCGTGCCGGGCGGTTTCGTGCCCGCGCAGGACAAGGAGTATTTGATCGCATTCGCCCAGTTGCCGAACGGCGCTTCGCTGGACCGCACGGAAAACGTGATTCGCGACATGAGCGCGATTGCGTTGAAGCAGCCCGGCGTGGAAAGCGCCGTGGCGTTCCCGGGCCTTTCGGTGAACGGCTTCACGAACAGTTCGAGCGCGGGCATTGTGTTCGTCACGCTCAAGCCGTTCAAGGAGCGCAAGGGCAAGGCGCTTTCGGCGGGTGCGATTGCGGGCGCGCTGAATCAGCAATACGCCGGCATCAAGGACTCGTTCGTCGCCGTGTTCCCGCCGCCGCCGGTGCTCGGGCTCGGCACGCTCGGCGGCTTCAAGATGCAACTGGAGGATCATGGTGCATTGGGTTACGAGGCGCTCAATCGCGCGACCCAGGACTTCGTCAAGCGCGCGTCGCAAACGCCGGAGCTGGGCCCCACGTTCACGAACTATCAGATCAACGTTCCGCAACTGAATGTCGATCTCGACCGCACCAAGGCGAAGCAGCTTGGCGTGCCGGTGACGGACGTGTTCGAAACGATGCAGATTTATCTCGGCTCGCTCTACGTGAACGACTTCAACCGCTTCGGGCGCGTGTATCAAGTGCGCGTGCAGGCCGATGCGCCGTTCCGCCAGAAGGCCGACGACATCCTGCAACTGAAGACGCGTAACGCCGCCGGCGACATGGTGCCGCTCTCGTCGCTCGTCACGGTTTCGCCCACGTATGGCCCCGAAATGGTGGTGCGCTACAACGGCTACACCTCGGCGGACATCAACGGCGGCCCGGCGCCGGGATTCTCGTCGGGTCAGGCGCAGGCCGCGGCCGAACGCATCGCGGCGGAAGTGCTGCCGCGCGGCATGAAGTTCGAATGGACCGACCTCACGTATCAGCAGGTGCTGGCCGGCAATGCGGGCTTGTGGGTGTTCCCGATCAGCGTGCTGCTCGTGTTCCTCGTGCTGGCCGCGTTGTACGAAAGCCTCACGCTGCCGCTGGCCGTGATCCTGATCGTGCCGATGAGCGTGCTGTGCGCGTTGACCGGCGTGTGGCTCACGCAAGGCGACAACAACATCTTCACGCAGATCGGTTTGATGGTGCTCGTGGGGCTGGCCTCGAAGAACGCGATTCTGATCGTGGAGTTCGCGCGCGAACTGGAGCATGACGGCCATACGCCGCTTTCCGCCGCGATTGAAGCGAGCCGCCTGCGTCTGCGTCCGATCCTGATGACGTCCATCGCGTTCATCATGGGCGTGGTGCCGCTCGTGCTCTCGACGGGCGCGGGCGCGGAAATGCGTCATGCCATGGGTATCGCCGTGTTCTTCGGCATGCTCGGCGTGACCGCGTTCGGCCTGTTGCTCACGCCGGTGTTCTACGTGGTGCTGCGCACGCTGGCGGGCGGCAAGATTCACGTCGCGCAGAAGGACTCGGTGCGCGAACCGCGCTCGATGGCGGATGCATAAAGGATGATGAGCATGACTAACCAATCTGTTTCGATGGCGGTTCCCGCTGGCTGGCGACTCGCGCGCATTGCGGCGAGCGTGGCGCTGTTCGCGTGGCTCGCCGCCTGCTCGGTCGAGCCGACCTACAAGGTGCCTGACGCGGCGGTGCCCACGGCGTTCAAGGAAGCGCAGCGCACGTCCGCGGACCCGCACGACGTGGGCAACTGGACGACCGCGCAACCGGCCGACGACGCGCACCGCGGCGAATGGTGGACCGTGTTCGGCGACGCCACGCTCGACCAGCTCGAAGAACAGGCGCTGGCGGCCAATCAGGACTTGAAGGCGGCGGCGGCCCGCGTGCAGCAGGCGCGCGCCGTTACGCAGGCCGCGCGCGCTTCGTGGTTCCCGACGCTCGACGCCGGTTTCAGCCCGACCTACGAGCGTCCCTCGCCGGCCTCGCAATATCTGCCGCAGAACGCGCACGTGCCCACGCAAACGCTGTGGCGCGCGCAGGCGTCCACGAGTTATGAAGCCGACCTGTTCGGCCGCGTGAGTTCGAACGTGAATGCGGCGCGCGCCGACGCGCAGCAAAGCGAGGCGCTGTTCCGCTCCGTGCAACTGGCGCTGCAAGCCGATGTTGCGCAGAACTACTTCCAGTTGCGTCAATTCGACAGCGACGTCGATCTGTATCGCCGCACCGTGACGTTGCGCGAGGACGCGCTCAAGCTCGTGGAGCGCCGCTTCAAGGAAGGCGATATCAGCGAGCTGGACGTCGCGCAGGCGCGCAACGAACTCGCGAGCGCGCGCGCCGACGCCGTGGGCGTGGCGCGTCAGCGCGCGGCTTCGGAGCACAGTCTCGCGATCCTGCTCGGCAAGGCGCCGGCCGACTTCACGTTCCCGGAAACGCCGCTCGCGCCGGTGCTCGTGCAGGTGCCCGCGGGCTTGCCGTCCACGCTGCTCGAACGCCGGCCCGACATTGCCGCTGCCGAGCGCGCCATGGCCGCCGCGAACGCGCGCGTCGGTCTCGCCAAGTCGGCGTTCTTCCCGAAGCTCGACATCACGGGCTCGTTCGGTTACGAGTCGGCTTCGCTGGGCGATCTCTTCATGTGGTCGAGCCGCGCGTTCCTGCTCGGTCCGCTCGCGGGCACGGCGCTTTCGGTGCCGATCTTCGACGGCGGCCGCCGCAAGGCCAATCTCGCGCAGGCGCGCGGCAAGTATGACGAAGACGTGGCGCAGTATCGTCAGCAGGTGCTCGTGGCGTTCCGCGAGGTCGAGGACAATCTCTCCGACCTGCGTTTGCTCGACGACCAGATTCGCGAGCAGAACAACGCCGTGAACGCTTCGCAACGCTCGGCGCATCTCTCGCGCACGCAATATGACGAAGGCGAAGTGAGCTATCTGAACGTGATCGACAGCGAACGTTCGGTGCTGGTTTCGCAGTTGCAGGCGAGTCAGTTGCAAGGCTCGCAGGCGGTGGCGACCGTCAACCTGATTCGCGCGCTCGGCGGCGGCTGGGGCGACGCGAAGCCGGCCGGCGCAGCGCCTTCCGCGCCGCCGCCCGCACCGCTGGCGTCGCGCTAGGCGCTTCATGCACCGCTAGACGTACCTCGCGCGCCGGCTTCCTCAGCCGGCGCGCGCATATCGCACGCCGCGATTTCCTTTGCGCAATCCGTTCGTAGACCCCGCGCGAACACGCCTCTATCATCGTCTGACCCATCTGGAGCGCATGCGATGGCTGCGCGGCGCCGCCCGCGCGCCGACGCTCTCGTCGTTGGCACTGTCGCGCCGCTCCTCACCGTCATGCCATTCCATTCGGGGAAAGCGATGAATCGTGCCGTGCGCGCCGAGGGGCGCCGTTCTTTTATTCAGCGTGTGAGCGCGATCGCGGCGTTGGCCGTGGGTTGCGCGGCAGGCTCGCTCGCCGCGTATGCCGACACGCCGACGCTCAAAATCGGCATTGCCACCACGCCGCAAACCCCCGCGTTGCAAGAAGCCGCGCGCGAGGCGAAAGCGCAGGGCGTGGACGTGGAAATCATCGAATTCACCGACTGGAACACGCCGAACGCCGCGCTCGCGAATAAAGATATCGACGTCAATTATTTCCAGCACACGCCGTTTCTGGAAAACGCCGAAAAGCAGGGCGGCTACAAGTTCGTGGCGATCGCGCCGGGCACGATCATGAAGATCGGGCTTTATTCGAAGAAGGTCAAACGTTTCGAGGACCTGAAAGACGGCGCGACGGTGGCCATTGCCAACGACCCCGTGAACGGCGGCCGCGGGCTGTTGCTGCTGCAACGCGCGGGCCTCATCAAGCTCAAGCCGGGCGTGGATTATCGCGCCACCACGCTCGACATCGTGTCGAATCCCAAACACCTGAAGATCGTGCAACTGGAAGCGTCGCAACTCGCGCGCTCGCTCGACGACGTGGATCTCGCGCAAGGTTATCCGAGCTTCATCAAGCTTGCGGGCACGGCCGATCCGAATAGCGCGCTGCTGTTCGACGGCGTGGAAAACAAGGCGTTCGCGCTGCAATTCGTGGTGCGCCCCGAGAGCGTGAACGATCCGCGCATCCGCAAGTTCATCGACATTTACCAGCATTCGCCGGCCGTGCGGAAGGAACTGGACAAGGCGTTCGGCAATCTCTACGCGGTGGCGTGGTAAGCCGAAATAGTTGGTTATGCGAAGTATCACGAAGCGGATTCGTTGAACGGGCGAATCCGAGGAGCGGCGATGATGAAATGGTTCGGGGCGGCGCGCTTCATTGAGGCCAGTCCTTCGGCGGGCGAGGCGTCGCGCGGTGCGCAGGCGCCGGAGCATGCGGTGGTGTTCGACGGCATCGGCAAGGTGTTCGCGGGCAGCGCGCAAGCGGCGCTGGCGGGCGTGAATCTCGAAGTCAGGCGCGGCGAGGTGTTCGGCATCATCGGGCGCAGCGGGGCGGGCAAGTCCACGCTGCTGCGTCTCGTGAACGGCCTCGAAAAGCCGACCAGCGGCGCCGTGCGCGTGAATGGCGTCGACGTGGGCGCGCTCGACGAACGCGCGCTCGTGCCGTTGCGGCGGCGTATCGGCATGGTGTTTCAGCACTTCAATCTGCTTTCCGCCAAAACAGTGCGCGAGAATATCGCATTGCCGCTTAAGATAGCGGGCGTGCCGAAGGCGGCCGTCGAGGCGCGCGTGGATGCGCTGCTCGAACTGGTGGGCCTTGGCGCGCGTCGCGACGCGTGGCCCGCGCGGCTTTCCGGCGGGCAAAAGCAGCGCGTGGGCATTGCGCGCGCGCTCGTACACGAACCCGACATTCTGCTGTGCGACGAAGCGACTTCGGCGCTCGACCCCGAAACCACGCGCGCGATTCTTGCGTTGCTACGCGACATCAACGCACGTCTGGGCGTGACCATCGTGCTCATCACGCACGAAATGGAAGTGATACGCGACGTGTGCGACACGGTGGCCGTGATCGAGCGCGGCGAAGTGGTCGAGCAAGGGCCCGTATGGCGCGTGTTCGGCAATCCGCAGCACGACGCCACGCGCGCGCTGCTGCATACGCCGGGCCACGACTTGCCCGACGATCTGGCCGCGCGTTTGCGCGCCGTGCCCGAGGCCAATTCGCAGGCATTGTTCGACGTGCGCTTCACGGGCGAAAGCCACGAGGAGCCGGAACTCGCCGCGCTTGCCCGGGCGTTCGGCGCACACGGCGTGCGTTTCGTTCACGGCGGCATCGAGCGGATTCAAGGACACGCGCAAGGACGGCTCGTCGTGTCGGCGCCGGTGCAAAGCGCCGACCAGGCCGCGGCGCTCGCGCGCGATGCGCGCCGTCATGCGAGCCGCGTGGAGGTGCTCGGCTATGTCTGATATCTGGATCTCGGAGTTGATCGGCGGCATTCGCGACACATTGCTGATGGTCGGCGTTTCCGCATTCTTCGCACTCCTGATCGGCATTCCGCTGGCGTTGCTGCTCGTCACGACCGCGCGCGGCGGCATTTTCGAACGGCCCGCGCTCAATTCCACGGTGGGCGCGCTCGTCAACGCATTCCGCTCCACGCCCTTCATCATTTTGCTCGTGGCGCTGTTGCCGCTCACGCGCCTTCTCGTGGGCACGACGATCGGCGTGTGGGCCGCCGTGGTGCCGCTTTCCATCGCGGCCATTCCGTTTCTCGCGCGCGTGGCCGAAGTGAGCTTGCGCGAGGTGGATCGCGGGTTGATCGAGGCGGCGCAGGCCATGGGCGCGCGGCGCCGGCATATCATCTGGCATGTGCTGTTGCCCGAGGCGTTGCCCGGCATGCTGGGCGGCTTCACGATCACCGTGGTCGCCATGATCGGCTCGTCGGCAATGGCGGGCGCCGTGGGCGCGGGCGGTCTCGGCGATCTCGCGATACGCTATGGTTATCAGCGCTTCGACACGACGGTCATGGTGACGGTCATCGTGCTGCTGATCGCCATCGTCGCGGTCGTGCAATTCGTGGGCGATTGGCTCGTGCGGCGCTTGTTGCGGCGAACGTGAGCGCGTGCTTGCGGGCATGACGCGCGGCGGCGATATCAGGCTTTTTATGCGGGAAATACAGGTATGAACGAAGCTCTCGGCACGCTGCTCGACGCGCTGCGCGCGAATGCCGCGCAACGCGATCTCGCGGGCGGCCACGCGGCGGCGGAAAAGCGTTTGATCGCCGATGCCGGTCTGCTCACGATCGCGGTGCCGCGCGAATTCGGCGGTCAGCGTAGTCAGCGGCGCGACGATGGCGCGCTGAAATGGCACGACGTCTACGCAATTATCCGCACAATCGCGCGCGTGGACAGCGCGCTTGCGCATCTGCTCGGCTTTCAATGTTTGCAGATCGCGAGCGTCGATTTGTGGGGCAATGCCGCGCAACGCGCGAACTGGCTGCAAGGCACGGTCGAGCATCGCTGGTGGTGGGGCAACGCCGTGAATCCGCTCGATACGCGGCTGGTGGCTCAGGCGGATCGCGAGGAAGGCTGGCGTCTGCATGGCAAAAAAGGCTTTTGCTCGGGCACGTACGGCTCGCAGATGATGACGGTGAGCGCGCACGATCCGGTCTCGGGCAATCCGCTATTCGCCGTCGTGCCCACTACGCGCGCGGGCATTACCGTTCACGACGACTGGGACCCCATCGGCCAGCGTCAAACCGACAGCGGCACCGTTTCGTTCGACAACGTGCAGGTGCATGCGCGCGAAGTGCTCGAACGCCCCAACACGCCGCGCGCTTCGCTGCGCACGCTGGTTTCGCAGCTCGTGCTCACGAATCTGTTCGTCGGGTTGGCCGAAGGCGCGCTCGAAGAGGCGCGCGATTACGTGCTTGCGAACGGGCGGGCGTGGGTCAACTCGGGCGTGAAGCGGGCTATCGACGATCCTTATTTGCAGCAGCGTTTTGGCGAAATGCGCGTGCAGTCGCTCGCCGCCGCCGTGCTCGCCGATCGCGCGGCCGCGCAATTCGACGCCGCGTGGGACGCGGGCGAATCGCTCGCCGCCGGCACGCGCGCCGAAGTTTCGCTGGCGATTTCCGAAGCCAAGATCGTCGCGCATCGCGCCGCGCTCGAAACCGGCGAGCAACTCTTCGACGCTTGCGGCGCGCGTGCCACCAACGCCGGCCTCGCGCTCGACCGCTTCTGGCGCAACGCGCGCGTACACACGCTGCACGACCCGCTCGATTACCGGTTGCGCGACGTGGGCCGCCACGCGCTCACGCAAGAATTGCCGGAGCCGACGCTGTACACTTGAGGGCTCGAACGCGGCACGCGCCGCGTCGTTCAACCTTCGAGGATTCACGTTGGAGTTCCGACTACCGACCACGGCGACGGCGCCGTTTTGTCCGTCCGAAGTTCAAGGCAGCGTCGAAGTTTCGCCGCGCGCGCCGTTCTGGAAGAAGTTTCTGCAATTCGCCGGTCCCGGCCTGCTGATTTCGATCGGCTATATGGACCCCGGCAATTGGGCCACCGACATCGAAGCGGGCTCGCGCTACGGCTACAACCTGCTGTTCGTCGTGGTGCTGTCGAGTCTCGCGGCCATCGCGCTGCAATGTCTCGCCATGCGGCTCGGCATCGTCACGGGACGCCACCTCGCCGAACTTTCGCGCGAACGCTACACGAAGCCCGTCGCGCTCTTTCAGTGGGGGCTTGCGGAAATCTCGATCATCGCGTGCGATCTCGCCGAAGTGCTGGGCGGCGCGCTCGCGTTTCATTTGCTGCTGGGCTGTTCGCTGATGGTGGGCGTCGTGCTCACGGCGTTCGACACGATTCTCGTGCTCGGCCTCAAGGGCAAGAACTTTCGCACGCTCGAAGCGATCATGGCCGCGCTGATCGCAACCATCGGCATCGGCTACGTGATCGAACTCGCGCTCGTGAAGCCGCATTGGCCCGCGGTATTCGCGGGCGCGGTGCCGTCCTGGCACGCGATCGACGCGCGCGAGCCGTTGTATCTCGCCATCGGCATTCTGGGCGCGACGGTCATGCCTCATAACCTCTATCTGCATTCCTCGATCGTGCAGACGCGCGCCGTCAAGCGCGACCGCGCGGGCATTGCGCAGGCCATCGGGCTTTCACGGCTCGACACCATCGTTTCGCTCGTGCTCGCGCTGTTCATCAACGCCGCCATCCTGATTCTCGCGGCCGCCGCGTTTCATGCGACGGGACACAACCAGGTCACCGAAATCGAGGACGCCTACAAGCTGCTCGCGCCGATCGTGGGCACGGGCGCGGCGGCGGTGCTGTTCGCCGTCACGCTGCTCGCGTCGGGGCAAAGCTCCACGTTCACGGGAACCGTGGCGGGGCAAGTGGTGATGGAAGGCTTCCTGCGCATGAAGATTCCGTGCTACCAGCGGCGTCTCATCACGCGCGTGCTCGCGCTCATTCCGGCGTTCGCGGGCGTGGCGCTGCTCGGCAACGGCGCGGTCGGCAAGCTGCTCGTGTTGAGCCAGGTGGTGTTGAGCCTGCAATTGCCGTTCGCGCTCTGGCCGCTCATTCGCATGACGAACGATCGCGCGCTGATGGGCGAATTCGCGAACCGGCTCCTCACGCGCGTCGTTGCGTGGCTGTTGTTCGCCGTCATTACGGCCGCGAACTTGTGGCTCGTGTGGCAGACGTTTGCGGGAAACTGAAACGAAGCGGGAGCGGCAACGCACGACGGCCGCGCGGAGCAGTCCGGCGGCGATGCGGAAAAGCGGGAAGGAACCGAAAAAAAGCCGGAAGAAGCGGGAAAAAACGGGAATAAGGGCGCGGCGGAAAAGCGCTTCACCGTCCGGCGCCACAGGCACCGGACGGCTTTGCGTCTTGGTCTCGAGTCCGGTTGAACCGGATCTGCTCTCCTACGCTTACGCAGCCTCGGCAATGCCATCCGGCGTGACTTCCACCGGTTGGTCGCTCTCGGTCTGCTCGGCGCCCCGTCGCGCTGCAGCCGCCTTTTTCGTCTTGCCGGCCCGCGAAGGCGGTTGGCATGCACCGCACACGACGTTGTGCTGAAGGTCGTGGCGATGCGCGACGAATTTACCGCCGCAACGGCAGCAAGGCGTCAACTGCAGAATATCGGCATCGAAAAAACGCACCAGAGTCCAGGCACGCGTCAAGTCGAGCACCGGCTCGGCTCCGCTGTGCTTGCAGTGTTCCGTATACAGACGGAACCCCTTGGTGAGCGCGTCGAGATGCGAGCAACGCGCTTCGTTCTTGAGGAACAGGTACGTGTTATAGAACAGCGAGGCGTGGATGTTGGCCAGCCACGTCATGTACCAGTCCGCCGAGAACGGCAGCATACCTTTGGGCGGCGAAACGCCGCGAATCTCGCGATACAGGCGGATCATGCGGTCGCGCGACAGCGTTAGCTCGCTTTCGAGCACCTGCATGCGCGCGCCCAGCTCGATCAGTGCGATCGCGCGAAATACTTCCTGGGCGTCTTCGGTGAGGCTGCGCCGCGTAGTCATGGACGTCACCCTCAGGCGAATTGGCCAGCCGGCTGTCCTGCAAGCAGGATGGCCGCGTGGGTCGCCGCGACGTCGGCATGTTTGGTGGTCTGCGTAAGCGCGGACAACATCGCATGATCGTCGAAGCGGAAGAAACAAAGGAGCTGGTCGGAAGAGGCCAGCCTGACGATCTGCGCGAGCGACAGACCGCCAAGCAGTTCGGCCAATTCCGACGACAGTCCCAGTCGGAACATCCCAACTGGCTTGTCCTCACGCAGCATGCGCTGCGCAAGCATGAGATACGACAAATTAATTTCGCGGATAGATTCCAGCGTCTCGCTGCTACGGTCCATTTCTCTATATTCCGAAGCCCCGAATTTAACCCCCCGGCGTTTTCGCCGTTGTATCTTTTCTGGTCTTTTGGCCGACCCTCGCTCGTTGGCGGGATCTGGCTCTTTGATACAAGGTGTTACATCTCGTAACAACCTTGAAGCGAATTGTATGAGGACTTATCTCAAAAATCAACACTTCCTATAAAAAATAAATCGGGTGTTGTAAATAAATTTCGGTAATTTTTGCTGCTATTTGCGGTCATACGCGTGACACCGAAATGTGGCGTTGCAACATTCCGAAGCGTGCGCCGCGAAGCCTTTATTCACAAGGGTTCTTCGATATAGCTCGTTGCTTGTGCAACGAATCGACCCTCGACGTCCGACGCGATTCCGGATAATAACGTTTTGAAAGACATTACGTTGACAGGTAAAAAATACGGAGTATTGGATTAATACGTATGAGGATTAATCTGTAACAGGTGTTTCGACCCCGAGTAACTGTAACGGCCGAATTTGTAACTGGAATTGTTGCCGTGGGCGTCGCGCCGAATCCGGCCGCATGATGCGGCCGATGCGTTTTGATTGGATGTGCGCAGATGCGGGGAAGAAAACGTTTGCGCGCGAGGGTTTCAGGCCGTTTGGGCCGGTGTGCGAGGGCCGCGCGGCATTGCGGCGGCATGTGCTCGTGCCTGTCTTTGCGCGCTTACCTGCCATATTGATATGAGGCGGAAACGATTATCCGCGGCGTGCGGCGTTTATATCACCTCATGATATAAGTGCGATAATGAAGCGGCGGTCGATTCGGTGCGGCGTAGGCGCGCACGGCGGCCCAAGCTCGGGGAGGAACATCATGGCCTCGTTCAGCCGTATTCTGCTGTGTTACGACGCGTCGCGCGAAGGGCGCCGCGCCTTGCGCGAGGGCGCCGACCTGGCGCACGAGTGCCGCGCGCAGACGCATTTGCTCGCGGTGCTCGATCAATCGCCGCTGCAATGGGGGACCGATATCGCTTCCGTCGTGCCGTTCGAAGCGGCTGAAGCGGCGGCGCGCGAGATTCTGCGCGACGGCGTGGCGTGTCTCGCGAAAAAGGGGCTGGCGGCCACCGGCCATTTCGTCGTCGGCGGCCCGATCGACGTGATCGCGCAGTATTGCGCCGAGTTGAAGCCCGACCTCGTGGTGTTGGGGCACCACAAGCGCGGGCCGTTCAAACGTTGGTGGGAAGGCCGCGACGACCGCCAACTGCTCGACCGCGTGTCGTGCAGCGTGCTGGTCGTGACCGCGCCCGAACCGGAAGGCGCGCTGGTGTGAAACGCGTCGTCCGGCTTGCGCGGCGTGCTTTGTCCGGTCTTGCTCTTGCCGGGATAACACAACGCATGCGAATTTCCATTACGGCGTTCGTGCGAAAACCGTTCGTGCGAAACCAAGCGCGCGCGTTTGAATTTGATGACGCACGCACGCAGCGGCACGGGCGAACGCAAACACGCGCGCACGCGGCGTGGCGGTTTCGCCGACAATACGGCACCGTTCGCCACTGGAGATGTTCCGATGCCGCGCTTCGCCGCCAATCTTTCGATGATGTACACCGAGCACGCGTTTCTCGACCGCTTCGCCGCCGCGGCGCAAGACGGCTTCGAAGGCGTGGAGTTTCTGTTCCCTTACGAACATGCCGCCGCCGACATCAAGGCGCGGCTCGACGACGCGGCGCTCGCGCAGGCGCTGTTCAACGCGCCGCCCGGCAACTGGGCGAACGGCGAGCGCGGCATCGCTTCATTGCCGGGGCGCGAGGACGAATTCCGCCGCGGCCTCGACATCGCGCTCGATTACGCGCGCGTGCTCGGCAACCGCAAGATTCACGTCATGGCCGGGCTCGTTGCGAGCGAGGCCACGCGCGAGACGCAGCGCGCGCTTTACGTCGAGCATCTCGCTTATGCGGCGCGCGCGGCGTCGGCGCACGGCATCGACATTTTGATCGAGCCGATCAACACGCGCGACATGCCGGGGTATCTGCTCAACCGCCAGGACGACGCGCAGGCGATCTGCGCGCAAGTGGGCGCGCCCAATCTGCAAGTGCAATTCGACTGCTATCACTGCCAGATCGTCGAAGGCGATCTCACGATAAAGCTCAAGCGCGACATCGCGCGCATCGGGCACATTCAGGTGGCGGGCGTGCCCGAGCGGCACGAACCCGATCGCGGCGAACTCGACTATCCGTGGCTTTTCGCGCTCATCGACGAACTGGGTTACGAAGGCTGGATTGGCTGCGAGTATCGCCCGCGCGCGGGCACCTCGGAGGGACTTGGCTGGGTGCGTCCGTGGCTCGCGAAACGCGCGTGATTCTGTAGACGAATCGCGCGGCGCTCCGCGTTTATAAGCGCAAACGAAAGAAGTCGCGCGATGGGTATCTGCGATACGGCTTAGTCATCGGCGAATGCATCATCTAAACTTAAAGGTCTCACGGTGCGGAGATCGCCATGCGGGAAACCATCGCCGCTTATCTACTCGGTCCGGGCGTCATGCTGCTCGTTTGCGCGGCCATGTGGGCCGTGTCGCGCCGCAGCAGAGGCGCGCTGGAAGCCCGCTTCACGCGCTGGCTGGACGCGCATCGGCCGCACGGCATGCGCCATAAGCATTGAATGTGCCGCGCGCGGCCAACGCGCCCGTCCGCGAGTTGCAATGCAGCACGACTAGTTAGCGATCCTGATTAATTGCCGCGGCTCGGGCGCGCATCGCCGATGCCGCCCGGCTGCGCTCGCGCGTTCGCGGCGCGAGGCGGCGCACAAAGCCGGAACCGGGGGGCGAACCGAGCGGCGAACGAGCGGGGAACTGAGCGCACGCTCAGCGGTCACTCCGACATTGCTTACCGGAGCCCTCCATGACCCGTCCCGCCGATTCCCTCATCGTATTCATCGCACGGCTTGCCCTGGCGATCCTGTTTTTGTGGGGCGGCGTCATGAAGCTGCTGGGTTACGCGGGTTTCGTCGGCTATCTGCACAACAAGGGCGTGCCGTACGCCGCCTATGCGGCGCCCGTGGCCGCCGCCGTCGAACTGCTCGGGGGCCTGGCGCTCGTGCTGGGCGTGCGCACCCGCGCGGTGGCTTTCCTGCTGGCCGTGTACGCTATCGTCACGGCAATACTCGGGCACGATTTCTGGAACATGACCCAGGCCTCGTTGCAGCAGGACGCGGTGGTCCACTTCTGGAAGAACGTGGCGATCGCGGGCGGTTTCCTCCTGCTGACGGTGACGGGCGCGGGACGTGCTTCTGTCGATGCGTTGCGCGCGCCGCGCGGCGGCGGGCAATTCGGCTGATTTGCGCCGATTTGCGTCGGTCGGTACGAACGGTAACGAACGCCCATCCGCACCGGCCGGCTGAAAGCCCGCCAGGCGGGCATTGAGCGCCGCCCGTAGCGTCCGAGCGCACACGAAACCACCGACTCACAAGGGAGCAGGCCTTGATTCAAAATTTCGATTTCAACGTCGCGGGGCAGACCGGCCAGTTTTGCGCGAGCCTCGCCGAAGACGGCACGCGGCGCGTGCTCATCAGTTACGCGGATACGGCGAAAACACTCGTGATCCTCGATGGCTCGGGCTTGCTGGGCGCGATCAAGGCGGAACTGGAAGAACCCGAGCAACTGATCGCGCATGCGATCAAGAAGGCGCAGAGCGAAGGGTTGATCGAGCGCGCGATCCAGTCGGGCGAAATTCAGGAGGCGTCGCTGTAACCCGCTGATTCGCCACGGAGAAAGCCGGTTCGCGGTGTTCTTTGCGGTCGCGCCCGGCGCGGCTTTCTCAGCGCGATGCTTTTCCCGCCGCCTGCGCGGTTTTTGCCGCCGCAGCCGTTCGGCCCTGCTTTGCGCGCGCCTTCGGGGGCGGTTGTTCGTTCGCGTGCGCCGCATCGGCCTTCACGAGCCAGGCGAGCGCCGCGGCGGCCAGCAGGATCGCCGTGGAAATCGACGCCTCGGCGCGCAGGCCGAACACGACCTGCGCCGCGCCGGCGCCGCCCGTGAGCGCGCCGAACGCCGCCACGCCCACCGCACCGCCCGCCTGACGCGCCGTGTTCAATAGCGCCGACGCCGTGCCCGCGCGCGCGGGTTCGGCCGTGGAAAGCACGGCCGTCGTCATCGCCGGCACGGCGAGGCCCATGCCCGAAGGGATCAGCAGGAAAGCGATCAGCACGAAGGCGAGCGGCGTCGTGGCGTTCACGGCGATCAGCGAGGCGTAGCCCGCGCCCGCGATCAGCGCGCCGGCGATCATCGGTGCGCGCGTGCCGTAACGCGCGACCACATGGCCGCTCGCGATATTCGAGAGCAGGAAGCCGCCCGTGAGCGGCACGAACGCGAGACCGGCCTGGAGCGGCGTTTGCCCGCGCGCGTGCTGAAGATAGAGCGCGAGCACGAACACGGTCCCGTAATACGTGAGATTCACGCAGATGCCGAACAGCACCGCCGCGCTGAACGTGCGGTTGCGCAGCATCGCGAGCGGCACCATCGGGTCGCGCGTGCGCGCTTCGGACGCAACGAACGCAAAACCGGCCACGGCCGCGAGCACGAACCCGCCCGCCACGGCCCAATGCGCGAAACCGAGCGGACGCCATTCGATCACCGCGCCCGTGAACGCCGTCAGCGCGACGACGGCGAGCCATTGTCCGCGCAGGTCGAGACTGCGCCTCGGGCGCGCAGCGGCGCGCGCCGTATCGGCGAGGTTCGCGGGAGAGGCGGCATTCGCGCTTGCGCCGACGGCACGGGTGGCGGCGGTATCGGCGGAGATATCGGCTTCGGCGCGGCGCGGCGCGGGAATCCAGGCGAGCGTGGCCGCGAATCCCGCCGCGCACAACGGCAGATTGACGAGGAAGATGCTGCGCCAGCCGAACGCGGCGATCAGCAAGCCGCCCGCAACCGGCCCGGCGGCAATCGAGATCGCGCCGGCGGCGGTCCAGAAGCCCACGGCGCGGGCCCGCAGCGCGCGGTCGTGGCGGCACGCCTCGTTGAGCAGCGCGAGCGAATTCGGCAGCATGGCGGCCGCGCCCGCGCCTTGCAGCGCGCGGGCGGCGATCAGCATGGCCGGATCGGCGGCCAGCCCGCAGGCGAGCGAAGCCAGCGCGAACACCACCAGCCCAAGCGCATAGATGCGCCGCGCGCCGTAGCGGTCGCCGAGTATGCCGCCCGAGAGCATCAGCACCGCGAAGGCGAGCGTGTAGGCGTCGACGATCCATTGCAGCCGCGCCACGTTCGCGTGCAGATCGGCGGCGATGCGCGCGAGCGCGATGTTGACGATGGTGACGTCGAGCTGTGTGACGACGAAACCCACGCTCACGGTCGCGACGATGCGGGCGAGCGTGGGCGTGAACCGGACGGAGGGCGTAGGCGAGGAAGTCATGCGTCCCATGTTAGGACGACTGCCCGGCGCGACGTTTCAGCGCGAGGTGAAGCGTCGCGGCCCGCCGGGCGCAGGGGCGCCGGGTGTTCAGCCCTCGCGCGGCGGGTCTCTGAAGAACAGCGTCGTGAGCGCGCCCAGCACGCAGATCGCCGCGACGTAATACGCGGGCGCGAGCGGCGCGGACTTCATCATGAGCGCGACCACGATCGGCGTGAGGCCGCCGAACACGGCATACGCGACGTTGTACGAGAACGAGATGCCCGAGAAGCGCACGACCGCCGGGAACGCGTTGACCATCACGTAGGGCACCGCGCCGATGGTGCCCACGAGCAAGCCGGCAACCGCATAGAGCGGCACGAGCAGCGAGGTGTCGACGGCCATCTCGCGGAACAGCGCGTAGTAGGCGACGGCGAGCGCGATGCCGCCGACCGACAGCACGCGCCGCGCGCCGAAGCGGTCCGCGAGCGCGCCCGCGCTCACGCAGCCCACCGTGAGGAACAGCGTCGCGACGCAGTTGGCGAGCAGCGACGTGGTGGCGTCCAGATGGAACTGCTTCTGCATGAGCGGCGGCGTCATCAGGATCACGACGACGATGGCCGCCGAAAGCATCCACGTGAGCAGCATCGAGACGATCACGGCGCCGCCGTGGTCGCGCAGCACGGCTTTGAGCGGGATTTCGTCGGCGAGCGACTTGCGCGCCTGCATCTCCGCGAAAACCGGCGTTTCGTGCAGCCATTGGCGCAGATACACCGAAAAAAGGCCGAACACGCCGCCGATCAGGAACGGCACGCGCCACGCCCACGCCGAGATTTCCGCGGGCGCGAAATGGTGATTCACGGCGGCCGCGATCAGCGAGCCCAGCAATATGCCGAACGTGAGGCCCGCCGTGAGCGTGCCGCATGCATAGCCGGTATGGCGGCGCGGCACGTGCTCGGAGACGAACACCCACGCGCCCGGCACCTCGCCGCCCACGGCCGCGCCTTGCAGCACGCGCAGCGCGAGCAACAGCACGGGCGCCAGAACGCCGATGCTCGCGTAGGTCGGCAGACAGCCCATCGCGAGCGTGGGCAGCGCCATCATCAGCACGGAAAGCGTGAACATGCGCTTGCGGCCGAGCAGATCGCCGAAATGCGCCATGACGATGCCGCCGAGCGGCCGCGCGAGATAGCCCGCCGCGAAGATGCCGAACGTCTGGAGCTGGCGCAGCCAGTCGGGAATCGCCGCCGGAAAGAACAACTGGCCGATCGCGGGGGCGAAGAACACGAAGATGATGAAGTCGTAGAACTCGAGCGCGCCGCCGAGTGCGGCGAGCGCGAGCGTCTTGTAGTCGCTGCGGGTGAGCGCGCGCGCGGCGCCGGGCGCGCGTGTGCCGATTTCTGTTGCTTGCATTTCCGAAAACCCGGGTGTTGTTATGTGCGAGAGAGGTGCGATGCGTGCAAGACGCACGCGGGCGTGCGTTTGCAAGGGCCGGATCGCCTGATGCGCGCGTGGCGCGGGAGCGGCGGTCGTCGGAAGTGGGCGCGAGGGTGGGGCACGAAACGACGCGTCCGGGCGGATGGGCGGACGCGCCGACGACTTCAGGCCAGTCCGCGATTTTACAGGAACCGGCGGCGCGCCTCTTCCGCTACGGATTTCGGACTCGTCCGATGGGCAGGCTTTGCACATTTCAACAGAATTGCGCGGCTTTATAACAATCGACGAGGGGATCACCATGCGCATCGCGATTCTTCAGAGCGACACCGAACACCGCCAGCAAATCGAACGCATGCTGACGCAATGCGGTCACGCATGCCTTCCGTTCAGCGACGGTCTTGCGCTGGCCAAAACGCTTTCGGCCTCGACCGTCGACATGCTGGTGCTCGACTGGCAAGGCTCCCGGCTTTCGGGCGCGGAACTGCTGCGCACGCTGCGCGCCGTGAACGGCAATCAGATTCCGGTGCTGTTCGCCTCCGAGGACACTTCGGACGACAGCGTGGTGCGCGCGTTTTCCGTGGGCGCCGACGATTACGTGAATCTGCCCGTATGCCCTTCGGTCATGCGCGCGCGCGTGAACGCGTTGCTGCGCCGTGCCTATCCCGACCGTTACGACAACATGACGATCGACGCCGGGCCTTATCACTTCGACATGCGCCGCCAGTTGGTCACGGTACACGGCAAGCCGGTGCCGCTTTCGGGCACCCAGTACCGGCTCGCCTCGCTGTTCTTTTCCAACATCGGGCGCGTGCTTTCGCGCGACCATATTTACGCGATGGTGTGGGGCCGCGAGTTGCACACGCTCACGCGCACGATCGACAGCCATGTGTCGCGGTTGCGGCTGCTGCTCGACATCGAGGAACCGAACGGCTTCCGGCTCCAGCCCGTGTACAAGAGCGGCTACCGTTTGCTGCGTTTGCAGGACGACGCGCCCGCGGAACATGCCGACGCGCCTCTAGCCGGCGGCGAAGCGCTCGCGCTGGCGTAACAGCGAGGTTGCGCGAACGTAATGAGCGGATGCAAAAAGGCGGCGGCACGTTATGCGTGCCGCCGCCTTTTTCGTGACGCTTGGGACACTCGTAACGCGCCTAGCGCGCGAGCCCGAGTCCTTGCAGCACGGCGTTGCCTTCCGAAGTGAGGCGAATGCGCGGTGCGCCCGCGTCGTCGGAAACCTGCTCGACGAGACCGGCTTCCTGGAGCATCGGAATTTCGGGCTTGGCGCGCGCGTCGATGGGCGCGTGCAGCAGCAGCAACAGCGTGGCGAGTTCGTGGTGGCTCAGCAGCCGGCGCAGGATGGTGCGGCGTGCGGGCTTCGCGGCCGGCTCTGCGGCGCGCTCGGCGCGGTCTGCGTCGATCTGCGAAATGGGCGTGTTCACGGAACCTCCTGCGGCGTTTCTTTTCAGTGACGCGATGATGCGCACGAACACTTAAGCGATTCTTAAAACGCGCGTCGAAAATGTGTCGCCGCGCTACATGACGCTACCTTCGTTACGTCGCGTAAGAAGATGCAACGCCAAGAAGATGCGCCTGTAAGGCGCGCGGCGGACGAAGCATGCGCCGGGCGCCGGGCTTGGGGCCGACGCCGCGCTCGGTGCCGGCGCGCCGCCCGCGTCAGGGCGCGCAGGTCTTGCTCGCCCCTTCGATCCACATGTTCGACGGATGGCGCTTGCCGGCGTAATAGCGGTATTCGGTCGTGCCGTTGTCGTGGCGAATCTTGATGACGTTGTCGTCGGCGAATTCGAGCATTTGACCTTGGGGCAGCGGCGTCGTGGAGAAGCTGGCCTGATGGCGCTGCGCCTCGACGGTCAGGCACGAGACCACGTCCTGAACCGACCGGCTGGTCGTGGAATCGATCACCGGCTGGCCTGCATCCGGGTTGCTCTGGAACCACGCGCACGCGCCAAGCGTGAGCGAGAGGGCGAGGGGCACGGCGAGCTTCTTCATATTTCTCCTGGTAAGCCTGAAAGCAACGGCTTTCAATAGGTAAAAGCGCGGTAAGCGCGCGGTCGGACGGCGGCAGGTAGCCGGTCATTATATCGGCAGCATGTGCTGTGCCGGGCTCGGGCGGGCAACCACGCGCGCGGCGGCCCGGCCGGCATTCCCGGACGACGCGCGCGCCGCGCGCCGGTGTTGCGGCCTTACGACGCCGCTCCATCGCCCGTCATACACTCACGCAATTACTGACGGAGAGAGATAGACTGTCTGAGAGGTGCTGTTACGTAATCTGACGTTGACGTCAGGAGAATGCGTATGAACCGCCCGTCGGTACGTTTTCCTCTTCGCGCCGCAGGCGCCGGCTCGCTGCTGCGGTGGGTCAAGTGGGGGCTCCTCGTCGCGGTGCTGGCGGCGCTCGTCATCGCGGCGCGCATCGTCCAGATCGAAATCGACACCTCGCGTCTCCAGGCGCGCTATCTCTCCGAACTCACCCGCGACATCGGCTTCACCGTCGAAAACGGGCCGAGCCACAGCATCCGCTTTCCCACCACCAACGGTCCATACGACGTGCGGCTCGGCTACGCCCAACTGCCCGCGTTCGAGCAGCGGCTCGCGCAGCGCGGCTTCACGATCGCGGCGCAGGCGCGCGATTCGGACCGCATGATGAAACTGGCCGATCAGGGCCTCTTTCTGCCCTATGAAGAAAAGGATCAGGCGGGCGTCGTGCTGCGCGATTCGGCGGGCGCGACGCTCTTTCACACGCGCTATCCGCAGCGGGCCTACGAAAGTTTCGACGCGGTGCCGCCGCTCGTGCGCAACTCGCTGCTCTTTATCGAAGATAAATATTTGCTTGCCGCCGACCAGCCGAACCGTAATCCGGCGATCGACTGGGGCCGTTTCAGCCGCGCGCTGGCCGATCAAGGCTTGCGTCTCGTGAATCGCGGTCAGCAGACGCCCGGCGGCAGCACGCTTGCCACGCAGATCGAGAAATTCCGCCACTCGGCGGGCGGCCGCACCTCCACGCCGCCGGAGAAGCTGCGCCAGATCGCGTCGGCTTCGGTGCGCGCGTATCTCGACGGGCCGCAAACGATGCCCGCGCGCCAGCAGATTCTCGTGCATTACCTGAATTCCGTGCCGCTCGCGGCGAAACCCGGCCTGGGCGAAGTGAACGGCCTGGGCGACGGGCTGGCCGCGTGGTATGGCCGCGATTTCCGCGACGTGAACCGCATCCTGCGCGCGCCGCTTTCCACGGCGACGCTCGACGAACAGGCGCTCGCGTTTCGCCAGGTGCTCTCGCTGCTGATCGCGCAGCGCGCGCCGTCGTACTTCTTGCAGCGTAACAACGACGCGCTCGCCAGGCTCACCGACAGCTATCTGCGCCTGCTCGGCGCGAACGGCGTGATCGCGCCCGCGCTGCGCGACGCGGCGCTTTCGGCGCAGCTCGTGCTCGACCGCTCGAAGGCCGCGCCGGTTGCGCCGGCATCGTATGTCGAACGCAAGGCCGTGCTTACGTTGCGCACGCAACTGATGCAGGCGCTCGGCCTCAAGACGCTCTACGACCTCGATCGCCTCGACATGACCGCGACCGCCACGCTCGACGACAGCGTGCAGCAAGCCGTGAGCGACCGCCTCGCCGACGCCGCGACCAAAGACGGCGCGCGCGCGGCGGGTCTGGTGGGCTTCGAAATGCTCAAGCCCGCCGACGATCCTTCGAAGATCGCATACAGCTTCACGCTGTTCGAGCGCCGCAACGGCGAAAACCTCGTGCGCGTGCAGACCGACAGCGTGAATCAGCCGTTCGACATCAACTCGGGCGCGCGCTTGAATCTCGGCTCCACGGCGAAGCTGCGCACCATCGTGACGTATTTGCAGATCGTGAGCGCCTTGCACGCGAAGTACGCGAACGACGACACGAAAACGCTGCGTGCCGCGCTTGCGCAAACCGACCCGAGCGACGCGCTCTCGCGCTGGGCGCTCGACTACCTCGCCAAAACGCCCGACCGCTCGCTGCCCGCAATGCTCGAAGCGGCCGTGGAGCGCAAATATTCGGCGAGTCCCGGCGAAACGTTCTACACGGGCGGCGGCGCGCAGAGCTTCAATAATTTCGAATCGAGCGACAACGGACAGATCCTCACCGTGCGCCGCGCGTTCCAGCATTCGGTGAATCTCGAGTTCGTGCGCCTGATGCGCGATATCGTCCACTACGAAATGATTCGGACGTCAGGGCCGCCGCAGCAGTGGCTCGACGATCCCGCGGTACGCCAGCGTTTTCTCACGCAGTTCGCCGATGCGGAGAGCCAGGTTTATATGAAACGCTTTTACGCGCGTTATCGAGGCAAGAGCAACGACGAAGCGCTCGCCATACTGCTTGCGCACACGCGCAAGGGGCCGGCGCGCATTGCGACCGTGCTGCGCAGCGTGGACCCGAACGGCGCGCGCCCGTGGTTCGACGCGCAGATGCGCGCGCAGTTGAAGAACACGAAGTTCGAATGGCTCGACAGCGACGACCTGGCGAAGTATTACGACAAGTACGCCATCGGCAACTTCAATCTCAACGATCGCGGTTATATCGCGGGTGTGCATCCGCTCGAATTGTGGCTGCTCAATTACCTGCGGTCGCATCCCGACGCCACGCTCGACCAAGTGCGGCAGGCGAGCCGCGACACGCGCCTTTATACCTACAAGTGGCTGTTCAAGACGAAGTATCACGCCACTCAGGACCGGCGCATCCGGCATATGATCGAACTGCGCGCCTACGATGCGATCGGCCAGTCGTGGCGCGCGCTCGGCTATCCGTTCGACAGCATCACGCCTTCGTATGGCGCGGCGATCGGCGCGTCGGGCGACCGGCCGGCGGCGCTCGCGCAACTCATCGGCCTGATTTCGAGCGACGGCGAAAAGCTGCCGACGCATAGTTTCGAGTCGATCGACTTCGCGCGCGGCACGCCCTATGAAACGCGTTTCGTGCATGCGGCCACGCCGCCGCAAGCGCTCATTTCTCCGGAGATCGCGCGGGTTGCGCGCGAGCTGCTGACTTCGGTGGTGGAGGGCGGCACGGCCAAGCGTCTCGCCGACGGCATGACGTTCGCCGACGGCAAGTCGCTGCCCGTGTACGGCAAGACCGGCACCGGCGACCAGCGCTTCAACGTCTATGCGCCGGGCGCGCGCCTCATCGAATCGCGCAAGGTGAATCGCAGCGCAACCTTCGTGTTCGTGATCGGCGACCGCTTTTACGGCACGCTCACCGCGTGGGTACACGAGCCCTACGCCGCGCGCTATACGTTCACGAGCGCGCTTTCGGTGCAGTTGCTGAAGTCGATGGCGCCGGTGCTGCAACCGCTGCTCGAAGCGAAAGCGAAAAGCGGCGGCGCCGCGCCGCAAGTCACGTTGATCGACCCGGCCACGGGCGACGTGCGCCGCGTTTCGTTCGATTCGGATCACTAACCGATTGCGCCGATAAAAAACGAGGCGGGCATGCGTGCCCGCCTCGTTTGCCTTGGTGCGTTCGATCAATATGCGCCGGGAGGCGGCGGCGATCCCGGCGGAGGCGGCGGCAGATAGCGCTGTTGCTGCGGCGCGGTCTGATACGTCTGGTACGGCTGCTGGGTGGCCATGCGGCCCGGCGCCGGCACGCGGTTGCCGTTCGCGTACATGCACTGGAGATAGGCGTAGTCATAGCGGCGCTGCACGTCGTAGGCCGTGCCTTGCGCGTTGCCCATGCCGACCGCGCTGCCCGCGAGCAGACCCGCGCCCGCGCCGATGGCCGCGCCCTGGCCCCCGCCGAACGCCGCACCCGCGGCCGCACCCAGCGCCGTGCCGACCACCGCGCTGCCGACGCCCGCATTGGTGGCGGCCTGGTTGGCGTCCACGCCGCCGGTTTGCTGGAACGCGAACTGGCGGCAGTTGTAGTCGTCGTTGCGGAACTGGTCGAAGGTCTTGCCCGTGCCCGGCAGCGCCATCACGCTCGGACCTTGCGGAACGACCGCGCACGCGCTCAGGAGGCCCGCCGTGGCGAGCAGCGCGAGATAAGTGGATTTCATGTGCGACTCGATATCGTCAAGGTGTTCAGTTCGAAGGCGCTGCCTGGGCCGGCACCGCGCGCCAGCCCGACGAGCATTGCTTCACGTAGGGATAGTAAGTTTTGGAGGCGTTGCAGTAATACCAGGTGTCGCCGCTGTCGTTGCCGGGCGCGACGCCCGGCGGCGTATCGGATTGCTCTTGCGACTGTTCGTCCGGCGCGACGCCTTGCGGCTGGCCTTGCTCGATGTATTCGGGCTGCTCCGGCGGCGGCGCGACGATCACGGGCGGCGGCGCGTAGTAGTAAGGCACCGGCGCGACCGGATAGTAATACGGCACGCCGCCGCCGATGAAGACGCCGACGTGCGCCGCATGCGCCGCGCCGCTCGCACACACAATGGCGGCCGCAGCGGCCCCAAGGAAGAGTTTCGACCTTCTCACAACGATCTCCAGAGACGGAAAGACTGGCGGCGACGTCGCACGCCAGCGGATTCCCGAACGCTATGACATCGCGGGAATCATTGCAATTACGCGATTTCCACCGTTTTTTCGAGTTGTTACAGAAACGTTGCACATGCCGCGTGCCCGACGCGGCGCCAGTGCCTATCGGTCGTGAATAGCGCGCTTTCGGCGCGCATTCTCCGCGAACGCGCCCCAACGTGCTCGATTCATCCCCGCATCGCTTGTAACAATTGGACATTGAAGTCCGGCGCGCGGTTCGCCGCATCGCAACGCCGGGCATCCTCGAAAAGTCATTTCCACTTTGTCGCCGTAGGCCTTCCGCCAGCTTGAAATAGACTTTCAGCGCTATATCGCTGACGAGTCGTTGCTTGCCAGCCCTCAAAAATTAGTTAGGACTACAACATGAAGAAAAATCTTACGGGTGCGCTCGCTCTCGCGGTGCTGGCGGCGTCGCCGGCGTGGGCCGCGTTGGGCGGCGCGCCCACCTACCACGGCCTGCGTACCGTGCCGGACCAGCGCGTGATGGCGGCGGGCAAGGGCGCGGCGGCGGCCTACACGGTGAGCACGGCGACGCTCGCCAACGGAACCGTGGTCCGCGAATACCTCGATGCGAAGGGGGTTGTGTTCGGCGTGGCCTGGAACGGCCCGAGCATGGGCTCGCTTCAGTCGCTGCTGGGCAGCTATTTCCCCGCGTGGCAACAGGGACTCGCGAATGCGCGGGCGACGCGCGGCGGCGGCGCCGGGCCGGTTTCGATGCACGCGGACGATCTCGTCGTCGAATCGGGCGGTCACATGGGTGCGCTTGTGGGGCGCGCGTGGCTGCCGCGCGCGCTGCCGCAGGGCGTGAGTGCAGATCAGATCCGATAAGCGGGGAATGTCGATGAAGAAACTAACGGTGGTTTCCGCGCTCATGCTGAGCTTGGTGCTGGCGGCATGCGGCGGCGGTGGCGGCGACGATGGCGCGCCTGCGGCGTCGAACGGCGGGGCGAACGTACAGAACAACGGGGCGGGGAGCAAGGGCAGCGACGGCGGCGGCAGCTCGGGGAACGCGTCGAATGGTTCGGATGGCTCGAATGGCTCCGCGGCGGCGGCGGGCGGCGGCGGAACGGCGTCGTCCGGTTCGGGGGCGTCGGAATCGAGCGCGGCCGGATCGGGCAATTCAGGCGGCGGCGCGGCGACTTCCGGAGGCGCCGATTCGAGCGGGGCAGGCACTGGCGGCTCCGCTTCGAACGGCTCGAATTCGAACGGTGGCAATTCGAACGGCTCCAACACAAACGGCTCCGGTTCAAACGGCTCCGGTTCAAACGGCGCCAATGCCGGTTCGGGCGGCGCCTCCGGCTCGGGCACCTCGGGCGGTTCGAGCGCCGGAACGGGCGGTTCGGGTTCGAGCGGCTCCGGCTCGTCGGGGTCGACCAATTCCGGCAACGGTGCGAATACGGGCGGCGGCGCGTCGGCCGACCTTGGCAATACGGTGCCCGTGCTGGTTTCGCCGGCGTCGAGCGTAGTCAACTTCCCGCTGGTGAGCGTGACGATCTGCCAGCCGAACAGCGGCGCGCAAGCGAAATGTTCGACCATCGACAACGTGCTGCTCGACACCGGCTCGTTTGGCTTGCGCCTCTACGCCTCGGCGATTCCCCCCGCAACGCTCGCGGCGCTGCCCATTCAGACCGATGCCGCGAGCGGCAAGAACCTGGCCGTCTGCGCCAGCTTCGCCTCGGGGCACATATGGGGCAGCCTGCGCACCGCCGACGTCAAGCTCTCGCGCGAAGTGGCCGCCGCCGTGCCGATCCATGTGATGACGGACCCCGCCGTGGTGTCGGACAAGCCGCAAAGCTGCGCCTACAACGTGCCGCTCAGCTCGCCCTCCGTGCTTGGCGCGAATGGCATTCTCGGCATCGGCACCGCGCAATACGACTGCGGCACGTCCTGCGCGGCGGCGGCAATCGAAGGCGCTTATTACGTCGATGCGAAACCCGCCACGCCGGTGGCCGTTCCGCTCGTCAAGCAGGTGACGAATCCGGTCTCGCTTTTCCCGGTGGACAACAACGGCGTGATCGTGGAAATGCCGGCCATTTCCTCCAGCGGCGCGCGCACCGCAAGCGGCACGCTGACCTTCGGCGTGGGAACGCAGGCGAACAACTCGTTGAGCAGCGCGTCCACCACCCTACTCGCCACGGACCGCTGGGGCGATTTCCAGGGCAGCTACAACGGCGGCGCGTCGGTGTTGGCCTTCATCGACTCCGGTTCGAACTCCACGAACTTCGACGACCGCACGATCACACAGTGGGCCGGCTTTTACGCGCCGCCGGGCGAGTGGACGCGCGACATCACGATCAGCGATCTCGCGAACGCGAGCGCGAAGGTGACGGTGCGCTTTGCCAATGCCGTTTCGCTGATCAATTCCGGCAACCACGCGTTCAGCAACCTCGCGGGCTACATCGGCCAGATGGTCGATCTAGGCTTGCCGTTCTTCTACGGGCGGCGCGTGTATTACGGCATCGAGGGTGCGCAGTCGGCTGGCGGGCGAACCGGTCCATACGTCGCCTACACGAGCAATTAATCGGATAAAAACTGCTATTCCGCATAAAAGGCGCACTCAAAAGTGCGCTTTTTTTATGGCTTATGAATGAACGCCATTCATGCGCGGAAATGTTTGCATTGAACGCCATTTAATTAAATTAAATTGCCATGCAATGCTCATGACCCGCGGCAGGTCCGAATGAAAAAAATTGCGTAAGGGGAAACCCGCGCTAAAGTCGGCTGCCCCGCCGCCGTTATCACGCAAGTAGGACGCTTTCGAAAGACGCGCCAAAGCACGCAAAAGCAGGGCTTGCGGCGCTTTCGGCGCGGGCAGGACCGAGTACGAAGGCAGTCACGGAACGCCTCGAATAAATACCTGAGAGAACTGCCGGCGCATGGCCGGCGGCAAAGCCGGAAGCCGTAGCGATTTCGCACGCGCAACGAAAAGCGAGGGAAAGACAATGGAACATTCGACGCTGGTCAGTCCGCAAGACCTGGACGAATTGAGCGCCATTAGCGCGGCATTGCACCGTGTTCAGGCAGTAATCGAATTCGATCTCCAGGGCAATATTCTCAACGCCAACGAAAATTTTCTCGCCACGGTCGGTTATACGATCGAAGAAGTGCGCGGCAAGCATCATCGAATGTTTTGCGATCCCGATTACGCGCAGACCGACGCCTATCGCAACTTCTGGGAGCGTCTCGCGCGCGGCGAGTACGATCGCGGCGAATACCGGCGCCTCGGCCGCAACGGGCGCGAAATCTGGATCAACGCATCGTATAACCCCGTGCTGGGCGCGGACGGCCGTCCCTACAAGATCATCAAGTTCGCCACCGACGTCACCGCCATCAAGGCGCAGCACGCCGAATACGAAGGACGGTTGCGCGCCATCGACAAGGCGCAGGCCGTGATCGAATTCGATACGGCCGGCATCGTGCTGCACGCGAATCAAAACTTCCTCGACACGCTCGGTTATCGGCTCGAGGAAATTCTCGGCAAGCATCACCGCATGTTTTGCGAGGAAGCCTACACGGCAAGCCTCGAGTACCGCGAGTTTTGGGCCAAGCTCAATCGCGGCGAATTCGACGCGGGGCGTTACAAGCGCATCGGCAAGGGCGGGCGCGTGGTGTGGATTCAGGCGACGTACAACCCGATCTTCGACGTGAACGGGCGCCTCTATAAAGTCATCAAGTTCGCCAACGACGTCACCGCGCAAGTCGAACTCGAAGAAAGCGTGAAGCGTCGCGCCGCAGAGGATCAACGCAAGGTCGAAAAGCTGCTCGCGGTCGTCAATCGCGCGGCGGCCGGCGACCTCACTGGCGAAGTGGAGGCGAACGGCAGCGATCCTATCGACCAGCTCGCGGCCGGCATCAAGGGCATGATGAGCGATCTCGCGAGCGTGATCGGCAAAGTCGTGGACTCGGCGGGCACCTTCAAGGACTCCTCGCAAGACATTGCCGCGCGCGCCGATACGGTGGCGAGCGGCGCGCAGTTGCTGGGCGCGACCGTCGAGGAAATGAACGCGTCGATCGAGGAACTCACCGCTTCGATCAATTCGATCGCGGACAACTCGCGCGGCGCCGACCAACTCGCCAAAGATACGCAGGTGGAAGCGGAACGCGGCGCGAAAGCCGTGACGCGCTCGATCGAGTCGATGGAACTCATCAACCGTTCGTCGGAAGACATCGGCGAGATCATCAAGGTGATTGGCGAGATCGCGAGCCAGACGAATCTGCTCGCGTTCAACGCCGCGATCGAGGCGGCGCGCGCGGGCGAACACGGCCTTGGCTTCTCCGTGGTGGCCGACGAAGTGCGCAAGCTTGCCGAGCGTTCCTCGCAGGCCACCAAGGAAATTTCGAAGCTCATCAACGAGTCGGTCAAGCGCGTGGCGCAAGGCAGCGAAATTTCGAAGCAGGCAGGCGAGGCGTTCGAGCGCATTCTCGCAGGCGTGAGCCGCACGACGCAGGCAATCTCCGAGATTTCCTGCGGCGCCGACGAGCAACTGATTGCCGCCCGCGAAGTGAGCGCGGCAATCCAGCAAGTTGCTGAGGAGACCGAAAAATCGGCGGGCGCGTGCGATACCATCGCGCGCGCGGCGGCGGTCCTCAAGGGCGGCGCGGAAGGGCTCGACACCACGGTGGCGCGCTTCGTGGTGTGACGCTCGGAGAACCGCAGTGGATATCGACAACGACGCTGATTTGACGGTGCGCCGCGCGTTGTTCGAGCAGGTGCGCCGGCATACCGGCATTGCCATGAACGAGCGTAAATGGGTCATGCTCAAGGGCCGTTTGCGCCGCCGCATCATGACGCTGGGCCTGCCCGATTACGGCGATTACTTGCGCGTGCTCGCCACGAGCGCCGAAGAAGTGCGCGATTTCGTCGACCTGGTCACGACGAACGAAACTTCGTTCTTTCGCACGCCGCGCATCTGGGATTATCTCGCTCGCGATTTCTTGCCGCATTGGGCCGCCAATCGCGCGGGCGAAACCTTGCGCGTGTGGTCGGCGGCGGCGTCGAGCGGCGAGGAAGCGTGGAGCACGGCCATGCTCTGCGAAGAGTTTCGAGCGCGGCATCCCGCGATGCGTTACGCGATCGTCGGCACCGACATTTCAGACGGCATTCTCGCGAACGCGCGTGCCGGGCATTACGTTGGCCGCAGCATGGAAGGCTTGCGCCAGCAGCGGCCCGAACTGGTGCAGAAGTACTTTCGCAGCGACGCGAACGGTATCGCCGTAACCGAGCCATTGCGCGCGCACGTGAGCTTTCGCCGGCATAACCTCTATGACGTGCCGCGCGAACTCGGCCAGTTCGATCTGGTGCTGTTGCGCAACGTGCTGATCTATTTCGATCTGGAAGGCCAGAAGGCGGTGCTTGCCAACGTGCGCCGCGCGATGCGGCCGGGCGCGGTGCTGATCGTCGGCGAGTCGGAGTCGCTGAGCCGCGTGGCCGACGGATTCGCGTTCGAGCAGCCGCTCATCTATCGCAACCTGGAGCGGCAACCTGGAGCGCAAGCATGAGCTACCAGCGTGACGTGCAAGTGCGCATGTGCGAGCTTGCCGTGAGCAGCGGCGAAGAAGCGAAAATTCTTCGCGCGACATTGGGCTCGTGCGTCGGCATCGGCTTGCTGTGGCGCTCGCGCGCAACGTACGGCCTCGCGCATTGCCTGTTGCCCGGGCCGGCCGGAACGGCGCGGGCCGCGGGCGCTGCCGTGCAGCAGGCCGGCAACGGGGCGAAATATGTGGTCGAAGCGCTGCCCAAATTGCTCGCGATGATGCGTGCGAACGATGCGCCCGCGGGCGAGATCGAAGCGGTGCTCGCGGGCGGCGCGAACATGATGCATCACCGCACGAGCCTGCACGAACCCATCGGCGACTTGAACGTAAGGATGGCTAAGCAATTGCTCGCTGACGCGCGCCTGAAGGTCGTGCATGTCGACGTGGGCGGCGAATGCGGGCGCCAGCTGACCATCGACTGCGCGCAGCATCATTACGCCGTGCGCCATTTTTCGCGCCCGGCGCAGCAGCAGCGCGCCATGCCGCGTTCGTCCTGAAAGGAGCCACGAGATGAGCTTGCGTACTTCCGCAGCCGGCGCGAACGTCGAACTATACGGATCGTTTCATCTGGCCGGCTCGGAACTGGCGTTGCCGGTGGCCGCCCTTCAGGAAGTGGTGAATCACCCCGAAACGCTGACGCCCGTGCCGCTCGCGCCTGCGTACTTGCTCGGCCTGTTCAATCTGCGCGGAACGCTGATTCCGGTGGTCGATCTGCGTCAGCTACTGCGTCTCGACGCCCCCAGCGCCGCCACGGCGCGCAAGGTCGCGATCGTCGAAACGGGCGGCGCGCGCATTGGCTTGCAATTCGATGCAACGGGCGAAATTCTGCGCGTGCCGCGCGAGCAGATCGTCACGCTCGAAGTGCCGGAAGGCGGCGCGCCTTCCGCGATTGGCGCGGTGCTCAAGCTCGACGAGGGCCAGCGCATCCTGCAAGTGCTCGCGCCCGCCGTGCTGCTGAACTTGCGCGACATGCCGCAGCTTGCGCAGGCCGCGCCGCGCGTTGCCGCGCGCCGCACGCCAGGCGCGCAGCACAAGAACGTGTCGTTCAAGGTGGGCGCGACGGCGCTCGCATTGCCGATGGGCGCGATCCAGGAAATCATTCGCGTGCCGCCGTTGCAGCAGTCGCCGCTCGCCGACGACGTATGTATCGGCATGCTCAATCTGCGCGGCGTGACGGTGCCGGTGCTCGACTTCGGCGGGTTTCTGGGATTCACGCCTGCGGACGATCAGGAGACGCGCGCCGAGGATCGCCGCATCGTGATCCTGCACCGCGACGACCGGCATTTCGGCTTGCTCGTGGACGAGGTGGCGAGCATTGTGGCGTATCGCGACGAAGACCTGCTGCCCATGCCCACGTATGGCGGCAATGCGCAACGCACGCTGTTCTCGGGCTATCTCGCCTCCGCCACGCGCGCGGGCGTGCTGCTGCTGAATGCGGACGCGTTGTTCGGCAACGCGCGCATTGCGGCCGTTGCCGCCGGGCATCGCGAGTTGTATCGCAACGTGGCCGCGAAGGCGGACGCGGCGCAGCAGCGCGGCGCGCGCACGCGGCAAACGCTGGTGACGTTCCGGATCGGGCAATTGGTCGGCGTGCGTATCGCGCAGTTGCGCGAGGTGATCGAATACCGCGACGACATCGTGCCTACGCCCGGCTTGCCCGCATTCGTACGCGGCGTGCTGAACTTGCGCGGCACGCTGGTGACGGTGATCGACGTGCGCGCGATGTATGCGATGCCGCCTTACGACGATCTCGCGCGGGCAAAGATCCTGATCGTCGAGTACGAGAGCGAAAAGTACGGACTCCTTGTCGATTCAGTCGAGGATATCGTCACGCTCAATGGCGCGGCGCAGATGGCCGTGCCTTCCATGCTCACGCGCGGCGAGGGTTCGCATGTGCGCAACGACATGCGCGAAGCGGTGGAGTTGCCGGGACAAGGCACGGTGATGCTATTCGAGCCCGCGGCAATATGCGCGCGCGTGGCCGAGGAAGCCGCGATTTCCTGACGCTTTTTCCGCGCTTTTTCCGCGATTTCCTGAAGCTTTTTCCACGCTTTTTCTGCGATTTTTTAGCGTTTTTCCGGTGTCTTTGCCGCCGCGCCGCGCTCGCGTTCGAGCCGGCGCAGCGCTTCGCCCACGTCCTGGCTGAACTGCGCAAGCGCCGCAAGCTCGAGTTGCGGCGGCTGTAACGCCGACCACAGCGCGTCGGCCAGTCGCTCGGCGGTGGCGTCGATATCCGTGCGGCGATTTGCGAGCGTTGCGTCCCACAGCACGTGCTCCATCGGCCCGAACACGAGCGAGCGCAGCAGCCGCAGCGGCAGATCCTTGCGAATTTGCCCGTTCTCCTGACCGCGCGCGAGCACGCGCATGAGCGGCGCCGTATAGCGGCGCTGCATTTCGATGAGCGCCTCGCTCAATTCATGATGCCGCGTGCGCCCTTCCGACAGCACCAGTTCGCAAATGCCGGTGCCGCTTTCCAGCATCAGTTGCAGATGCATGCGCACGATGAAACCGAACTGCTGGCGCACCGTGCCGTCGCGCGGCAGACCGCCTTCGATCGCGGCAATGGATTCGTCATACCAGTCGCCGATCACGCGCGCGCACAACTCGCGCTTGCCCCGAAAGTAGCTGAACACCGTGGCTTCGGAAATGCCCAGGCGCTGCGCGATTTCGGCCGTGGTGGCGCGCGCGTAGCCCTTTTCGGAGAACACTTCGCGACCCGCTTCCAGAATTTCGCGCACGCGCTGCTGCGACTTGCGCCCGGCCGGCTGGCGGCGCGACGCGGGTAGAACGGCTTTCTGGGCGGGAAGGGTAGACATTTGAGTTCGATTCAACTTGCAGCGAGGTAAGCCGAATTATGCTTGCTGGAAGCGCGTAAATTCAAGGTTTTTTGCGTTATCAAGCCGATTTGAGCGTTACTCAGAAACGCCTATTGACGTTTACGTAAATGTGGCGTGAAATGGCGTTCATCGTGCGCCATGAGCGCGACAGATTCCATGGAGACAAGAATGAGCAACGCACCCGGTTTGCAGTTCCCGCTTGGCGAAGAAGTCGAAATGCTGCGCGACAGCATCGCGGGTTTCGCTGCCAGGGAAATCGCGCCGCGCGCGGCGGAAATCGACCGCACGGACCAGTTCCCCATGGACCTGTGGCGCAAGTTCGGCGAGCTGGGCGTGCTCGGCATGACCGTTTCCGAGGAATACGGCGGCGCGAACATGGGCTACACGGCGCACATGGTGGCGATGGAGGAAATCTCGCGCGCATCGGCTTCCGTGGGGCTTTCGTACGGCGCGCATTCGAATCTTTGCGTGAACCAGATTCACCGCAATGGTACGCAGGCACAGAAGCAGAAATATCTACCTAAACTCGTTTCCGGCGAGCACGTCGGCGCGCTTGCCATGAGCGAGCCGAATGCGGGTTCCGACGTCGTGAGCATGAAGCTGCGCGCCGAAAAGAAAGGCGATCGTTACGTGCTCAACGGCACGAAAATGTGGATCACCAACGGCCCCGACTGCGACACGCTCGTGGTCTACGCGAAAACCGATCCGCAGGCCGGCCCGCGCGGCATGACGGCGTTCATCGTCGAAAAGGGCATGAAGGGCTTTTCGGTGGCGCAAAAGCTGGACAAGCTCGGCATGCGCGGTTCGCATACGGGCGAGCTGGTGTTTCAGGACGTGGAAGTGCCGGAAGAAAACATTCTCGGCCAACTCAACGGTGGCGTGAAAGTGCTGATGAGCGGCCTCGACTACGAGCGCGCCGTGCTCGCGGGCGGCCCCACGGGCATCATGGCCGCCGTGATGGATAACGTCGTGCCTTATATTCACGACCGCAAGCAGTTCGGTCAGGCCATCGGCGAATTCCAGCTTATTCAAGGCAAGGTCGCCGACCTTTACACCACGTTCCAGGCGTGCCGCGCGTATCTCTACGCGGTGGGCCGTCAACTCGACACGCTCGGCGCGGAACACGTGCGCCAGGTGCGCAAGGATTGCGCCGGCGTGATTCTCTACACCGCTGAAAAAGCCACGTGGATGGCGGGCGAGGCGATTCAGATTCTGGGCGGCAACGGTTATATCAACGAGTATCCGGTGGGCCGTTTGTGGCGCGACGCGAAGCTCTATGAAATCGGCGCGGGCACGAGCGAGATTCGCCGCATGCTGATCGGCCGCGAGCTGTTCGCGGAAACGATGTAATCCTAACTATTTCCGCTTCAAGGGAGAAGGCAGGATGCCGATCATCGAATCGAAGCTCAATCCGCGCTCGGAAGAATTCAAGGCGAATGCCGCGGCGCTCGACGCACTGGTCGCGGATTTGCGCGAGAAGATCCAGAAGCTTTCGCTGGGCGGCGGCGAGGCGGCGCGCGGCAAGCATCTGGCGCGCGGCAAGCTGCTGCCGCGCGAGCGCATTGCACAATTGCTCGATCCGGGCACGCCGTTTCTGGAGTTTTCGCAACTCGCGGCCTACGGCATGTACAACGACGACGCGCCGGGCGCGGGCATTGTCACCGGCATTGGCCGCATTGCGGGCCAGGAGTGCGTGATCGTTTGCAACGACGCCACCGTGAAGGGCGGCACGTACTATCCCGTCACGGTGAAGAAACATGTGCGCGCGCAGGAAATCGCGCAGGAAAACCGCTTGCCTTGCGTGTACCTGGTCGATTCGGGCGGCGCGAATTTGCCGAATCAGGACGAGGTGTTTCCCGACCGCGATCACTTCGGCCGCATTTTCTACAACCAGGCAAATCTCTCCGCGCAAGGCATTCCGCAGATTGCCGTGGTGATGGGCTCGTGTACGGCGGGCGGCGCGTATGTGCCCGCCATGAGCGACGAATCCATCATCGTGAAGAATCAAGGCACGATCTTTCTCGGCGGCCCGCCGTTGGTGAAAGCGGCCACCGGCGAGGAAGTGAGCGCCGAAGACCTGGGCGGCGGCGACGTGCATACGCGTCTCTCGGGCGTGGTCGATCATCTCGCGCAAAACGACGCGCACGCGCTGGCCATTGCGCGTTCGATCGTCGGCAATCTCAATCGGGTCAAGACGCCGCCGCTCGCGTTGAAAGAACCGCTGCCGCCGCGTTATGACGCGCAAAGCCTGTACGGCGTGATTCCCGTGGATACGCGCAAGCCGTTCGACGTGCGCGAAGTGATCGCGCGCATTGTCGACGACTCGGCGTTCGACGAATTCAAGGCGCGTTACGGCACCACGCTGGTTACGGGTTTCGCGCATATCTGGGGCCATCCCGTCGGCATCGTCGCCAACAACGGCATTCTGTTTTCCGAATCGGCGTTGAAGGGCGCGCACTTCATCGAACTCTGCGCACAGCGCAAGATTCCCCTCGTGTTCTTGCAGAACATCACCGGTTTCATGGTGGGCCGCAAGTACGAAAACGAAGGCATCGCGCGCAACGGCGCGAAGATGGTCACGGCCGTGGCCACGGCCAAGGTGCCCAAGTTCACGGTCATCATCGGCGGGTCGTTTGGCGCGGGCAATTACGGCATGTGCGGGCGCGCGTATTCGCCGCGTTTCCTGTGGATGTGGCCCAACGCGCGCATTTCGGTGATGGGCGGCGAGCAGGCCGCTTCGGTGCTTGCCACGGTGCGCCGCGACGGCATCGAAGCGAAGGGCGGCGCCTGGAGCGCCGAGGAAGAAGACGCGTTCAAGCAGCCCATTCGCGATCAATACGAACGCCAGGGTCATCCGTACTACGCGAGCGCGCGCCTTTGGGACGACGGCGTGATCGACCCCGCGCAAACGCGCGACGTGCTCGGGCTCGGTTTGTCGGCCGCGATGAATGCGCCGATCGACGATACGCGCTTTGGCGTGTTCCGCATGTAAGCGCGAGGAAAAAGCGATGCACTACGAAACGCTCACTGTGGAAATCGCGGGACACGTGGCCACCGTTACGCTCGATCGGCCCGACGTGCGCAACGCGTTCAACGAAACGATGATCGCCGAATTGACGGCCGCGTTCACGTCGCTCGGCGCGCGCGACGACGTGCGTGCGATCGTGCTCGCGGGCAACGGCAAGGCTTTTTGCGCGGGCGCGGATTTGAACTGGATGCGCAAGATGGCCGGTTATTCGGACGACGAAAATCGCGCCGACGCCATGCGTCTCGCGCGTATGCTCGCCGCGATCCATCGCTGCCCGAAGCCGGTGATCGCGCGCGTGCATGGCGACGCTTACGCGGGCGGCATGGGCCTCGTGTGCGCCGCCGATATCGTCGTGGCCGCGGAAACGGTGAATTTTTGCCTTTCGGAAGCGCGCCTCGGTCTGATGCCCGCGACCATCGCGCCGTATGTGATTCGCGCATTGGGCGAGCAGGCGTCGCGCCGCTACTTCGTCACGGCCGAAGCGTTCGACTGCGCAACGGCATGGCGCCTGGGGCTCGTGAGCGAAGCGGTAAGCGCGCAGGCGCTGGACGCCACCGTGCAGCGCATTGCCGAAACGCTGTGCGCCAACAGCCCGAACGCAGTGCGCGAATGCAAGCAGCTCGTGCAAGACATCGCGAGCGAAACGATCGACGAAGCCCTGATTGAAGATACCGCCGCACGCATCGCACGCATTCGTGCCAGCGACGAAGGGCGCGAAGGCGTGTCGTCGTTCCTCGAAAAGCGCGCGCCGAACTGGCGCACGAATCACTAACGAGAGCGCTCATGTTCAACAAGATTCTCATCGCCAATCGCGGCGAAATCGCCTGCCGGGTTGCCGCTACGTGCCGTCGGCTCGGCATCGGGAGCGTGGCCGTTTATTCGGACGCCGACGCGAACGCCAAACACGTTGCCTATTGCGACGAAGCCGTGCGTATCGGCGAGGCGGCCGCCGCGCAAAGTTACTTGCGCATCGAACGCATCATCGAAGCCGCGCGCGCGACCGGGGCTCAGGCCATTCATCCGGGCTACGGCTTTCTTTCGGAGAACGAAGATTTCGCGCGCGCGTGCGAAGCGGCAGGCATCGTCTTTATCGGCCCGCCGGTGGACGCCATTGCCGCGATGGGATCGAAAGCCGCGGCGAAAGCGCTGATGCACGCGGCGGCGGTGCCGCTCGTGCCGGGCTATCACGGCGACGACCAGGACGCCGCGCTGCTGCAACGCGAAGCCGACGCCATGGGGTATCCCGTGCTGTTGAAGGCGAGCGCGGGCGGTGGCGGCAAGGGCATGCGCGTGGTGGAGCGCAGCGACGACTTCACGGCGGCGCTCGCGTCGTGCAAGCGCGAAGCGGCGAGCAGCTTCGGCAACGACCGCGTGCTGATCGAGAAGTACCTCGCGCGTCCGCGTCACGTCGAAGTGCAGGTGTTCGCCGACCGGCATGGCAACGCCGTGTACCTGTTCGATCGTGACTGCTCGGTGCAGCGCCGTCATCAGAAAGTGCTGGAAGAAGCGCCCGCGCCGGGGCTTGCCGACGACGTGCGCCGCGCGATGGGCGGGGCCGCCGTGGCCGCCGCGCGCGCCGTGCAGTACGTGGGCGCGGGCACCGTCGAATTCATCATGACGGGCACGGACTTCTACTTCATGGAGATGAATACGCGCTTGCAGGTCGAGCATCCGGTCACGGAAATGATCACGGGGCTGGATCTCGTCGAATGGCAGTTGCGCGTGGCGGCGGGCGAGCCGTTGCCGCTCGAACAGTCGCAACTGAGCGTAACGGGTCATGCGCTGGAAGCGCGCATTTACGCGGAAAATCCCGCGCGCGGGTTCCTGCCTTCCACGGGCACGCTCAAGCATTTGCGCATGCCCGAGGGCGTGGAGTTTCGCATCGGTGAAGGCGCGAATGCCGCGCAGCGCGCCACGGTGCGCATCGACAGCGGCGTGCGCGAAGGCGATACCATCACGCCGTTTTACGATCCGATGATCGCGAAGCTCATCGTGCATGGCGCTTCGCGCGAGGAAGCGCTCGCTCGCATGTCGCGCGCGCTCGAACAATGCGAGGTGGTCGGGCCGCATACGAACGTGGAGTTTTTGCATCGGCTCGTGAATGGCGAACCGTTTGCCCATGCCGATCTCGATACCGGTTTGATCGAGCGTCATCACGACGCGCTGTTCGCGCCGCGCAAGCAACCGGTTCGCGAAGCGCTTGCGCTCGCATGCGCCGCGCTGCTGGCGCGGGAAGGGGCCGCCACGGCCAGCGCTTCGCCGTGGCAGGCGTTGGCGCATTGGCGCCTGAATAGCGGCTTCGCGCAAACTTTTACGTGGCGCGACATGGCGACAGACGCCGCATTGACCTCGGTGTTCACGCACGATAAAGGCGAGCAAACGCTCGCGTTTTCGGGGCAGGCGGATCGTTATGCGTGGTGGCGCGGCGCGCGGGCGGGCGAATTCGGCGCGACCCTCGGCGAAACGCGCGTAACGGGCAACGTGTTCGCGGACGGCGACGTGTTCCATGTATTCTGCCTTGGCGCGGCCATGGCTTTCGAATGGCAGAACCTGCTCGCGCATGCCGCCGACGCCGAGCATGGCGAAGGCCGTCTGACCGCGCCGATGCCGGGCAAGGTGGTCGCCGTGCTGGTCGAGCCGGGCGCGGTCGTCGAAAAGGGCGCGCCGCTCATCGTCATGGAAGCGATGAAGATGGAGCATACGATCGGCGCGCCGACTGCGGGCAAAGTGACCGAAGTGCTTTACGCGGTAGGCGATCAAGTGGCGGACGGCGCGCAGCTTCTGGTGCTCGAAGCGGCGTAGCGATTGACGGCGGGCTGCGGATCATGGAGCGCTATAAAAATCTGGGCGGCGATTCGAATATCGTCGCGTATGAAATTAGCGAAGGCGCCATTGCCGTGCAGTACGGGGACGGCTCGATTTATTCGTACACGGCGGCAAGTCCAGGTGCGCGGTTCGTCTCCGAGATGCAACGCCTGGCAATCGCGGGGCAAGGATTGAATGGCTACATCAATCGCATGGTTCGAAAGCGCTATGCGGAGAAGTTGCGTTAATCGTCGCGCTGAAATAAAAAAGGCGTTCCTTCTCCGGAACGCCT